>JAEUHP010000082.1 GCA_016795295.1 Planctomycetota bacterium | reverse complement strand
GCCCTGGTGATGCGTGGCTGGGCGCTGCGCATGTCGAACCAGTTGAGCGAGAGCGAAGCCAGCCTGCGGGCCGCGATCACCCTCCCGAAACACTCCGGCTTCACCTACTCCGAATGGTCCTTGACCCTGCTCGCTCAGGGCCGCCACCGGGAGGCCGAGCAGGCGTTGGTCGACGGCCTGCTCGACGTGCACGCCAAACCGGGGCTGCCGACCCGATCGGGACTGGAGCTGCTCGCCGCCATCTGGGAAGCCGAACGCAACCTGGGTGCGATCCGCGCCACCATGGTCCGATTGCGTCGGGACCTCGCGCGGGAGGCCGAGTTCTGGGCGTTCGCCGCGCGCGTGCATGTCCGGCTCGGCGAACGCGCCGAGGGCCTGCAAGCCCTGCGGCAAGCGATCCGCTTGGGGCTGCCGACGCCCCGCCAGCAAGAAGTGCTCGCCGACTACGGTCTGTCCCTGGCGGATTGGGCGCTGGTGGCCGGCTGACCGCCCACGCAAACCACCACTCACCCGGCGCCGACTTCGGCACGCGCCAGATCGAGATCGGCCAGCAGTTTCTGGTAGGCCTCGTCGTCGATGCCGCCGGCGTCGCGCAGGCGCAGCAAGGCCACTTCCTGCGCGGCCACCACGGCACTGCGCACCTCGCGCGACACCGCGAGCCGCTGGCCAGCCCGATCCCGCTCGGCGGCATCGTCGGCGCGCAGCGACGCCAGTTCGTCGACCATCGCCTCCCGGTAGCGATGCACGGCAATCGGGCAGCTGCGTTCGCTGCAGAACGCATCCAGGCGGGCGATGCCGGCCTGCAGCAGCCGTTCGCGCGCCAGCCGCAACTCGGCCGCCGTGGTGCCGTCGTCGCGCAGACCGAGCAAGCGCACCAACGGAAACAACGTGCCGCCCTGCACGAACAGCGTCAGCAGGATCACGCCGAGCGTGCAGGCCACCACTTCGCTGCGGCCGGGGAACGGCGCGTCGCCGGCCATGGTCGGCACCGCCAGCGCCGCGGCCAGCGACACCGCCCCGCGCACACCACACCACGACACCAGCGCGACGCCCTGCGGTGCCGGATAGCCGCCTTCGCGCGCGCGCGCCTTCGGCCACAGCCAGAGCGGCACGTAGGCGTTCGGCCAGCACCACAACAGGCGGGTCGCGATCACCGCGAGTCCGATCCACAGGCCGGCACGCCACAGCCCTTGCTGTTCGGCGGCGGCCGCCAACAGGCACGGCGATTCGCGGCCGATGTAGAGGAAACACAGGCCGTTCAGCAGGAACGTCACTTGCGACCAGGCGGCGCGCAGCGGCAGGCGGGCCACCGGCGGGATGCGGTGCACACGCCAGGCGACGAACGCCCCGGCCACCACCACCGCCAGCACGCCCGAGGCCCCGAGCACGGTGGCGAGCGCAAAAGCCACGTACGGCGCGAGCAGCGACACCGCGAACGCCGGCTGGGGTTCACGCACGAACGCGTGCGCAAACGCGAACAGCGCCCCCACGGCGAGCCCGAGCCCCACGCCGCCGCCCGCCACCCAGGCGAACTGGGCCGCAACCGCGCCCCACTCGAAGGCGCCGTGCAGCACCACCGCCACGGCGATCTGCACCCCGACGAGGCCGGTCGCGTCGTTGACCAAGCTCTCGCCGCCGAGGATCGCCGTGATGCGCCGGGGCACGCGCAACCGTTCGAGCACTGCCTGGGCAGCGACCGTGTCGGTCGGCGAAACGATCGCGCCGAGCAGGAAACACACCGCCCACGGCAGTTGCGGCAGGCACCACTTCGCCACCAGACCCACCGTCAGGATGGTCGCGGCGACCAGCCCGACCGCCAGCATCAGAATCGGCCGCAGCCAGCGCCCGAAGTCGCGCCACGACGTCTGCCAGGCGTCGGCGTAGAGCAGTGGCGGCAGGAAGCCGACCAGGATCCACTGCGGATCGATCGGCAGTTGCCGCACTGCGGGCACGAACGCGAGGCCGACGCCGGCCAACGCCAGGGCCAGCGGCTGCGGCAAGCGCAGGCGCGGCGCGGCCAGGGTGACGGCGGCGAGTGTGGCCAGGACCGTGAGGAACGCACCGAGCGTGTCGAGCACGGCGAGAGGAGAGCCGGTGCGCGCCACCGGTGCCAGAGGCTGGGCCGGTCACCAGCCCAGCCCTCTTGACTGCTGGTGCGCAGAAGCACGCCTGAACACGACTGTGCGCCCCAGCGCAGGAGCAGGAGCTTTGGCGGCTCCTGCCCTCCTGCCGACGCGGCGCAAGGCGCAAGGAACTCATCGCACCACGATGACCAACGACTCGCTGGTCGCCAAGCCGAGCGGTACGGCGGAAGAGGCGCTGGCGGTCTGGGCGAAGAACTCGATGCCGGCGAGGCTGGGCGAGGTCGGCACGGTCAGGGTGAAGGTGGCGCGGCCGTTGGCGTCGGTCGGGAGCATGGAGACGGCGTCCGGGGCGACCAGGATGCTGCAGCCGGGGGCACCGTAGGCGGTGAGGTCGAACGGCAGGGTTCCGACGGAGGACCACTGGGTGGTGCTCAGACCGAACCAGAACAGGGCGAACTGGTTGGGTTCGGCCTGGCGCAGGGTCAGGTCGAAGGACTGGCCGCGCAGGGGCACGCCGCGCCAGCCCATGCGGGGCTCGGCGGGGGTGGCAACGGGGCAGCCGTGGCCGCGTTTCAGGAAGGGCTCGTCGAAGTTGCCGCGTGCGCCACAGATTCCGGCCCCAAAGGGCACCCAGAACCACCTCACGGCCGGCGTGCCGGATGGAACGCGCAAGGGCCGTTCAGCACAGTCCCAGAAACCCGTTGCGAACATCCGGTCCGTCCACGGATTGTAGTGGAAAGCATCGAACCCGGTCATGACTGAGAAGTCGCCAAGCGACCCAGTTATAGAATTCTGCCCGGAATAGGGATCGATCAGTTCGATGTCGCGATTGGTCCGCGCGAGAAGCAATCCGTCTGGGCCAATACACATGTTGTAGGTAAACGCAGGAGTTAGATTTCTCAGAGACAATGCTGGCGCTTCCATATCTATCACTTGAAGGCGGGTGCCGCCCCAGGAAAAAAATAGCTCTCTTCCGTTCGACGCCATGGAAGTCATTCGGACATGGAAAGCGTTGAAGCCAAGGTTGCCAGGCATGGTGAAGACGTTACAATGATAGACTGGAGTCTGGACAACTGCAGAGCGCGTCGTCGAATACAGATCCCCGCTTCCATTCAGGCAAAACACACGATCGCGAGTAACCGCCACCCTGCTTGGACCGACTGTCGCGTAGGGCACCATCAATGTCGTAGACCCGGCAGCAAAATCGACCCTGGTAAGGTCGCTTGTGTAAGGCCAAACATAGTGTGGCCAGAAAAACTCATTACTGCGACTCCCTCCCGGGTAAAAGGATACCGCATCTGTGAACAAGGCAATCCGCGAAGAAGTGGGCGAATCAGAGCAAAACAACATGCCATCCTTACACCACAGCCAAGAATCCAGAGGAAGACCACTTTGACCAGACACCGAAACGCTGAAGAGGAAGGCTCCGAGGTACAGCTTCAAGCGTTGCACGAGCGACTCCTTCATGGCGGGCGGATTCATAGGGTACACACTCCAATCCAGGCGCCACGCGAGGCAGAGAAGCGAGGCGGCGAGAAGGACATCAGGTCGCCACTGTCCGCTTCCCAGACTTCTTCACAGACCATCTGGACGTAGACGGTCACTCCGCTGGGCGGAATGACGGAAGCTGGAAACGTGAATTCATCATCTTCTTGTGGTCCGTACACCGCCCCCGCAGCCACGTTCTCGAAGTAACCACGGGGGCCAGGCGTAGTCGGTGCAGCAGATGGTGGCGAGAAATTGACGATCAACTCGTACCGATATCGCAGCCCAGGCCCCTTCTTCTTGCGATTGCCGTCGCGGATGCGGAAGGGGCGGCCGGGGCGCAAGGGCCCGCTCTCGGCAGCGACGCTTGGATAGTAGCCCGGGACCTGAGCTGCCGCCGGCATAAGAGTTGCTTGCCAATAGCGGTTGACGTGCCCTTGATCGACACGGAAGATCACGGCACCTTCTCTACCCGCAGCGGCACACACCAAGCCAGAGTCGTTTTGCGGCGACACGTCGAACACTCCTCCATACGTATGGAGGAAATTGCCGTACTGCGGCCCAAGAGCCGGGATCGGCGGCTGAGCCGGGAGGTAGCATGGGAACTCCTCCCAGCCCGTGAGCATGGTTGTGCCGGATACATCGAAGCTGCCGAGTATCTGTATGCCCAACGCCGGATCACTCAAGTCAACCAAGTCCAAGCCATCGACCCAATGGGCTGCGAATGCCGTCTTGTGCACGCCGCGCAGGTGGTGCACTTGAGCAAACATCTCGAGTCCAGGATTCATGGGGTACGGGACGAATGTCGAAGGCTCGAGAGCCTGGAATGGAGGCGACCCTGTTTGCGATGGCTGGAGCGGCAGGGCCACAAACCCTCGGATGTCGCGCTGCTGCGCCTCCCAAGCCAACCGAGGCGCAGGGTTAGTGGTTGTCGGCTGTCCATTGGCCAGCCACGGCTGGTACCAAGAACTCGCAGGGGCTTGGCCGGTCAAGAGGTCTCTACCCAGGTCCCCCGCCTGAAAGTTAGCTCTTCCTAGGTATTGCGCGGTGGACGGGGATGAATCCAACCAACCTCTCTGATAGCCAACGCTCTCCTCCAACATCCATATCGTCATCCCATCCACATAGCAACTTACGCCATGCTGCATTGCCGTCTGATTGTCGAGAGGCGTAGCCAAGCCCGCCGGCCTAGCTCGGGCTCCGAACAGGCGCTTAGTGGGCAGTGGAGACGATAGTGGCGACTGCGTTGTCGACCTATGCAGGGCAACCCCAAAATTGAAGTCAGCGATTCGGTACTCGTCGTAGCACGCAATTGGAAATCGGGGATTTGCTCCATACCTTTGGGGAAACTCAACGATGCCAATGTGCGAGAAATAGACATTGCCATCCTTGATGAACACTCCATGCGGACTCGCGGCATTGTCGGAATCCAGAAATGGTCCTCCAGGACTCAATCTCACTTGATGATAGAGAATCTGGAGGATCCTTGGGCTGGCGCAAGACGCCGGACTCTTCGTGCTGAGCACAAAGAGGCATGCGCTGTAGGGAATCTGCGGATTCGGCGGAAGAGGCTGCTGCAGCCCGTTGGTGCATATGAAAATCAGGCCCGACTTTGGGTCGACAGTCATGTTGTGTATCGGCGGGATCTTGATGGTGCTCCCGCCGTACTGATCGTCTGGGTCCATCCAGCGAGCGTTTGGGCTGGTCCGATCGAAACGCAGTGCACCGGAAGGGCCACTGCGCACGAGCGGCACGACCCACAAGCCTTGCGGCGCCAGGTTTGCCCAGGCGTTCACGTACGTTGCCTGTCCTCCGTTGCTGCCATACGCCCACCAGTCCCCCTGCGGATCCTGGAGCACTCCGCAATCGCTCCACGGCGTATAAATCGTGCCCGGTGGCGTCGCATCCACGGGTGGAGTGAAGCTAACCGGTACATTCGGATTCTGCATGAAGTCGAGCCGCGGGTCGGCAACCGTCCCCGCGATGTCCGAAGGCATGCACTTGGCGCCGGCAGTGGCTGGCGGCGTCACGTCGATCAGGAACATGCCGTCCCCGCGCCCGACCACGAAGTACTCCCGGTCGACACCAGAACCGTTGGTGGCAGCGGGGTCCGTGAACCCCATCACGCTCGACGCATGGGGGGTGTTGTAGGAGGGTGGCATGAACCGCGCCGGCACGGCCCGCATCGGCTGGAACACGTCCGGCGAACCCTGGCGCCGCCCAGGTGCCGTGAACGCTCCGCCATCGAACGGCACGGGCACTGGCGTCGGCAGGTTGTTGCCCGGAGTCCGCGTGTACTGAGCCGGAAGCGACATGGCACCCACCACCGCAGCGAACCCAACGCTCGCAACGCGGCGCAACGCCAGTCTACCCAGGAACCCACCTGCCTGCAGGATCTTCGTCGTCAAGAGCCACCTCCACGTCCTTCCCGGCCGGACCACCCCGCCCCCGCGCCGCCGGCCGGCCAGCGCAATGGCACCCCAAGTCACGGCGCCATGCCGCCTTGAGCGAATTCGCGCGTCAGTACGGCCCACCCCGCGGCACCACGTACTGCCGTAGCTCCGCCGCGTATGGCTGCAGGAAGTCCTGCACCAGGATCGCCACGCAGTAACTCCGCCACCAGACCGGCCAGTCCTCCGGCAACACCGCTGGATGCGGCAAGAGCCAGCCCGCCGGCGGCAGCGGCGAACGCAGTGGGCAGGAGGGCTGCGTAAAGAGTGCGCAGCGCGGCGGAGTGGCGCGGCGCGGGGGGCTCTACTACTTCCCAGGGCCGAGCGCCGGGCGCGGGGAGCGCGTATGCGGGGCCGCCCGCCCCGCGAATCAGTCGGCTTGGACTACAGCGCCAGAGCCAGTGACGTGACGTGACGTGACGTGACGTGACGTGACGTGACGTGACGTGACGTGACGTCAGACATCACAGCGCACTTTTGTTCTTTACTGCCCACCCAATCATGTTAGCCGATCCACCGCAGACTTGCAATCCTGAGTCGCAGATTGGCCTTACTCCAATCCAGCCCAATGTGTGCACGACGCCGAAAGCTCGGAAAATGCCGCGCACATCCCCCGCGGCACACGGACACCACCTGCCGCGGCCCTACCGGGGCCCGCAAACGCAGAGGTCAGCCGCCAGCACCCGACAACACCACCGCCCCTGCCGGCCACGGCAACGCCACCTGCCCGGCGACCGACAAGAACCGCGGTGCCGCACCGAGCACCGCCACCCCACCCGCCGCGGTCAGCACCACCTGCGCAACCCCGGATTCGATCGGCCCACCCACCAGCGTGCCGTCCCCGAGCAAGTAGACGACGATGCCCAGACCGTTCGCCAGATGCACCCACAGCGCAGAACCCCACGGCCCGTGCACGGGTGCGTCCATCAGCACCCCGGCCGGCGCCGCCACGAACGGCTGCGCCAGCGCCCCGCGGTAGAGCCGGTCGCCGGCATTCGACGGCAGCACCACGTCGACCGCGCCGCCGAACCCACTGCCGACCAACGGCGCCCCCGCGACTTCGCCCTGGACCAAGGTCTGTGCGCCCGTGCCCAGATCGATGCGCCGCGCCACCACCCCCGGCCCGGACTGTTCTAGCACCAGCAGTGCCGAACCCGCGTCCACCGCGTCGCTCGGCGCCAGTTGCCCAGAACCGAACGGCGGCAGCAGTGTGCCGGTCTGCGTCAGGTTGTCCACCGTGCCGCCGCCCGGTGCCAGGTCGACACGGAACCAGTCCATCTGCCCCGGATCCCCGATCGCCACCAGCAGCTTCGGGCCGGTGAAGCGCGGCAGGATGTGCGCGCCGATGTACGGCTGGAACAACTGGTTCTCGGTGATCTGCAGATCGCCGAGCACGCCGTTCAGGTCGAGCAGGTGCAGTTCGTCGCGAACTCCCGAATCGATGTAGAACAGCCGCGAGCCGACGGCGTCGAGCAGCATGGCGGGCTCGCCAGCGCCTTCGGGCAGATACCCAGGCCCTTCGTAGCGGCCCGGCGGCGGCGGCAGCAGCTGCGGGCCGCCCGCGCTGGTCAGGAGCCAGAACTGCTGCAGGTCACGCGCACCATACAAGCAGACACAGCGCTGCCCGTCGCGCGACAACACCAGTTCGTCGCGGAAGAACCCGCGCGGCACGGCCGGCGGCGAGACGTCGGCTGCCGTGCTGCCGTCGGCGAAGGCACAGCGCAGCAGTTCGTCGCGGTCGGTGATGCAGAACAGATGGGTGGTGCCGAGCATCACCGAACTGGCGATCACTTCGCGGTTGGCGGCGATGGCGCGCCGATCGGCGCGGCCAGTGCTGGCGAACACCCCGCCGTCGAGGCGGCACAGCCACAGCCCGCCGGCGAGTTCGGGCACCGCGAGGTGCCGGCCGTCCACGGCCACGGCGACGCGGTCGGCGAACGGGTCCTCGAGCAGGGCCCCGGTGCCCGGCCGTTCGAGCACGATGCGCGGCGTGCCGTCGGCGGCGAGCCAGAGGAAGCCCCAGAACGCGCCGGCAGCGCGGCGGTAGCGGAACACGCGCCCGCCGTCGGGCAGTTCGAGACGCGGCACGCCGTGCCGCACCAAGACGCGCGGCTGCGTCGGATCGTTGGCTTGGCCGAGCGTGCGCCCGGTGCTTTCGATCGGCAGCAGTTCGGCGTTGGCCAGCACCACCGTGCCCGGGGCCGTGGGCTGGCTCTCGGGCACCGTGACCACGGAGCACGCAGAGGCGGGGCCGGAGACGAAGGTCAACTGCTGGGCGGGCAGGGCCAACGGCAGGGCTGCTGCCAACGAAAGAACGAAGCGCATGGACTGCAACACGATACCTCGAAACGGGGCTGCGTGTGGGGCAACCACCGTGCCGTGCCGGATGCAATCGGGATTCCGCCCACGAACTGGACATGCCGCCGGAGCCGGTGTCCGTTCGCCGGACACCCGTGCGCCCCACCGCATGGCCGTCCCGCAGCGTCCCCCGCCTCGACCGCTTCGGCGCAACGGCTCAGGCGAGGCCGTGGCGTTTGATCTTCTCGTAGAGCGCCGTGCGTGAAATCTCGAGCCGGCGCGCCGCCTTCGCCTTGTCCCCGCCGCAGGCTTGCAGCGCGGCGAGCAGCGCCCGACGTTCGGCCTCTTTGAGCGTGACGACTTCGGTCGCGCCGCCCGCCGCAGCACCGGCCAGGACCGGCAAGGTCGCCGGCAGCTGCAGGTCGACGAGTTCGTCACCGTCGGCGAGCAGCGCGGCGCGGGCCAGCACATGGTCGAGTTCGCGCACGTTGCCGGGCCACGGGTAGGCCTCGATCGCCGCACGTGCCACCGCACCGAGGCGCAGCGGCCGCCCGACCCGCTCGACGTGCTGGCGCAGGAAGTGTTCGGCGAGCAACAGGCGGTCGGCACCGCGCGAACGCAGCGGCGGCACGCGCAGTTCGACCGCCGCCAACCGGTAGAACAGGTCTTCGCGGAACTCGCCGCGCTGCACCATCGCGCGCAAGTCCTTGTGCGTGGCGGCGACCAGACGCAGGTCGAGCGCGATCGCCTCGCTGCCGCCGACGCGCCGGATCGAACGCTCCTGCAGCGCGCGCAGCAGCTTGGCCTGCAGGCTCGCTGGCATGTCGCCGACTTCGTCCAGCAGCAGTGTGCCGCCGTTGGCCAGTTCGAGCAGGCCGGGACGTTCGCGGTCGGCACCGGTGAACGCGCCCTGCACGTGGCCGAACAGCTCCCGCTCCATCAGCTCGCCGGGCAACGCCGAGCAGTTCTCCGCCACGAACGGCCCGCGGCGCCGCGGCCCTTGTTCGTGCAGCGCCCGCGCCACCAGTTCCTTGCCGGTGCCGGTCTCCCCGAGCACCAGCACCGGCAGGTCGAGCGCGGCGAGGCGATCGATCTGCGCCTTGAGTTCCTGCATCGGCGCGCTGTCGCCGAGCAGCGGCGACGGCCGGCGACGCATGCGGCCGGCCAGCACCAGTTCGCGGCGGCTGGCCTCCAGCTCGTGCGCCAGGGCCTGTTCCCGCAGCAGCCGATCGACCGCGATCGCCGCCTGGTCGGCCAGCACTTCGAGGGCCTCCTTGTCGGGGTCCTGGAACACCCCGGCGCGGCCGGCGTGCTCGACGTAGATCGCACCGGCGATGCCGCCGGCGGAACGGAACGGCGCACAGACCGCCGAACGCACCGCCAGGTTGCGCACCGAGGGCAGCTCCTGCAACTCGCGGTCGGCCAGCGCCTCGGCGCCGGTCAGCGTGCGCTGCAAAGCCATTGCGCGATGCGCCAGCGAGCGGCTGAACGCCTGCGCCGCCGGGCCCGCGTCGCCACTCTGGAACTCGCGCTGCAGGCCGGATTCGCGCACCACCAGCAGGTAGCCCTGACGGCCCCCGGTGAGCGTCACGGCGGCATCGAGCAGATGCCGCAGCGCGCGGTCGAGGTCGGTCTCCTGTGCCAGCTGGCGATTCACCGCCAGGAAGGTGCGGAACAACTCGCGGCTCGGTCCGGAAGGTGGGCTCATGACGGCGGCAGTGGTGGCCGCCGGCGGCACCAAGGCCGCAGGTGCGGCATGGCGGCGCAACCGCGCTTCGGCATCGGCCACTTCGGCCGCCAGTCTAGCCGTGTCGGGGGTGCCGAGCGCGGCCAAGGTGGCCGCGGCCGCACCCGCATCGCCGAGTTCGGCCTGGGCCTTGGCCAACATCGCCAGGGCGAGGCGACCCGCAGGGCGGTCGCCGAGTTCGAGCAGACGAGGCGCTGCGGCAGCCAACCAGCCCACGGCGCCAGCTGCATCGCCGGCAGCCAGCGCGGCGATGCCGAGGTTCGCCGCGCAGGTCTCGGCGCCGATCTCGTCCCCGGCGTGGGCGAACAGGGCCCGCGCCGCGCGCAGGTGCGAAACCGCCAGTTCGTGCTCACCGCGGTCCTTCGCCACGACGCCGAGATTCTGCCGCGCCTTGGCGGCATGGCGCACGTGGCCGGCACCGAACAGCAGTTCTGCCGCGACCGCGAACTCGGCCTGCGCGCCCAACGCGTCGCCGCTCCGCCGGCACAGATGGCCGAGTTCGGTGCGGATGCTGGCCGCCAGGAACGGCTGGTCCGCGGCGGCCGCCAGCAACTCGCGCAACTGCTGCTGCGCCGTCGGCACCTCGCCGAGCTCGGCCAGCACCGCGGCGCGCACCACCCGTTCGCCCGGCGTGGCGGCCGCCGTGTCGAGCAGCGCCAGCGCGGCACGCCGGTCGCCGCGCAGCAGGAGATGCCGCCCGCGCAGTGCCCGCACGCGCGCTGCCGCGGGCAGAGGCAAATCCATCGCGGCGGCCTTGGCCAACACCGCACCCGCGGCGTCGATGCGGCCCAGGTCGAGCAGCGCCTCGGCTTCGAGCCAAGGCCAGTCCGCGACGAACACCAAGGCTGCGGTCGGCTCCCCGGCATCGAGCAGTCCACGCGCCAGCGCGGCACGCAGCGCCGGCTCGTCGCCGCCCGCCGCCACACTGCGCCGCCACGCCGCGACCGCGGCTTCGCGCTGCCCGCGGGCCGCGAGCGCCCGCAGCCGTTCGGGCGTCGTCGCCGCGGCCTCCCGAGGCAACGGCGCTCGGGTCACCGCGAGGCGCCCGGCGGCCGCGGCGGGCCACGACCAGCGGCTGCCCGCCGGCACGATCGCCCCGTCTTGCACCGCCGCCGCGAGCTGCGCGCCCACGGCTTCACTGGTGCCGGCACCTTGCACCAGCAGCCACTGCGCCGCCGCCGCCGCGGCCAGCGGTTCGAGTTCGCACACACTGGCGAGGTGCTGCGCCAACGGCCCAGCGGCGAGCTGCGGCAAGGTGAGCCGCACCACCTGGGCCCCACCGCGGTCGACGCGCACCGCCTCCTGCACCTCGCCCAGGCCGCGTGCGGCGGTGCGTCCGGCCACGTGCAACGCCACCGCACGCCGGTCCGCAGCGCCGCCACCGGTGAATTCGAGGTCGGCGGTCGGTGGCGTGGCCAGGGCCGCGGCGACCACTTCGGCATGCAAGGCCACCGGATCCGGCGTGAGCAGCGCCAGCACCGGCCGGCCACTGCCGCCGCCCAACGCCTCCAGCGCTTCCTGCGCGTCGGCGAAGCGCTGGCCGAGGTCGCGCGCCACGCAGCGCTGCAGAAAGCGCCGGAACGGCTCGGGGAACGTCTCGACGCCCGCACCCAACGCCGTCCAGAAGTCGTGCTGCGGGAACATCGCCACGAAGCGTGCCACCGGCAGCCGTTCGCCCGGCCACAGCGCGGCGACCACCATCGCGCCGACCGCGAACAAGTCCGCACGCGGATCGGGTACGGCCCCGAGCAGCACTTCGGGGGCGGCGTAGAACGGGGTGCCACCGCGTCCGTGGCTGCCGCGCCGCCCGCCGAGGCCGAAGTCGAGCAGGTGCAGATGCCCGAGCGCATCGCGCACCAGGTTCGCCGGTTTCAGGTCGAGGTGCAGCACCGAGCGCAGATGCACGTAGGCAAGCACCGCCAGCAGTTGCCGCAGGTCGGCGCGCAGCGCCTCGTGATCGCCGGGCAGGCGCACGAGCGGCGTCCCGGCGACGAACTCGCGCAGCACGAACGACCGCCCGTCGGGCAGACGGCCCACCTCGAGCACCGCCGGAATCGCCGGATGCCGCAGGGACACCAGCAGCGCCGCTTCCTGCGGCTGCTCGCCCACCGGCAGCACCTTCAGCACCGCGTCGGCACCGTCCGGACCGGCGACGCGCAGCGCCACTCCTTCGCCGCCGGCATACCGCTCGCGCAGCACGAACCGGCCGCCGAACGCCTCGAGCACTGCGGCGGCTTGGTCGCTCATTCGGCCCGCACGCGCACCATGTTGGCGTCGATGCTGGCGGGGCCGGTCACGGTGCCGCGCCACCAGATGCGTTCGCCGACCACGATGTCGAGCAGGCCGATGTTGGTGCGCCCGCCGCCCGAACGCGCCCGGCGCTCGATCGGCACACCGGCACCGACATGGACCAGAACCGGCGTCACCACCTGGCCTTGCACGACGATCGGATCGTTGCCGCGCTGCGCCACCGTGATCGTGGCCGAGGGGCCGTCCACGGCCTGCACGCTGCCCTCCCATTCGGGCTGCATCGGGGCAGCGCTGCTGGCCACTTCGACTTCGCGCGCCACCACCAGGTCGAGTTCGCCGGTGCGCGGTGTGCGGCTGGTGAACTCCACCTTGGCCAGCATGTCGACCTGCAGTTCGCCGAACGTCAGCACGCGGCGCGAATCACTGGCATGCAGACGCGCCGCCGCGACGTCGACCAGCACGTCCACCGGCGTGGTCAAGGTACGACGGCCACCGCGGCGCACTTCGGCCTGCACCTCGAAGCGGAAGCTCTGCGTGGTCGGGAACAGTTCGCGGATGCGGCCCAGGAGCCGCGGGCCGTCGTTGCGGCGGCCGCGCTGGGCGCGGTCGGCGCGCACCCGGCCGTCGCGGCCCAGCGTCCCACGCACGCGCAGGTCCTCGCCGCGGGCCAGACCGCGCAAGAAGTCGTCGCGGCCACCCGGATGGTCCTCGAACTCGCATTCGACCTCGAACTCGACTTCGAGGGTGCCGTCGTCGCCGAGGCCGGCGAACGCCAGCACGCGGCCGTTCGCCACCATGGCCACGCGCAGATCGGCGAATTCGCATTCGCTGCCCTCGCTCCGGCCCGACCACGACGGGCTCCAGGCCCGGCTACCGGCGGCCACCGCCGGCGGCGGCGTGCCCACGTGGCCCACCGCCAGCCACGAACGGCCCTGGCCGGCATGCCGCAGCGGTTCCGGGAACACCACCTCGAGTTCGGTCGGCAGAGTCACCGGCAGCGTGCTGCCGTCGGCGTAGCGCGCCACACCACTGCCCGGTGCCACCACCAGGTGCAGCGCGCGGTAGTCGCCCCCCGGCACGCGGGCCAGCGACAGGCCGTCGAGCGCGCCGCTCGGGTCGGCCCCGGTGGCCAGCACCGGCTCCGGCAGCAAGTTGCCGGTGACACCGCCGTCGCTGCGTTCGAGCGCGGCCGCGGCCACCTGGAATTGCACCAGGGCGTCGCTGCCGGTGGCGGTGTCGAGCACGATGTGCACCGACCCGGGGGCATCCTGGTGCGGGGTGGCGGAGCCACCGCCGCCACCGGAACAACCGGGCAAGCACAGGGTCGAGAGCAGGGACAGAGACAGGGATAGGTTGCGGAACATGGCAGTGGGTCGTTGGACCCAGGGGCCTGGGCAAGCAGCGTACCACGGCCGTGGCGGCCCTGCCGTGCCCGCAATCCGGACGAACGGTGCCCGGATCGTGGACAGGAGCCGGAAGCTGGCGTGCCGCGATCGGCTCAGCCACCGTCGGTGCCAACCGTCGGTGAGCACGAAGCGCCGCTCGCGCGCAAAAAAACCGCCGAGCAGGTCAGTCTGGAGCGCACCAAGACCCGGGGATGAGGCCATCGCTGCGCCAACCCTCGATCAGCCCTGATGATGCCGCAGTTGACGTTCCGGCCGGGGCTCACGGTGGTGCTGGGCACGGCGCTCGCCTGCCTCGGAGCCCTGCTGTTCAGCCGGCGCTCGGGGCAGTGATCGCGGCGGGCAGATCCGGTGCGATTCTGTTACCTGGGGGCCCAGCGGGCCGGCCTGGGCAATGCTGCTACTTTGGCGGGATCGCCGCGCCGTGGCGGCTTCGTCCGAGGAAACCACCCATGCTCCAAACTCCCAGTTGTGCAGCCCTGATGCTGCTCTGCCTCGCCACCACCGCAACGGCGCAGACCACGCTCAGCACCCTCTTCACCGGCGGCAACAGCCTCAACTCGCCGGGCTCGGTGCTGTTCGACGCCACCGTACTCGACCCCGAAGGCCTCGTGGTCACCGGCTTCCAGGTGAACTGCGAGAACACCCGCAATGGCCCGGTCGGCTCCCTGTTCGAAGTGCACGTCTACCTCACCGCGCGCGGTGGCACCTACCTCGGCAACCAGGCCAACCCAGCGGTGTGGACCCGCGTAGCCACTGGCACGGCGACCTCGCTGGCGCAAGGCACGCCGACCCCGGTCGACACCAGTGACTTCTTCCTGCCGGCTGGCAGCTACGGCATGGCACTGAACTTCGTGATCCCGACCGGTGGCGCCGGCACCGCGTTCGCCTACACCAACGGCAACGGCGCGAACCAGCAGTACCTCGACACCAAGCTGCGCCTCGACCTCGGTTCGGCCAGCAGCGGCGTGTTCACCGGCCCGGTCTACAACCCGCGAGTGTTCAACGGCGCCGTGGTCTACGAAGCCGGCACGAACGCGGCCTACGGCACCTACGGCCAGGGTTGCAGCGGCGGCTCGCCCACTGGCGTTCCCACCCTGACGCCCGCCTTGGTCGACGGGGTGCCGCGGCTCGGCAGCCTGTGGCACCACGAATTGGGCAATCTGCCGGCCACCCCTGGCGGCGCGATCCTGTTGTTCGGCACCACCACCCAATTCTGGGGGCCGTGGCCGCTGCCCGTGGACTTGGGCACCTTCGGTTTGCCCGGCTGCCTGGCCCACGTGCCGCCCGACGCCAGCGTGTTCTTCGCGCACTTCGGCAGTGCACACACGTTCACCACGGGGCTGCCACTGGCACCGGCATTCGCCGGCATCGCGATCGGCACGCAAGCGCTGGTCCTCGACCCGGCTGCGACCAATCCCGTGGCCGCGAGCGCCACCAACCTGACGGCGGGTCGCGTCGGCAACTGACGCGCGATACTGGCCGAGGTGGTACGCTTTCGGTCCTTGGCGGCGGCCACCAGCGCGAAACCACTCCTATGATGCCCAAGCAGTTCCTGTCCTGGTGGCTGCCAGCCGCCAGCCTTGCCGCCACCAGCCTTGCCTTCAGCGCCTGCAAGGCCGACCAGCCGACCGGCCGCAGTGTCACCGTCGGTGACAACATCGCGCTGGAACTGCGTTTCGCAGACCCACTGGTGCTCACCATCGAAGCGCAAGCGGCCGATCGGGGTGCGTGGCAGCCGCTCGGCTACCTGACGATGACGCGCGGCACCGGGCAGGTGACCATGGCCCGCCCCCAGGGCGGCGGCGACCTGCGGTTCACGCTGGGTGTCGCCGGCAAACTCATGGACCGCGCCGATGGCCTGGTCCTCGGCGACGGCAATGCCGTGGTAGTGGAGAGCCAGAACGCGACGGCAGTCGACGTGCGCGAGGCGCGGATCACCACCCAGCTGCAGGTCGCACCCGGCACCATCGCCACGATCGAACTGGACGAAGCGGCCAAGACCACGCGGACGACCACCCGCCCGTTCCCGCGCTGAGCTCGGGCCGCGGCAGGCCGCGCGCGCGGAACCGGTTTCCACGCCCTTCCCACGGTCTCGGGAGGTATCACACCGCCCCCCGCCCCGCGCCCGCCCCGACCCGCCCGATGCCCGCCGCCCTGCACCGCCCCGAACCCGTTCTGCGCCACCGCGCGCAACCCGTCGACCGCACCGTGCCCACCGCGCAGGCCGTGTTGTGGCTGCTCGAAGGGCGGTCGCTGCTGGTGGCCGATCACTTCGGCACTGGGATCGAGATCCTGCAAGCCCTGCGCGTGCGGCTCCAGGATCCGGGCGAAGACGCGGGCTACGTGGCCAAACGCACCTTCCGCGAAGCGTTCCAGGCGGCGTCGAAGTGCCTGCTCGCGCCCGTCGTCGGCCGCAAGGTCGCCCTCCCCGGCGCGCCGCCCGCGGGTTTCCTGGCCGAGCTCTACCCGGACCACGCCGACTTCGCGCTGCCGGTCGAGGACGCGCGGATCCTGAGCAGCGCGTGGGAATGGTACGCGAACGGCGTGCACTTCCCGGTGCTCGGTTACCGCCTGCACCCGTTCTACGGCGCGTACATCCCGGCGCGCATGGAGCACCTGGAGCTGTTCGGCACGTGGCTGGCGAAGTACCAGGGCGCGCGCCACCGGGCGATCGACGTGGGCACCGGTTCCGGTGTGCTGGCGCTGCAGATGGCCAAAGCAGGCTTCCAGCAGGTGCTCGCCACGGACATCAATCCGAACGCGATCGAGAGCGTGGCGCGGCAACTGCGCCGGCTGAAGGTCACCCCGCCGATCGAACTGCAGAACACGGACCTGCTGGGTGCGGACCGCGGCCCGATCGACCTGATCGTGTCCAACCCGCCGTGGATGAAGGGCGAAGTGGGGCGGACGCTGGACCTGGCGATGTACTTCCAGGACGGCTTCTTCGAACGGTTCTTCGACCAGTCCCTGCAGCGCATCGCGCCCGGGGGGCGGGTCGTGCTGGTGTTCTCGAACATCATCGAGCTCTCGCAGCCGGACGTGCCACACCCGATCCAGACCGAGCTCGCGCGCGGGCGGTTCCGGTTGGTGGAGAAGCTCACGCGCCGGGTGAAGCCATTGCGGCGCCGGACGCGGGAGAAGGTGGAGGTCTGGGAGTTGGCGGTGGTGTGACGGTGGGATGGGGCGCCCCAGAGGGCGCGCGCAGCGCAGCGGCCTCACGCCAGGTCGTTGCTCCGGTAGTACCGCCGCAGTTCCGCCAGCCAGAGCCTGCGGACGAGGGCGATCGGCACGAGCGCAACCAGTGCAACCCAGCCATGCAGCGCTGCCGGGGTGGCCGCGCGCAGCCACGCCGAGGACGCATGCCACGAGCGCGTGAGCAAGATGGCCGCACCGACGAGCGCGCCCATCGCGAGCGCATAGCAACACTGGATCCACGGATCCTGCAGCTCGCTCGCAGCATCCCTTCGCCGAGCAGGCCGGCGTGCTTCGACCAGCCACAGTCGCACCCACCGTACCAGAGGCACCAGCGTGAACACCGCGGCGGTCGTGGTGACGAAGGGCGCGACGCTGTCCCATGCCCTGGTCCCGGTGAAGTGCGCGGCAGCCCAACCGAGCGCCACGAACCCACCCAGCACGCCGGCAGCGGCGGCCAGGTCCTCGAGCTGCGTTCCGAGCCAGACGACCTTGGCGAGCCGGCGCCGCGAAATCGGCTGGTGGGACAGTGAGGACGACGCCGCCCGATTCCAGATCACGGCCCCGAGCAGGACCGCGACGAGGTTGACGGCGATCAGTTCTTCCTTCGCCGAAGCAAACGGCTGGAGGAGCCACTCGACCGAGAAGTCCCGCAGTCCCTGCTGGACTCCGGTGAAGTGCACGGTCTCGGGCGTCGGCTCGGCGCCGGTTGCCGAATCGACGGCACGGAGCGAGCCGATCGAGCGGAAGAACCCACGCACCAGGCAGGTGACCAGCACCGTCGCAAGACCGAAGCGGATCGCGCTGCCGATGAGTCCGCCGCGGACGACCCCATGAGATTCGTGCAACAGCGCGCGGGTCCAGTCCAGGTCGCTGCTGCGCATGCCGCGGAAGCCGTCCGATCCGTCACGCGGGGCGCGGCGCAGCGGCGACGCCGTACCGAGGAGCCGCGCGTCGAGCCCGCGGCCATCCGACCCACCGGCCACCGCCGCCCCATCGTCCGGTCGTGCGAGCACGTCGCCAAGGCGTGCGGTCGCGAGCACCATGGCTCCGGCCGCGAGCAGGGCCCACAGGAAGCCCCAGCTCGCGGTCAGGTTCGCGATCTCGGGCATCAAGAACAGGGGCAGCATCGCGAGCACCAGCCCCAGCGTGCCGCCGAAGCGAGCCCACATGAGCCGGCTCAGGCTGTTGACGAGTCCCACCGTGAAGCCGAGCGCCGCGGCAACCACAAGCAACCAGCTCGCGCCGGTGAGCGGGCCGTGGAGCGCGGCCCCCACGCCAGCGCCCACGACCAGGACCAGTTGGCCACCCACGGCGATTTCGCGGCGCACCCGACGCCCCAGCGTCGGCGTGTTCCAGGCGAAGCTGCTGGCACGCAGTTCCCAGGCCCCAGAGGCAAGCAGCCCTGCCACGATTCCCGCGAGCAGGTACGTGATCGACCCGGAGAGCCACGCGGACGCTGCAGCGCCGGGAGCGACGGGCCAGAACGCGCTGCGCGCCATCGAGGCGAACAGGGCCAGTCCGATCGCGGTGCAGACGACCCCGAAGGCGCGCAGCAGCGGCCACCAGCCCAGGTAGAGGCGCGGCAAGGCAAGCGTCGTCACTGGGCACCTCCGCGCGTCCACACCTTGAACATCTCCGCGAGCCGCAGCGGTTGCGCATCGACGGTGACGCCGTGGCGCGCCTCGAACGACTCGCGCTCCGGCTCGGCGTCCTCGACGACGAGGAGCGCACCGTTCGGCTCGACGAGCTTGCTGCGGATCCAAGGCTGCACGAACGAGTCCTCGCGCAGGCCTGAGCCGATGCCCGCACGGCCCGGCGCCGGCAGCACGCGCCAGCGCGCGTACCGCTCCTGCAGTGAGTCGATCGCCTCGTCGCGCACGATGCGTCCCTTGTCGAGGCACAGGATCCAGTCGACGCTGCGTTCGATGTCGTCGAGCTGGTGCGAGGAGATCAGGATCGCGGGCTCGTCCTCGCGCAGCAGCTCGAAGAGGGTCGTGAAGAGGGCCTCGCGGCTCGGTGGGTCGAGTGATGCCGCGGGCTCGTCGAGCAGGATCGCCTCGGGACGGTGGCAGATGGCGGTGACGATCGCGAGCTTCTGCACGGCGCCGGGGGACATCGTGCCGATCCGCTGGCGAAGGTCGAGCTCGAACGCGTCGACGAGCCGGCGTTCGCGCGCGTTGTCCCACCGCGGGTAGAAGGTGCGCACGAACTCGAGATGCGCCCGGCCGCTCATCCACGGGACGAAGCGACTCTCCTGGTGCACGACGCCGATGCGCGCCAGTTCCGCATCGCCGAGCGACAGCCCGTCGACGCCGAAGGCCGTGGCGCGGCCAGCGCTTGGTGCCGCGAGGCCCTGCAGGCAGCGCAGGAGCGTGGTCTTGCCACTGCCGTTGCGACCGATCAGGCCGACCACGCGGCCGCGTGGCACCGCGAAGGTGACCCCGAGGAGCGCCGCACGGTCACCAAAAGACTTCGAGAGCTGCTCGGCGGCGAGGACGATCTGGTCGTGGTGCGGATGGTTCATCGGTCGTTTCCGTCGTTCGGGTGGGATGCGTCAGAGGCACGGAGCGTCTTGCGGAAGATCTCGATGGCGTCCTTCGCCGGCACACCGAGCTGGCGCGCCGCAGTCGCCGCGGGCCGCAGGAGCCGAGCGAGCTCGTCGAGTTTGAGGTCGCGCTTCGGGTCGGCGGTGGCGCCACGTGCCGCGCCGTTGCCCGCCTCGGGCGACGCGCTGCGGACGACCAGCGACAGCCCCGGGCGGCGCTCGAGCACACCCTCCTGCTCGAGCAGGGCGTAGGCCTTGCTCACGGTCATCGGGTTGATCCCGAGCCGCTCGCCAAGGTCGCGGGTCGACGGAATCTCGGCGCCCGCGCGCAGCACCCCTGCCGCGACCTGGAACCGGACCTGGTCGCAGATCTGGCGAAAGACGGGCACTCCGGAGTTGCGTTCGAGCGTGATGAGCATGGTGGCCATTCCGACCGCGGCACCTGTGAATTAGTGAACTAATACACTAATTCAGGAGAGTGTCAAGGGGCGAGCCAGAGATTCCCGACCTGACAACCAGAGACAGCCTGGTCTGCCCCCCCCGGAACGTCGCGCTCCCCCGCATCGAGCCGCAGGCCGTTGGCGCCGAGCAGGCTCGTCACCGACGGGCGCAAGGCGGCGAGCGACCCGCTCAGCCCCGACTGCGCCGCACCGGCAACTGGCAGGCGATCGTGAAGTGCTCGACGCCGTGCGCGAACGGCCGGCCGAGCCACGCTTCGAATGCCGGCTGATCGTCCGGCTCGTAGCCACTCCGCGGCAACCAGGTCCCGTACAGCCAATCCAGCGCGCGCATCTCCAGAGCGAGGTCGCCGGCGATCCGCACCTCCGCAACCCGCATGGCCGGGAACTGGAAGCGCCCGATCCGGCCTGCGGGGCGCACCTCGTCGACCTCGACCGCCGCGTCGTAGCGGCACTTGCCGAGGGCCACGAGTTCCGGCTCGTCCCACATGTAGCCGAGCCACTGCCGATCGGCGTAGCCGCGCGGCTCGGCCCACTGCCGCAAGTGCTCGTAGGCGTCCGTGACCCGTTCGGGGGCACAGTACGGATCGAGCACGCGAACATACGCGACGGTGCGCGGCGGCAGGTCACGCAGCGTGACGGAGAATCCGTCCGGGTTCGCACCGACCGGCAAAGCGCAAAAGCGCGGCCCGCCGTCTGGCCCCTGCAGCGCGCGTTCGAACTCGGCGCGGCGCTCCTTGCGGAAGTTCTCGAGGTCGAAAGCGCTGGGCGGCACGCCGAAGCGTTGCTTGAAGCTGCGCGAGAAGTCCGACGACGAAGCGAAGCCACACGCCAGCGCCACCTCGGTCAACGACCGGCCGGGCGCGTGCGACAGCAGCGCCAAGGCGCGTTCGAGCTGCAGGCGTTTCACGAACTGGCCGAGCGTCTCTCCCACCAAAGCCTGGAACACGCGGTGGAAATGGAACGGCGAGAAGTGCGCCGCCTGGGCCACCGCCGCGAGGCTCACGTCCCCTTGGCGGTTGGCGAGCACGTAGTCGATGGCGCGGTTGACGCGGGCCACGTAGTCCGCGGGCGGTTCACCGGAGGCAGCCGAGCGAGTTCGCAAGATCTGGCAAGTCGTGGGGAGGACGGCATGGCATGGTAACCGCTCACAAGACCTGACAGGACCCGCCGCGCGCGGGACCGCGAACCATGAACCCAATCGTCTCCGTCTTCGCCGCCGGCCTGCTGACCGGCGTCGTCACCACCGGCCTGACCCAGGATCCCGCACCGAAGCAGGCCGAGCCCGTGCAGCTCGGCAACTTCAGCGTCAGCCTCACCGTCAAGAACCTCGAGGTCGCCCGCGCCTTCTACGAGAAGCTGGGCTTCACCGACGTCGCCGGGGACAAGAAGAAGTGGATCGTGCTGCAGAACGGCTCGGCCAAGGTAGGCCTGTTCCAGGGCATGTTCCCGAAGAACCTGCTGACCTTCAATCCGGGCTGGGGCAGCGACCAGGAGACACTGAAACAGTTCCAGGACGTGCGCGAGATCCAGCGCGTGCTGAAGGCGCGCGGCATTCCGTTCACGCTGGAGGCCGACGAGAAGACCAGCGGCCCCGCGTTCTTCCAGATCACGGACCCCGACGGCAACCCGATCCTGGTCGACCAGCACGTCGCCAAGCCGGCGCGCTAGACTGCGGAAGTGCCGCACCCGATCGCTTCCGCCGCTGTGGGCGGAGCGGCCCGCCTGGACGGTGCGCGGTCCGGTTTCGGGACGAACTCGCGCCGCCCCCGCAACCGCCCCACTCGGCCCGTCGATGGTCGGGCATGCTCCGGCCTCGCTCCTCTCGCCGCCTCGCGTACGCCGCCGCGGGCCTTGTTGCCGCCGTCCTCGGCACCGCAGGGCTCGTGCAGGTCCAGGCCGAACGCAGTTGGCGGGCTGTCACCGTGCTCCGGCAGGACGTGACGCAGCGCGTGGCCGCCCGCCCGCACCACCACCTGCCGCTGTGGGGAGAGACCCGACCGGGATCGGCGTTCGCAGCCTACGACGAAGCGATGCGGCAGGCGCGCCGACTCGAGCAGGAGCACGGCAAGGCGCTGGTCGCGATGCGGAAGCAGAACGACGCGCAGCTCGCCAGCGATCCCATCGCCACGGCGGTCCGCGCGGCGGCAAGACCGTTGCTCGCCGCGCTGCAGGACGGGGCCCACGCCGCCGAGCTGGCGCCGCCGCACCCCGACCT
>JAEUHP010000073.1 GCA_016795295.1 Planctomycetota bacterium | reverse complement strand
GACACCTACTTCGCGAGCGTGCGCCGCCGCAGCGATGGCCGGAACAACGCCTGGGGCCGCGACCTCTCGGCGATCTCGGACTTCATCGATCGGCACCTCTGGAACTACGACGCGCGCGACCCCTACGTGAACTACCCGTCGGACACGACCAAGCTGGAGCACGTCGGGCGCTTTGGTCTGAACACGGTCACCGCGGTGCCCGGCGTCGACGAGATCACGACGCGCCTGTAAGGGTTGGGCTCGTAAGAGTGGCGCCGCGCCGGGACTGCGCGTTCCCGCGCGCCATGGGCCGGCGCTCCGGCCCGCCCTTGCCTTGCCACGCCAAGCTCCTGCTGCTCGGGGCTTCTGCTGCTCAGGGCTTCTGCTGCTCAGGGCTTCTGCTGCTCAGGGCCTCTGCTGCTCAGGTTTGCTTTCTGTAGACGGCGAGCAAACGCTGCCGAGCTGCCGGTTCCGGCAGGTCGTAGGGAACGCGCCGGTCCAATCGGCATGCCGGCAAGCTGGTCGGCACTTCTGCGTCGGCGTCGAGCCACAGCACCAAGTGCCCGCCTGGGCGCAGCAACGGGTCGGCCAGCGCGGCGACCGCTTCGGGTTTGCCGACGGCGCGCGCCACCACCGTATCGAAGTGGTGCCGCAGCTCCCGGCGCAGCGCCGGGGCCTGCGCCGCGTCGAGTTGCGCGGTGTCGATCCCTGGCCACCGCGCGGTGAGCAGGCAACTGCCGATCGCCCGCACCTTCTTGCCGGTTTTGTCCATCAGCAGCACGGTGGCGGCCGGGTGCAGCGCGGCCACCGCCACTCCGGGGAACCCGTTCCCGGTGCCGAGGTCCAGCAAGTGCCGCGGCGTGAGCCCCGTGCGGGCGAACGCCAGCCCATCGAGCGCGTGCAGGACCACCGCCGCTTCGCGGTCCCGCACCGCGGTGAGGTTGATCTGCTCGTTGAGCATCAGCATGCTGTCGAGGTAGGCGAGCAGGAGTTCGGCGCGTGCGGTCGGCAGCTCGGCGCCGAGCGCTTTGGCGGCGGCCGCCAGGGACTGCGGATCGGTGGGGGCGGTCACGGCATCGATCTTGGCAGGTGGTTGGGGCGTGGGCCAGCGTGGTGCGGCAGTTCGCGGCTCAGCGGGCGCTGGGCGGTGGCTCGGCCGAGAATGCCGCGTGCAGCGCGGCCGCGTCGGCGCTGCCCGGCAGCCATGCCACGCCGGGCAGCCGCCGCAGCCATGTGCTTTGCCGCCGGATCAGCTGGTGCGTGTTGCGCCGGATGCGGTTGCGCAACTCGGTGCGGTCCTTGTAGCGACCGCGCAGGAAGTCGCGGCATTCCTGGTAGCCGATCGCGGCGCCCGAAGTCAGCGAGAAGCCGCCGCTGCGTTCGATGGCCTCGGTCTCTTCGAGCAAGCCTTGGTCGAGCATCCACTCGGTGCGCACCTTCACCCGCGCGTGCAGTTCGTCGCGCTCCCGGTGCACCGCGACGATGCGGCAGGGGCGCTGCCAGGTGTCGGCAGCGAAGTGCGTCTGCTGGGCGCTGATCGGTGTGCCGGTGTGCTCGAGCACTTCGAGGGCGCGCACCAGCCGGCGCAGGTCGTTGGGGTGGATGCGCTGCGCCGCCACGGGGTCGCGCTGCGCGAGTTCGGCGTGCAGGCTGCCGGGGTGGTCCTGTTCGCGCCGTTCCAGAGCGGCGCGCAGGGCGGGGTCCGCGGCGGGGCCTTGCATCAGCCCCTTGAAGAACGCCATCAGGTAGAGCGGCGTGCCGCCGACGAACAGCGCCCGTCGGCCGCGCGCCTGCACTGCGGCCAGAGCTTGCGCGGCGGCGCTGCACCAGCGCGCCGTGTCGAACTCCTCGGCAGGCGGCACCAAGTCGATCAGGTGGTGCGGCACCGCAGCCCGTTCGGCGGCGCTGGGCTTGGCGGTGCCGACATCCATGCCCCGGTAGACCGCCATCGAGTCCATCGACAGGATCTCCAGACCCTGGGCCTGGGCCAGGGCCTGCGCCAGGGCGCTCTTGCCCGAGGCAGTGGGGCCGGTGACGATCCAGAGGGGGGCCGGGGCGGTGGGCATGCGCAGCGGGCGGCGAAGTTACCGTCAGTTCCTTTGCGCGTCGCGGGCCGGCTCGGTACCTTGCTTCCCCCCGTCGAAAACGCATGCAGGCCTTCATCTCGGACATCCACAGCAACGTCGAGGCTCTCACCGCGTGCCTCGCCGAGATCGATCGTTTGCAGTGCAAGCGCATCGTCTGCCTCGGCGACATCATCGGCTATGGCCCCGAGCCCCGGGCGACGCTCAAGACCGTGATGCAGCGGGCCGAGTTCTCGCTGCTCGGCAACCACGAACACGGCGCCATGTACAACGCGGCGGACTTCAATCCGCGCGCCCGCGCCGCGATCGACTGGACGCGCAACCAGCTGAGCCGGCGCGACTGCCCGCGCGAGGAGAACACCCAGTTCTGGAACTACCTGGACCGCATGCCCAAGGAGCATCGCGAGGGGGCCGTGCTCTACGTGCACGGTTCGCCGCGCGACCCGGTGCGTGAGTACTTGATGCCGCGCGATGCCACCGACCGGCAGAAGATGGACGAGTGCTTCGCCAAGATGGGCGATGCGCGCCTGTGCTTCGTCGGCCACAGCCATGTGCCGGGCGTCTACCTCAAGTCGGGTACGTTCCTGATGCCGGCGGAGATCGGCATGCAGTGGCAGGTCAGTGAGCCGGCGATGATCAACATCGGTTCGGTCGGCCAGCCGCGCGACGGGGATCCGCGCTCGTCGTTCGTCACCTATGAGCCGGGCGCAGGCGGGCTCGGGGCGCTCGGCGGCGTGGTGCGTTTCCATCGCGTCGCCTACGACGTCGCCGCCACCCAGGCCAAGATCCGTGCGATTCCCGATCTGCCCGACTACCTGGCCGACCGGCTGGGACAGGGGCGATGAGGCGGCCTGCCGCTGCTGCAAGAGCCACCCGGTTCGA
This sequence comes from Planctomycetota bacterium, assembly GCA_016795295.1. Taxonomy (GTDB): domain Bacteria; phylum Planctomycetota; class UBA1135; order UBA1135; family UBA2386; genus JAEUHP01. The sequence goes on along the minus strand of JAEUHP010000073.1, from coordinate 7,312 downwards.
ACCCAATCTCGTGATGTCGATGCCGTTCCGTTCCGCGTTGTTGTCGGTGTTCGTGTGGTGCTGGCTCGGGGCGGCGCTCCTGGCTCAGGGGCAGACCCCGTCCGGCGGGACGGATGCCGCCCCGGCGGCTCCCGCAGCCGCGCCTGCCGCCCAGCAGGGCCAAGCGGCTGCCGAGTCGTTGCTCGTGCGCCAGTTCGGCGCCGAGGGCAGCTCGGGCAGCTTCCGGGCGCGGTTCGCCTTGCGCGGCGCCGGCATCGAGCGGTTGCACCTGCTCGACCACTACCACTCCCTCGAAGCCGCGCGGGCCGCCCAGTCCGGCGGTGCGGCCGGTGGCCACCTGCTGCTCGCGTTCGGTGGTTACGAACACGCGCTGCGCCTGCTCGGTGCGCCGGCGGCGACGCGGTTTCCCGAGGAGCTCGGCACGGCGCTGTGGTCGGTGGCCGACGTCGAGGGCGGCATCGCCTTCACCCTCTCGTCCGGGCAGGGCCTCGAACTGCGCAAGACCCTGGTGCACGAACCGGGGCAGCGGGGCTTTCGCCTCGAGATCGAACTGCGCAACACCGGCGCCGAGCCCGGCGGCCGCATCGAGTGCCAACTGGTCGGCCCGGTGCTGGTCAGCAAGTCCGAGGCGTCGCTGATCGGCAACTCCTCGCTGGCGATCGCGGCGACCACCGATGGCTTGGAGAAGCACGTGGGCACTGCTGCTGGCGCGGTGCAAACGCTCGACGTCGAGTTCGCCAAGCTCTCGTTCGCCGGGGCCACCAACCGCTTCTTCGGTGCGTTCCTCTACCCCAAGGACACTGGCTCGGCGCAGGCCGTGACCGGATTGTGGGTCGACACGCTGCAGCCGCCCGTCGATCCGGGCCTTGGCGAGACCAATCCGGTGGCGCGCATGCGCTACGGCTTGGCCCTCACCGTGCCGCAGCGCGATCAGACCACCAAACTCTCGTTCGGCCTGTATCTCGGACCCAAGGCCTACCGCGAGTTCGAGCAGCTCGCCGACCCCGAGCGCTTTGCGCCGATGCTCGACGTCGACCTCAATCCGCCGTGCTGCATCGATGTGCCCGGCGGCCGGTTCATGGCCAAACTGCTGCTGCGGCTGCTCGGCTGGTTCCAGGCCGTGGTCGGCAACTGGGGCTTCGCCATCGTGATGCTGACGATCCTGGTGCGTGGCCTGTTGGCGCCGCTGAACTACCGCATGCAGAAGTCGATGCGCGCCTACAGCGCGCGCATGGCGGTGCTGAAGCCGAAGCTCGATGCACTGAAGCAGCGCCATGCCGACGATCCGAAGGCCTACCAGGCGGCGATGGTCGCCTTCCAGCGCGAGAACAAGCTGATCCCGCCACTCGGTGGTTGCTTGCCGATCTTCCTCACCATGCCGGTGTACCTGGGCCTGTTCAGCGCCCTGCGCACCGCCTACGAACTGCGCCAGCAGCCGTTCCTGTTCTGGATCCAAGACCTGAGCCGCAGCGATGCGATGTTCGAGCTGCCGTTCTGGCCGCACGACTTCAACCTGCTGCCGCTGGTGTGGATCGCTCTCTACCTGTTCATGATGCTGCGCCAGCCGCTGCCGACCGACCCGCAGGCGCGCCAGATGCAGCAGATCATGCGCTACATGCCGATCCTGATCGGCGTGTCGCTCTACGGCTACGCCTCGGCGCTGATGGTCTACATGGTCACTTCGATGCTGTGGACGCTGCTCGAGAGCGCCGTCATCAAGAAGATCCTGGGCCCGGTGGATCCGAACGTCGCTGCGATGACGCCGACGCCCATGTGAGAGGGGGCGAGCCGTCCGCGGTCAGACGGAGTCGTCGCCGGCCCGCGGCAGGGCGAAGGAGAAGTGCACCGTGCCGTGGTCGCGGCGCTGCGCCTGGGCTTGGCCGCCATGACCCAGAGTCACCGCCTGCAGCAGAAACAGGTCCAGCCCGTGGTTGCCGCCGCGCAGCAGGCGGTTCGGGTAGTAGGGCTCGAAGGCACGTGGCAGCAGCCAGCCGTCCAGCCCCTCGCCAGTGACCGAGAGTTCGTAGCCGACCGCACGCGGAGCTTCGACCCGGTCGACCGTGACCGCGTAGCCCGCGTCGGCCAGTCCCTTGGCGAAACGCACCAGCGCCGCGGTGGCGGCGCGCAACTGGTGGGGGTCGCCCAGGGTCGGATCCTGCCCCGCGGACTGCAGTGCTGGGCCGGCCAGGGGTTCGCAGTGTGCCGCCGCCAGCTGTTCGCGCAGCAGACCGCGGAGGTCGACACGCGAGCGTTCGCCCGGGCCATCGGCGGCTTCGGCGACGGAGCGCAGGCTGTCGACGGTGTCCTGGATGCGTTGCACCCCGGCGAGCGCGGCCGCCGCGGGGCCCGAGTCCTGGCCATCGGCCAGGGTGGCCCGCAGCAGTTGCAGGTGGCCAGCGACCAGTTGCAGCGGGTTGTTGATCGCGTCGGCGATACCGTGGGCCAGGTCGACGAACGTGGCGAGTCCGGGGCGGCGACCACCCGAACGCGCTTGCTCCAGCCCAGCCACCAGCCGGCCCGGGCGCTCCCAGTCGACCAGGGTTGCGGCGCCCAGCTGCCGGGCCGCCACCGCCACCGCCATTTCTTCACTGCGTTCGCACACCAGCAGCACCGCCAAACCGGGCAGCAAGTGCCGGAGCAGCCGCACCGCCCCGGCCACGGCGGGAACGTCCTCAGGCGGCTCCAGCAGCAACAGTTCGGGGTGGAAGCGCGTCAACGGCTCGCTGTCGGCGAACAGGCTGCGGAACGGCGCCACGTCCGGAGCCAGGGGCAGCGCGCGCAGGGCGCTGACCAGCCGGTCGGTTCCTGCTCCGACTACGGCGATCCTGGGGGCGGCGGGCATGGGAAGGGTTGGCGGGCGGGATGGGCGCGTTCGCGCGCAGAGCGGCGGGGGCAGGCTACCGGCGACCGGATCCGGTGTCACCATACGATTTCTTGGCTGCCGCGGTGTTCCAGCCCCAGCCGCGATTGCGTCGATAGAAGCGGCCTCATGTCGGATCCCGAGGATCCCAGCGACCCCGGCGGCCGAACCGCCGATGGCACGGGCCGGCCGCCGGCCTCGCCGTGGCGGGCCCTGCCGCCGGCGCCCCGCGTGCCCGGAGGGGATCCAGAGGTGGCGGTGCGATTGTGCCGCGAATGGCACGGCCTGACGGTGGCCGACCTGCTGCGCCCCGACCTCGCCGAGCGCTTGCCGGGCCAGGTGCGCTCGGCACTTCGCCACCTCGAACGGGGCGACTTGCCAGCAGCCCTGCAGCAACTGCCGGAGGCGTGTGCGCCCGTGCTGCCGGGCCCTGGCCATCGGCGGACGGAGCAACGGCGTGCACGCCAGTTGGCGGCGCTGCTCGTGCTGCTCTTGGTGGGCGCCACCATCGGCCTGCTCCTGGCGTTCGGCGGCACACCCACCGGCTCATGATTCCGGCACCTGGCCCCTCGCACCCGGGCGCTGCAGAGCGCACACTTGGCCCGTCGATGCCGACCGCTGCCGAGTACCCTCCGCCCGAACTCAGCGTGGTGGTGCCGATCTACAACGAGCGCGACAACGTGGCGCCGTTGCACGAAGCGCTCACCTACGCGCTCGCAGCCCTCGGGCTGCCCTACGAGATCGTCCTGGTCGACGACGGCAGCCGCGACGGCACGCGCGACGTGCTGCGTTCGCTCGGGGCCGTGGATCCGCACCTGCGCGTGATCCTGTTCCGCCGCAACTACGGCCAGACCGCGGCGATGGCCGCGGGATTCCAGATCGCGCGTGGCCGCACCATCGTTTCGATGGACGGCGACCTGCAGAACGATCCGGCCGACATCGGCCGGCTGGTGCAGAAGCTCGACGAAGGTTTCGACGTGGTCTGTGGTTGGCGGCGCCACCGGCAGGACCGGGTGGCCACGCGCCTCTTGCCCAGCAAGATCGCCAACCTGTTGATCGCGCGGGTCACCGGGGCCCGGATCCACGACACTGGCTGCTCGCTGAAGGCCTACCGTTCGTGGGTGGTGCGCAGCCTGCACCTCTACTCCGACATGCATCGTTTCCTCGCCGCGCTCGGCGTCGGCCTCGGCGCACGCATCACGGAAGTGCCGGTGCGCCACCATCCGCGGCGCGCTGGCAAGTCGAAGTACGGCCTCGGCCGGATCTTCCGTGTGCTCGCCGACCTGGTCGGCATCAAGATGCTGATCCAGTTCGCCGCGCACCCGATCCGCTGGTTCCTGTTGCTGTCGCTGCCGCTGTTCGTGCTGGCGCCGATGATGTTCATGCTCGGCTTCGTCAAGGTGACGCGCGAGCAGCAGTGGCTGCTGTTCGGCGACTACGACATGGCCGCGGTCGCCGCCGGCAGCGTGGCGCTGCTGTTCGGGGTCAACGTGTTCTTGCTCGGCTTCCTCGCCGAACTGCAGATCAAGGTGTCGAAGTTCTTCCGCCAGCGCATCTCGGTGACGGCCCAGGAGGCGAGCCGGTGAGCGCGCCCTTGGTGTCGGTGGTGGTGGCGATCGACGCGCCCGACGTCGATCCGCAGCCGTTGATCCAACCGCTCGGCCAAGCGCTGGCCAATGCCGGCTATCCGTGCGAGTTCGTGTTCGTGCTCGACGGTCCGTACGGCCGGGTCGAGCAGTCGCTGCGCCGGCTCGAAGCGCGCTGGCCAGTGCACATCGTGCAGTTGCAGGGTGGTGGCCTCGGCGAGTCGATCGCGTTGTCGGCCGGCGTGGCACGGGCCGAAGGCGCCTACATCCTCAATTCGCCGCCCTACCTGCAGGTCGAACCGGAAGAGATGGTCAAGGTGGTGGCGGCGCTCGAAGCCGGCGCCGACTGCGTTGCGACCTGGCGCCACTCGCGCATCGACCCGTGGCTCAACCAACTGCAGTCGCGGCTGTTCAACTGGCTGTTGCGCCTGGTGATGAACATGCCGTTCCACGACCTCAACTCGGGCACCCGCGGCTTCCGCCGCCACGTGCTCGAAGAGGTGGCGGTCTACGGCGAGCTGTACCGCTTCCTGCCGGTGATGGCCCGGCGCCAGGGCTTCAAGGTCGTCGAAGTGCAGGTCCAGCACCGCGAAGAACGCGGCCGCGCCGGTTTCTACGGCCTGGGCGTCTACCTGCGCCGCCTGCTCGACATCCTGGCGATCGCGTTCCTGACGCGATTCACCCAACGCCCGCTGCGCTTCTTCGGCTACCTCGGCTTCGCCGCGATCGCCCTCGGCGCACCGATCGCCGCCTCCTACCTGTGGCTGCGGCTCACCGAACCGAACTACTCGCTGGCCGACAAGCCGGCATTCGTGATCGGCGCGATCCTGGCGGCGTTCGGTGTGCAGCTGATCGGCTTCGGCCTGGTCGGCGAGATCATCATCTTCACGCAGGCGCCGAACCTGCGCGACTACAAGATCGAGGAGCTGCTGGTCGGCGGCACTGCTGCCCATCCGGAGGCTACGCCACTGCCGGCGGCTGCGTCCCCTGCGGCGGTTGCGCCACTTCCAGAGCCACCGCGGCTACCGGCACCCGGCACCGGGGCGCCGCATGCACCGGCCGTCGATGCTCCCCCAGCCGTGGTGCCCGCGGTCCCGCGCGAGCCGGACCTCGAAGCGCCCCTGCGCGTCCGCGAACTGCTGCCCGGCGAGGACTCCCGTTGGGACGCTTTCGTCAGCCGCCATTCGCTCGGCACCTTCTACCACCTGACCGGCTGGTCGCGGGTGGTGCGCGAGGTGTTCCACCACCAGCCGCACCACCTGGTGGTCGAACAGGGCCGGCGCTGGCTCGGCGTGCTGCCGCTGTTCTTGACCAAGAGCCCGTTCCTCGGTCGTAACCTGGTCAGTGTGCCCTATGGCGTCTACGGCGGCGTGCTCGCCGACAGCGATGCCGCACAGGCCGCACTGCTCGACCACGCCGCCGCCCTCGGCCGCAAGCTCGGCGTCGGCTACGTCGAATTGCGCCACCTCGAGCCGCGCCCCGGCGAACGGCCGAGTTCGCCGCTGTACGTGACGTTCCGCTGCGATCTGCCCGAGGATCCGGCCCTGGTGATGGAGCGCATCCCGAAGAAGGCGCGGGCCGAGGTGCGCTGCGCGCGGCTGCCCAAGGCGCCCGCCGTGGTCGGCGGCAAGAACCCGCGCCGTGAGGCCTTTGGTCTCGCGGTGACGCCCGACGGCTCGGTCGAAGAGCTGTTTGCATTGTTCGCCGAGAACAAGCGGCGGCTCGGTTCGCCCGCGCTGCCGTTGCGCTGGTTCCAGGGCCTGCAAGACGAGTTCGGCAAGGCAGCGGTGATCCATCGCGCCATCGATCCCGCGGGCCACACGCTCGCCGCGGTGATGAGTTTCTGCTTCAAGGACACGGTCTACGCCTATTACTCGGGCTCCGTCACCGGCGTCGAACACACCGGGGTCAACAACTTCATCTACTGCGCGATCATGGAGTGGGCGGTCGAGCAGGGCTACGCGCGCTTCGACTTCGGGCGCAGCCGCGCCGATTCGGGGCCGGCGAAGTTCAAGGTCAACATGGGCTTCAACCCGGAGCCGCTGCACTACGAGTACCTGCTGCTCGGGCCTGGAGCCAAGCTGCCGGAGTTCCATCCGAGCAACCCACGGCTGGCGTTGCCGCGGCGGATTTGGTCGAAATTGCCGATGTTCCTGACCAATTCCCTGGGGGCGCGGTTGTCGCGCTTCCTGCCCTGAGGTCGCTGCCATGTCTGCTGCCGAAACCCGCCCTGAAGGCGAACCCGATCCGCGCACCGGGCGTCCGGCGCGCTACCTGAAGATGCCGCCGCTGCAGGTGGAGCACACGCACTGGTCGCCGGCGCTGCTGGGGTTCTATGTGAGCTGTGCCGGGGTGGCGCTCGGAGCGACGTTCGCCAGTGCGGGGCCGCTGTTGTTCGGTTCGACCACGGCGCTGGTGCTGGGGTCGCTGATGTCGGCGGTCAGTGCGGTGGGGTGTTTCGTGACGCTGCGGGCGGCGCGGCGGGCTGGGCGCTGATCCGCACAACCTTTCCCCCCGAGGGGCTTCTGGAGGAGGGGACATCTCGGTGGGTTGCGGCAAGGTGGTGACCTACGCTGGCGACTGCGAATGGTTGGCGGTGGTGCGGCTCTCCGCCTGCGGTTTCCGCAGCCGCGATCGCTTCCGGAACGCCATCTGCTTCCATCTGGGAGGTCTCGATCTCTACCCCGCGGGCGTCTCAGCCACCCACACGACTTCCTGATGCGCCGCGGGAATTCCGCTACGACCAGATCGGGCGCAAGATCCGCGAGCACGATGTGGTGTACGGAGCGGGCTCTGGGGACCGCTACACAGCGTGGCAGTACGGTGCTGGCAAGGAGACACAGATCGCAAAGCTGCTGCGCACCGG
>JAEUHP010000047.1 GCA_016795295.1 Planctomycetota bacterium | reverse complement strand
CGTGAAGTGATCCTTGTCGGGGTGGTGCTCGCCCTTGCGCGTGCCGCGCCCGAGCATCTGCTCGAACAAGATTCGACTCTTCACCGGCCGCAGGAACACGATGAACTCCAGGTCGGGGATGTCCACGCCGGTCGTCAGCAGGTCGACCGTCACGACAACAGCCGGCGTAGGTCGGTTGCGGAACTCGCGGATCCTCTGCAGCGGACGATCGACGCGGCCGGTGATCTTCTGGACGAACGCCTCACCGCGCTCGAACACCTCACGCCCGAGGTCCACGAGCTGGTCGGCGTGGCTCGTGTGGCCCAGGTCGTTGGCGGCGAAGATCAGCGTCTTGGGGAACCGGCCAGTGCGCCGTTCGTGTTCCAGTGCGTGCTTCTTCAGTTCGGCCAGGATCATCCGGTTCGACTCGGGAGCCGTGACCTTCGACTCGATGTCCGTGGTGTCGAACTGGCGTTCGTCCTCCAGCTTGTCCATCTGCGTGAGGCCGGTCTGCGGATCGACGACCTCGACGTTCTCGCCCTGGCGCAGGAACACGCCGTTCATGCGCACGTCCGACTTCACCGTCACGACGTCGTAGTCGACGAGGTGGCCTTCGCGAACCGCTTGCTCGTAGGAGTAGGTGAAGACCTTGTGGGTGAAGTAGGCGGTTGTGTGGCTAGCTGGCGTTGCCGTGAGGCCGACCTTGATGGCGTCGAAGTGCTCCAGGGTCGCGCGCCAAGTGCTGACCTCCTGCGCCGTGTATCCCCTATGGCATTCGTCAGCGATGATCGCGTCGAAGGCGTGGATCGGGATGTCCAGCCGCTCGGCGTCGTCCTCGATGTGCTCGTCACCGAGGCCGAAGATCGCCTGCCGGCCGAGCAGGTTGATCGCCATCCGCTGGACTGTGCACACGTAGACGAAGGCGTGGCCCGGCTTCGGGTCGGTGAGGTAGCCCTGCGGCAGCACCTTCGGGTCGAACCGTTCCTCTTCGCCGAAGTCTTCGGCCTGAAAGCGCGACGAGTAGACCTCGTAGACTTGATCGAACTTCTTGCCCGGCTCGACCTCGAACGACGAGAAGGCACGCACGGTCTGAGCCGCGAGCGCGCGCCGATCGACGAGGAAGAGGACGCGACGCGCGACTCCCGACTTCATGAGCCGGTAGATCTGGTTCACGGCCGTGAACGTCTTCCCCGTGCCGGTGGCCATGGCGACCAGCAGGTTGCGCTTGCGCTCGGCGATCGCCTTGTCGACGGCCGCGTTTGCCTCCCTCTGGTAGGGGCGCAGCCGTGGGTGGTCGTGCGGGATCGCGGCGAGGCGCTGGCACTCGGCGTCGAAGTCGCGACCCAGCATCTCGGCCAGCGCGTTCGGCGTGTGGAACTGCGCGAGCCTCCGCGAGCGGTTCAGCGGGTGCCGCACGTCGTGGAACCACGTCACCTCGCCGCTGGTAGAGTAGAGGAACGGCACGCGCAGGCCGCCGAAGTTGAACGACGTGTCGCCTAGGGCCCGCGCGTATCGCTCGGCCTGGGTAAGCACGTTCTGCGGCCCGATCGTCACGCTCTTGGCCTCAACCACGGCCACAATGGCGCGGTCAAGCCAGAGCACGTAATCGGCTGGACCTCTAAGGGTCACATGCTCCTCAGTTCGGTTGGGGCGCATGCTCAGAGCCCCCTCGCCCTGCAGCCAACCGGTCGAGTCGAGACGGGGGTCGATCCGCCTCTTGCGCGTTTGCCATTCTCTCTCGTCCGATGGACTCACGTGGCTCACTCCAAACCTGCAGACGGACTTCGAGCTGCTTGTGGGGCAGCCGGGACAGCGTCAAGGATCAGTCTAGGGCCCGACATGTTCTGCAAATCTTCCTGCTCTTGACCGTCCGCTCGATCGCCGTGCGACGAACAAGCGCGTCGTCTTTCACCCGTGCATGATGCCCGAAACAAGAGCCCGATGCCAGCGCCCGCGCCTTTGGTCTACCTGGCCATCCAGTGCCGGGCACTGCCTTCTTAATCCCGACCGTCCATCAGCACGCAAAGACGTCCCCACCGCGACGACGCCCAGTTCGGCACCCACCACCTCACCCAGTTCTTGTCGTATATGCTGCTCGTCAACCCCACTCCGCCAGAGGATCTCCGCATGGCCATCGACCACCACCTGCCCAGAGCGCGCGGCCAACTCAAAACCGCAGGCGAACAGTTGCTCGAACAAGGGCGCAACGAGGGACTGCACGAAGGTATGGCCAAAGGGCGCGTCGAAGGACTCGTCGAGGGGCGTGTCGAAGGGCGCGTCGAGGGGCGCGTCGAAGTCCTGCGCCGCCTTCTCACCCGACGGTTCGGACCGCTGCCGGCAGAGCTGGAGCACCAGTTGGTGTCTGCCACCCAGCAGCAACTCGACCGCTGGACCGACCGCATCCTCGACGCGGACTCGCTGGCAGGGGTGTTCGCGGCCGGTTCGTGACCCGCTGCTGTCCATGACGACACCAACCCGCGGGGGTTTGCAGCACGCCGGAGTGGCTCGGCGCCCCCACCACCACTACCGGTAGTGGTTTCGAGCTTGGCATCTCTGGTGCTGAGGGAGAGACGTGAAGTTCTCCCTGCAAGCGATGCCCAAGTGGCTCCTGATCCCCCCGGTCGCTGCTCTGCTGTTGGTGCTCGGCCCGCTGTCGATGACCAGCGGTGCGGCGGAACGACAGAAGGTGTCGACGGTCCAGAAGCCTGAGATCGGCCAGGATCCCGCAGCCACTTCGGCGAACAACACCCGCGACCCCAAGGGACGGGTCAGCCTGCCGCCGACCGGCCCGGACTTCGCGCAGGTCTTGAGCACCTTGGCCCTGGTGCTGATGGTCGGCATCGGCGGCGTGTTCGCCCTGCGGCGGCTCCGCAACGGAGCGCCCACCGCGCGCGGGGGCAGCGCCGTCGTCAGCGTGCGCCAGACGCTGCGGCTGTCGGCGCGGCAAGCGGTGCACGCGCTCGAGTTCGACGACCGCATCCTGCTGGTCGGCACCAGCGAGAAGGGCGTGGTACTGCTCGACCAAGGCAAGTTGCCGGAACGCATCGCCGACGAACTCGAAGTCCTGGGTCGCAGCCAGGCGCAGCCGGAGGCACTGGTGGCCGCCGAGGTGGAAGACGACGGGGCGGTGCCGAAGAACCTGGTGATCCCCCGGCCCGAGCGCCCCGCCGTGCGCCTGCCCAAAGCGCCGCAGAGCCCGCTGGCGCCCGCAGCCGCCGCAGCAACCGGGTCGACCGCGCCCGGACTCGGCGACTTCCGCACCCTGCTGCAGAAGGCCGGCCGCGCATGAAATCCCTTCTGGCATGGCTCTTGGCGTTCGGCTTGGTGTTGGCCCAGACCCCGGCGCAGGCCCAGGACCCGATCGGCCCCCCGATGTCCCCGGCCATGGCCGCGGCGGCGGCGGGCACGGGTTCGTTGCCGAATGCCGGCCCCGGCCTGACCCTGGCGCTGCGCGGCGGTGACGGCGCGCAGAACCTCGGCTCGGCGCTCGAGATCATGCTGCTGATGACCTTGCTGGCGATGGCGCCAGCACTCGTCATGACCATGACCTGTTACACGCGCATCGTGGTGGTGCTGTCGTTCCTGAAGCGCGCCATGTCGATGCAGGATCTGCCGCCGGCGATGATCACCACCGGCTTCGCCCTGTTCTTGTCGGTGTTCGTGATGCGCCCGGTGGTCGCCGACATCTACGAACGCGCCTACCTGCCCTACAGCGAGCAACGCATCGACTGGCGGCAGGCGGCCGACATCGCCACCACGCGCATGAACCAGTTCATGCTGGCCCAGACTCGCGAAGAGGACGTGGCGCTGATCCTGGAGCTGAGCCACACCGAACGGCCCGCGACCGCACTGGCCACGCCATTCCACGTCACCGTGCCGGCCTTCGTGCTGTCGGAGATCAAGACCGCGTTCCAGATGGGCTTCGTGCTGTTCCTGCCGTTCGTGGTCATCGACCTGGTGGTGAGCGCGATCCTGGTGTCGATGGGCATGTTCAGCCTGCCACCGGTGGTCGTGTCGACCCCGTTGAAGCTGCTGCTGTTCGTGCTGGTCGGTGGCTGGGACCTGGTGGTGACGTCGCTCGCCGAGAGCTTCACGGTGTGAGGAGGCAACCATGACCACCGAACTGCTGTTGGATCTGGCCAAGTCGACCCTGCTGACCGCGCTGATGATCGTGACGCCCGCCTTGCTGGTCGGCATGACGGTCGGCCTGGTGGTCAGCTTCTTCCAGACCGTGACCTCGCTGCAGGAGCAGACCCTGACCATCGTGCCGAAACTGCTCGCGGTGCTGACCACGATCGTGCTGCTGATGCCCTGGATCCTCGGCACGCTGCGCGAATTCACCCTCGGACTGTTCCGCAGCCTGGCCGTGATCGGCCACGGCGCCTGAGCCCCCCCGCACCCAGCGAACCATGGACCTGCTCGGCATCGAAGCCCTGGTGACGTCGCTGCTCCTGCACCTGGTGCGGGTCGGGGCGTTCTTCGCCGTGGCGCCGACGTTCGGCAAACACGTCGACTCGGCGTCGCTGCGGCTGGTGCTGACCGTGGCCCTGGGCGGGGTGTTCTGGTGGGTCGGCGACCAGACAGTGACGGTGCCGCCGCACGCGCTGGGCCTCGGCGTCCTGGCGGTGCGCGAAGTGGTGGTCGGGTTGGCGCTCGGTTTCGCCGTCGCCACCACCACGGCGATCCTGGCTTCGGCCGGCGAGATCATCAGCTCCGAGCTGGGCTTCTCGATGGCCCGCGCCATCGATCCGGAGAGCGGCATCGACACGTCGGTGGTGGCGCAGTTGCTGCAGGTGGTGGGCACCCTGCTGCTGCTGCAGTTCGACCTGCACCACGAAGTGCTGCGCATCCTGCAGAGCACGTTCACGGTGTGCCGGGTCGGCGAACCCTTCGCCTTCGAGCCGATCTGGGCGGGTCTCAAGGCGCTGATCGGCGGCAGCCTCGTGGTGGCGGTGCAGTATGCGTTCCCGATCCTCGGCGTGATGCTGCTGCTGTCGGCGGGCATGGTGCTGCTCAGCCGCGCCGTGCCGGCGATCAATCTGATGGAGTTCGGTTTCGCGCTGAAGGTGCTGCTCGGCCTGTCGGCGCTGACCTGGTTCCTGGTGGCCGGCGCGCCGTTCCTGGTGCAGGTGTTCGGCGAACTGCTCGCCGGCGCCCGCGGCATGTTCGAGAGGTGAACCATGGGCCTGCTCCGCGACGACGACGGCAAGACCGAAGACCCGACGCCCACGCGCCTCGCCGAGGTGCAGAAGCGCGGCGACACGCCCCTGTCGAAGGAACTGGTGCAGGGCGGTGTGCTGGTGATCGCCGCGATCGCGTTGCGCTGGTGCGGCGGTTGGCTGATCGAGACGCTCGGCGCGCTGTTGCGCAGCAACCTGCAGGTCGACCCGGGTCGACGCGTCGATTCGATCGGCGCCGCCTGCCAGAGCCTGGCCCATGCGGCGACCACCGTGGCACTGCCGCTGGGGCTGCTGTTCGTGCTGCTGGTCGGCGCGACCCTGCTGTTCGGCTACGGCCAGATCGGCGTGCACTGGGCCGGCGAGGCGGTCGGTTGGAAGCTGGAGCGGGTCAATCCGTTCACCAACTTCCGGCGCGTGCTCAATCCGCAATCGTTGGCGCGCACGGCCTTCGCGGCGCTGAAGTTGCTGGTGCTGCTGCTGGTGCTGTGGCTGGCGCTGGGGCACCGCTGGCCCGAACTGCTGATGCTGCACGAACGCG
>JAEUHP010000178.1 GCA_016795295.1 Planctomycetota bacterium | reverse complement strand
CCCCGTCGACCAACACCTCGGCCGGTCGGCACCGCGAATTGTAGTTCGACCCCATGCTCGCGCCGTAGGCCCCGGTGGCCAGCACCGCCAGCCGATCTCCCACCGCGCAGGGCGGCAACGCGCGCCCACGCGCCAGAAAGTCCCCGCTCTCGCACACCGGCCCCACCACGTCGACCACACTCGGCGCGCCCGCGCGCGGTACCACCGGCGCGATCACGTGTTCGGCCTGGTAGAGCGCCGGGCGCAACAGATCGTTCATCGCCGCGTCGACCAGCAGGAAGCGGGTTCCCGCGCTGTCCTTGTGGCCGAGCACCGTGGTGAGCAAGACCCCGGCGTCGCCGACCAGATGGCGTCCGGGCTCGACCACGGCCTGCCAGCCCAGCTCCGCGAGCCTCGGCAGCACCGCAGCTGCAACCGCGGCGGGATCGAGCGGCGCTCCCTGGCCGTAACCGATGCCGAAGCCACCGCCGAGATCGTAGTAGCGAATGCCGCGCCGCCGCTCCGGAGCAGCCGCGCAGAATGCGAGCACCTTGGCCAAAGCCTGTTGGTACGGCTCGGCACTGCGCAACTGGCTGCCGAGGTGCACGTGGTAGCCGACCAGTTCGAGCCAGGGCTCACGCGCGAGGTGCTGCACGAACTCGCCGGCGGCGTCGAGGCCGATGCCGAACTTGTTCGCCGCGGTGGCGGTGGTGATGTAGGCGTGCCCGCCGGCCGCGACATCGGGGTTGAGGCGCAGCGCCACCGGGACTCGGCGCCCGGCGCGCGCGCCGGCGGCGGCGAGCAACGGCAGTTCGTGGGGCGATTCGACGTTGAAGAACCGGATGCCGGCAGCCACCGCGGCGTCGATCTCGGCAGCCTGCTTGGCGACGCCGGCGAACACCACGTCACGGGTCGGCAGGCCGGCAGTGACGATGCGCGCGAGTTCGCCGCCGCTGACCACGTCGAAGCCGGTGCCGAGCTGGTGCAGGAGCCGTAGCAAGCCGAGGTTGCCGTTGGCCTTGACGGCGTAGCAGAGCAGGGCATCCGCACCGAAGGCAGCGCGCAGCGCCCCCACGCGCTCGACCAACGTGCGGCGGCTGTAGACGTGGAGCGGTGTCCCGTGCCGAGCGGCGAGCTCCGGCAGCGGCACGGCCTCGCAGTGCAGCACCCCGCTCCGGTAGGCGAAGTGCGGCGTGCCGCTGCCCGGGCACGCGCCGACGCTTGGCATGCCAGCGCCGGTCCCGGCGGGCAGGTCAGCCGGCGAACCCGCGGGCATGCACCCCCCTCAGACGGCCGCCGCGGCCGCGAGCTGGGTCTTCAGCCGGTCCAAGACCGCGCCGTGGATCTGGCAGATCCGGGACGCCGAGAGGCGCATACGACGCGCCACCTGCTTGCCGGTCATCCCCTCCAAGTAGTGAAGCTGCAACACTTTCCACTCGAGAGGCGGCAGGGAACGTCGGATCAAGGCGAGCAGTTCCTGGCGCGTCAGCGCTTCGATTGGCGACTCGCAGGCTTCGTCGGCAACCGCCTCGATCGCCGGCCCCACTTCGGCATCTCCGGCGGGCAGCAGACGCACGGCCAAACTGCCGTAGCGACGCCACAACTCGGCTTCGTCGATCCCGAGTTCGGCCGCGAGCTCGGCGTCGCTGGGCTCGCGGTCCAGCGCGGCACGCAGCCGCAACAGCGCCGCTTCGCGCTCGCGCTGGCGACGGCGGAACAGACGCGGCAGGTGGTCCATGTGCCGCAGCTCGTCGAGCATCGCCCCTCGCACACGGATGCGCAGGAACGCGGTGAACGCATCGCAGCGCGCGGGATCGTAGACATCGATCGAGTGCATCAGCCCCCAGATGCCGGCGTGCACCAAGTCCTGCGGATCGACACTCGACGGCAAGCGCACGGCGAGCTGCCGGGCCATCGCTTCGACCAAGTCGCGATGGCGCTCGACCAAGACGTTGCGCACAGCAGAGTCGGGTTGCGCGCGGTACCGAGCCAACAGCTCGTCGGTGGTCACCGCAGAGAAGTCGATCGCTTCGATCGAAACCACCGGAGCAGGCACGACGTCTTGCTCAGCGCCGCGCGCACGCCGCGTGGCCGCGTTCGGGTTGTCGCTCACCATGTGCAGGCACTCATGACCGGTGACCAGCATCGGTGTGCCAGCCGCGAGATCGGTCGGCACACCACCGCATGGCGAACGCTACCACAGCGATGCGTCGCGGCGCAACGACAGAGACGAGGATGGAGCACGGTCGATTCCATCACGCATGCCGCGCACTGCACACACCACGCCGCCCGCGGCACGCGCAGAGTCGCGCGCATCACGCATCGACCGGAGCAACCGCGAGACCCAACGCCGCGAGCACGGCCTGCTCGGCGCTGCGCATGCGCTTGCGCGCGCGCACGCCGTGGTCGTCGTGGCCACACACGTGCAGCAAACCGTGCACGACGTAGAGCGCCACTTCGTCGCGCGCGCGGTGGCCGCGTTCGCGCGCCACGCGGCGCGCCGTTTCGACGCTGACGACCAGTTCGGCGCTGTCGCCGAGGTCGAACGAAATCACGTCGGTCGGCGTGGCATCCCCGAGAAACTCCGCGTGCAGCCGCGCGATCTCGGCATCGTCGGTCAACAGCAGCGACACCGGCAGTTCCGGACGCCCGCCGTGGCGCAGCGCCGCGCGCGCCACCCGCCGCAGGAACGCCGCGTCGCTGCGCGGACGCCCGCGGTCGACGATCTGCACCGGAGTGCGTCGCGCGCGCAAAGTCATGCGCGCGGCTTGCCGTCGGCGGCCTGGGGCTTGCCGCCTGGGGCGTGTGCATGGCCACCGGCGGCATGGTCGTAGGCGACCACGATCCGGCTCACCACCGGATGCCGCACCACGTCCTCGGCCAGGAGCCGCACCATCCCGATCCCGTCCACGCCGTCCAGCTTGCGCACCGCGTCGGCCAAGCCCGAGGTCACGTTCCCCGGCAAGTCGACCTGCGACGGGTCGCCGGTGACCACCATGTGCGAGCCCTCGCCGAGGCGGGTCAGGAACATCAGCATCTGCGGCACGGTGGTGTTCTGCGCTTCGTCGAGAATCACGAAGGCGCGGTTCAGCGTGCGCCCGCGCATGTAGGCCAGCGGACACACTTCGACCACGTCGCTGTCGAGCCAACGGGCCCGCGTGCGGGCGTCGAGCAGGTCCTGCAGTGCGTCGTACATCGGCCGCAGGTAGGGGTCGATCTTCTGCTGGAAGTCGCCGGGCAGGAACCCCAGCTTCTCGCCCGCTTCGACCGCCGGACGCACCAGCACGATGCGCCGCACGAGGCCCCGTTTCATCGCGTCGATGGCCTTGGCCACGGCGAGGTAGGTCTTGCCGGTGCCCGCCGGCCCCACGGCGAACACCACGTCGTGGGTCTCCATGCATTCGAGGTAGCGCTGCTGCCCCGCGGTGCGCGCCCGCACCGCCGTCGGGGTGGCCACCCGCAACTGCCGTTCGGGCGGCGTCGCACCGTCGCCGAGGAACGGTACTTCGGCCCCCATGGTGTGCCGCAGCCGCTCCGCGATCTCCTGGGTGGAGAGGCGGCGCCCGGTGCGGATGGTCTGCAGACTCGCCTCCAGCACCTGCTGTACCACACCGACGTGGCCGGCGTCGCCCAGGAGGCGCAGCCCGCCGTCCCGCGCCAGCACGCTGACGCCGTGCAGCTCGCGGATCAACCGCGCGTTGCTGTCGAGCGGGCCGAGGAGCGTTCGGGCTTCCTCGACCGATTGGACCGGGATGTGCACGTCGGCGTCAGTCATCGGCCCGTAGCTTAGCGCCGACCCGACCCGTTTGGGGGGCCGGAAGCCGGAGCGCCGCCCGACACGAGCTCAGGTCAGCCAGACCAGCACCAGGAACCAGGCACAGAACGAGAACAGCAGGCTGTCGATCAGGTCCAGCACGCCACCATGCGCCGGCAGCAGGCGCGAACTGTCTTTCGCGCCGCAGCGACGCTTCAGCAGGGACTCGATCAGGTCGCCGGTCTGGGTGGTGAAGTTGAGCAGCAGACCAACCGGCAACACCGCCCAGACCGGCAGTGGCACTTCGGGCAGCAGCAGCCAAGGCCGCAGGGCGAACGCCAGCGCCACCGACGCGGCGAGGCTGCCGAACGCGCCCTCGACGGTCTTGCCCGGGCTCACGTGCGGGATCAACTTGCGCTGGCCCAACAGGCGCCCGAGGCAATAGCCACCGATGTCGCCGCCCTTGCACACCAAGACCACGAACAACAGCGACGGCAGATGCCGCAGCCCCATGCCGATCGCCAGGTACATCGGCCAGGCGACGAACAGGAAGCCGAGCAGGGTACCGCCCTGGAGTTCGAGCCCGGACCGCATGTCCTCCTTGCGCAGCGAACGCACCGCCAACGGAAACAGCAGCACCATGGTGCCGACCACCAGCGGATAGAACTCGTGGTCGATCTGGTGCCAACCGAGCGGGAACGCCGTCGCCAACAGCGCCCCCGTGGCCACCACCAGCGTGCGCTTGGCCACCGCGAAGCCGCCGCCGCGCAGCAACTGGGCGAATTCCCAAGCCCCGACGGTGCCGAGCAGCCACAGCACCGCGCCCGCCAGGGCGCCGCGCGGCAACCCGGAGACGCCGTGCAGATCCGCCCAATAGACGAGGCCGATCAGCAGCAGCATGGTCGGCGCCAGCACCGCCCGCACCCCGAGGTCGCTGGCCATCACGGCACCTTGCCGAACTTGCGGGTACGGCGGCCATAGTCGCGGAACGCCTCGTGCAACTCGGCCGCACCGAACTCCGGCCAGCACTTCGCGCAGGCATGGAACTCGGCGTAGCTGGTCTGCCAGAGCAGGAAGTTGCTGATGCGCTGCTCCCCGGCGGTGCGGATCAACAGGTCCGGATCCGGCAGTTCGGGGTGGTAGAGGTGCGCGCGCACGGTCGCCTCGTCGATCGCGGCAGGTTCGAGGCGGCCGGCGCGCACCGCCGCGGCGATGCGCTGCACGCCGTCGACCAGTTCCTGACGGCCGCCATACGCAATCGCCAAGCCGAGCCGCATGCCGGCGTTGTTCGCGGTGAGGGCCACCGCAGCATCGAGCCGCTCAAGCACGTCTGGCGCGAGCCGCTGGCGACGACCGACGTGCAGGAGCCGCACCCGGTTCTGCATCAGCGTGTCGCGTTCCTCGACCAGAAACCGCTTCAGCAAACCGAACAACAGGTCGATCTCACGCTGCGGCCGCTGCCAGTTCTCCTCCGAGAACGCGTAGAGCACCAGCGCTTCCACGCCGAGCCGCGCGCATTCGGTGACCGTGGTGCGCACCGCGTCGATGCCCCGTTCGTGGCCGCGGATGCGCTCGAGACCAGCGCTCTTGGCCCAGCGCCCGTTGCCGTCCATGATCACGGCGACCGAGCGCGGCACCACCAGGTCCCCCGCGGCCGACCGGCTCACGGCGCGTTCTTTCACCGCACGATCACCTGGTCGCGGCCCGGACCGACCGACACGGTGCGCACCGGCAGGCCGGTGTGCTGTTCGATCGCCTGCACGTAGCGCTGCGCGTTCTGCGGCAACGCCGCGAACTGCCGCACTTGCTGCAGGTCCTCGGTGAACCCCGGCAAATCGACGTACTCGGGCACGCACTGGTCCAGGTCGAACGCGGGCAGTTCGGTCGTGGTGCGCCCGTCCGGCAGGCGGTAGGCCACCGCGATGCGCAGCGGGAAACCGCGCAGCACGTCGAGGTTGGTCAGCACCAACTCGGTGACACCCGAAACGGCGCCCGAGTAGCGCACCGCGACGCTGTCGAACCAGCCGCAGCGGCGCGGCCGCCCGGTGGTCGAACCGAACTCGTTGCCGGCGATGCGCAGGCGGTTGCCGAGTTCGTCCTTCAGCTCGGTCGGGAACGGGCCTTCGCCGACCCGCGTGGCATAGGCCTTGGCGATGCCGACGGTGCGCATCGCATGCGGCGGCAGGCCAGTGCCCGAGAACGCACCGCCGGTGCTGGCGTGCGAACTGGTGACGAACGGGTAGGTGCCCTGCTCCACGTCGAGCAGGCAACCCTGTGCCCCTTCGATCAGGATGCGCTGCCCAGCGGCGTGGGCCCTGCGCAGCACGGCCCCGGCGTCGACGATGCCGGGACGCAACTTCTCGCCGGCGGCCAGCAGGTCCCGGTACATGACCTCCAGGTCGAGCGGCGGCAGCCCCGAAGGGCCGAACCAGGCGTTCTTCTGCTGCACCATCGCCGCGAGCCCGCTGCGCAGCCGTTCGGGGCGCAGCAGGTCGCCGAGCCGCAAGCCGATGCGGCTGCAGCGGTCGGCGTAGGCCGGGCCGATGCCGCGGCCGGTGGTGCCGATCTTGCCGCTGCCACGCAACTGTTCGTGCCAGTGGTCCTGCTGGCGGTGCGCCTCCAGGATCACGTGGGCGCGCTCGCTCAGCAGCAGGTTCTGGCCGAGTTCGACCCGCAAGCCGCGCTGGCGCAACTTGTCGATCTCGCCGACCAGGTGGATCGGGTCGACCACCACGCCGTTGCCGATCACGTTCACGGTGTGGGCGTGCACGATGCCCGAAGGCACCAGGTGCAGCACCAGCTTGCCGCTGGGCAGGACCAGGGTGTGCCCGGCGTTGTGGCCGCCGCCGAAGCGCACGACGAAATCGGTGTCGGCGGCGAGGTAGTCGATGACCTTGCCCTTGCCTTCGTCACCCCAGAGGATGCCTACGACACAGGTGGTTGGCATGGTGTGCTGCGCAAAAGGGGGAAGAGCATACCGAGAGGCATGCCACGGGCGCCACACCGAGTGTCCCCCCGTGGTGCACAAGGAAGTAGGCGGGCGGGTGCCCGCCCCCACCACCCCCATGCTCGACCCCCACCTGCCCACCGACCAGGACCGCGCTGCCGTGCGCTTCGCGTTGGCCCACCTGAGCCAGTTCGCCGAACAGCACCTGCCGCTCGCCGTGCTGCGCATCGCGCGCTGGCGCCGCCTGCCCGCCGCCGAATTGACCGACCTGCGCCAAGAACTGCACCAGGAACTGGTGGTCGACTGCCTCGAACGCGCCCCCCTGCTGCTCGCGCTGCCGGCGCGCGCACGCGTCGGCCGTTGGCTGCGGCGTGTCGAGCATTGGGTCTACCACCACCGCCTGACCTGGGCCAACCGCCGGCCGCAGGCCGAGCCCGAAGACCTGGCTGGTCCGCCCGAGGCCCCGGGCACGAGCCACGATCCTCTGGCGCGCCTGCCGCTGGTGTTCTGTGGCAACGGCCGGGTGAATCTGGCGGCCACCCGCGAACGCACCGGCCAGCGCGAACGCGACCTGCGGCAGCACCTGCGCGCGCTCGCCGCCGACCTCGGCCACGACGCGGCGGCGGCGGCGTTCTGGCAGCGGCGCGCCGGCGAGGCGTTCGCCGGCCTCGGCGCCGATCTGCTGCGCAGTTCGGTCGCCCTGCCCCTGCTCGGCACCCACTGGCGCGCCCCGGACGTGGCCCGACGGCTCACCCGGCTGCACCGCCTGCTGCGGCGCGTGCCGCGCGGCGGGCCGATGGTCCGGGTGCGCACGTTGCTGCAGCGCTGGCGCCGGCAGCACCGCGCCGGGCAGCCGTTCGACGCCCGGCAAGCGCTGCAGACGGCCGTGGCGCTGCTGCCCGACGCGCCTGCTGGCTGGTTGTGGCTCGCCGAAGCCCATCTCGCAGCGGGCCAGTGCCGCGCCGCGCTGCAGGCGATCCGCGCGGCGCGCAGCATCCAGCGCTGCCCGCGCAGCGGTCAGGTGCTGGCGCGCGCCCGCGTGCTCGCCGCGCGCGGGCGGCTGCCCGCAGCCCTGGCACTGGTGCAGCGAGCCGCCGTGCGCTGGCACGGTGACCCGCGGCTGCGCGCCGCCCAGGCCCTGCTCGGCTCGGCGCACCGAGCCAACGAGAGACCTCGGTGAAGACTCACCCTGCGCCCCGGCGCGTCGCTCAGCCGCCGATCGCGATTGCGAACGCGTTGCTGGTGGCGTAGCTGCTGCCACCCAGCAAACCTGGCGCCTGCGCGTAGAAGGTCACCCCCAAGAACGCCGGCAGAGGCGGAATCGGCATGCCGAACACCGCTGGCTGCGGGCCGAGCACGGCGAACAGCGTGGTCAGATCGAACGAGCTGTCGATCGTGCAGGCGCCATAACCGAGCAGGCTGCCGAGATCGAAGGGCAGTGGCTGCCCGGCATACGTGGCGCGGTTGCCACCGATGCCGAGCAAGGCGATGCCGGCCTGCGGACTCGAGAGCTCCAGCCCATAACCGAAGTTGCCCAGCGCCGGCACGCCACCGACACTGCCGAGGCTCAGCGGCCCGCAGCCACTGCCATAGCCGGCATTGCCGGCCCGCGGTTCTTGCGCCAGCGCCGCGATCTCGACGGCCGTCATGGCGCGGTTCGCCAGCAGGAACTCGTCGATGTCGAAAATGCTGCCGGCGGAACCAACGAGCTGCTGGCCCACGGTGAACGGCACCGGCGAGGTCCAGGTCGGTGCCACGGTGATCGTGCGCGATGGCTCCGCCACACCGTTCACGAAATAGGTGGCGGTCAGGCTGGCGGCGTCGGCGACGAACGCGAGGTGCACCCAGTTGCCGTTCGCCAGGTTGTAGATGTTGGCGAGGGTCGATTGGCTGGCGAACCCAGCCCCCGACGTGAACCAGATCCCGGAGCCGCCAGTGAACACGCGGAACTGACCGCTGGTCGGTGAGCCGAAGACGTAGCAGAGGCTCGGGGCCGGTTGGTTGTAGGCGACCTTCAACCACAGCGCGTAGGAGAGCGACCCGGAGAAGGTGCCCGGCACCCAGCCGGTGTCGAGGCGGTTCGGCGTGTTGGGGCTCGCGATCGAGCCAGCGAGTGCCCCTGCGCCAAAGCGCCCTGGCGCCCACGAGGCAGCCGGCGCACCAGGCAAGGAGCTGACGATGGTGCCCTGGCTCGGGGCGAGCGAGCCGGCGGCGTAGTTGACGACTTTGCTGCCGTACACTTCGTCGAACTTGTAGTGCAGCAGATCCTGGCCAGTGGCGGTGGCGGCCATGAGCAGGGCGGCAAGGGCTGGGTGCGGAGCTGGCAGTGGCATGGGTGTGGTTTCTGGTTCGGGGTCGGGTGGCAGGTGCGCCAGTGGCGCGAAGTGCAGCGGCTGCAACCGCGCCGAAACGGGTCCAGCCCCGCCGTGCAAGAGTACCGTTGCCGCGGGCGCGGCACCAGCGCACCGGACACGCCCGGGCGCGCTCAGGGCACGATCTCGAACTCCGCCGGCCCGCCGCCCCAGTAGCCGCCGCCGTCGAGGCCGAGCACGGCCGTGGTCCAACGCATGCCGAGCAGTTGCGGGGGCAGCACGAGCGTGCGCAGGTCCACGGTGGCCGTGGCGCGGCCCGCGGCATCGAGCGTTCCGGCGAAACCCGGGAACCACGGCCCAGTCGGCGCGGCCGCGACCGCGTAGCTCCACGGATCGAGCTGGATCGGCAGCACTTCGGGCGCGAACACCGCCCCCGGGCCGAACCCCGACGCTCCGAGCAGCAGCAGGTAGAACTGGCCCGCCCGCGACGCCCCCGCCGCCACCTGCAGCGTGTGCAGCGGCCCCGACGCGACCGGCACCGTCACCAGCCGCGGCAGCACGAACGCCTGGCTGCGGGCCCGAGTCGGCAGGTCGAGCCGCGCCGGCGTGGCCGGGGCGATGCGCACCGCGGTCGCACCGGCGACGAAACACGGCAGGAACCGCACGAACGTGTTCCCGGCGGCGTCGTGGATGGGCAGATTGCGCAGCTTGAGGCGCAGACGGGAACCCGCGGGCAGCACGAACGCAGTGTCGTCGAGTTCGATGCCCAGCGCATGCACCCCGGCGGCGCCACCCCGCACCCCGTGGGTGCCCGCCGTGATCAACTTCTCGGTGCCCCCGGGACCGACCGCGTAGAGCGCCGCAGTGACGAGGAAGTCGCCCGCGGTGGCGTCGACGGTCGCCGAAAAGCGGGGCCGGCCGAGGATCTGCAATTCCTGCGCCAGCACAGCACCGGTGAACACTTCGTTGTCGAGGGCCCACGCCGCCACCAGCGCGCTGGGACTGCGCTGGTCGGCACAGAACGCCGCGATGCCGTAGCCCGGCGCCAGTGCCACGTTGGCGACCACGGCGGCAGGCTCGACCGCCGTCGGCGCCGCCGCGGCCAGACTCTGCCCACCCGCGCTGCGCAGGAACAGACTCGTCGTGGTGGTTCCCGCGGGCGGCCAACTCGGCGCCAGCGCGTGGCCCCACAGCGCGCCCGAATCGAGGTGGGCGGCGCGTCCAGCCGGTGCCACACCCGATTCGTGCTTGGGCTCGAACGGCACACCGTTGGCGCGCCCCTTCAGAAAGTGGTCGAACCAGCGCCGGATCGCCTCGTCGTTGGCGAGCTGCTCGCCGTCGTTCGGCGCCGTGCCGTGGCCGTTCGTCGTCCAGTAGGTGTGCACCGGCAGCGTCGGCGGCAGCAGCGGCAGTGCGTCGACCGTCGACGCGAGCTGGTGCTTGGCATCGTCCCAGCAGTTGGTGATGAGCATCGGCACACTGCTGACCTGGAGACGCGGCAAGAAATTGCGCAGCGGATCGGCAGTCAGCGCCGCAGCGATCGCCGGGAAGTCCTCGGCCAGCAGCCAAGGGTAGTAGGGGTCGCCGGGACCACGTTCGTAGATGCCGGTGGCGACTTCGGCGTTGAGCAGCAGACCGTCGACCACGGCATCGCCGGCGACGTCGAGCGGCGCGATGCGCGGCGCCACCGCGGCGATCCTGGGCAGCGTCGTGTACGGACCGAGCGGTGCGGGCAGCGGCTGCCCCGACCACGCCGCCGCGCGGAACGAGGTGCGGCCGCCGAGCGATTCGCCGGTCACGGCCAGACGCGTTGGATCGACCGACACACCCGCCGGCAGCCAGGTGTTCGCCCGCGCGAACACTTCGGCGACGTCGCGCAAGCGCGCGCCCTCCGACGCGTCGAAGCCCGGCGGGTTGGCCGCCACCGTCACCCCTTCGCCACGCACGTCGTAGGCGAGGCAGACGTAACCCGCGCGCGCCAGCAACCGGCCCCGAGCGCGCAGCGGCTGGATGTTGCGGTTGCCATCGCCACCGTGCACCAGCAGCACGCACGGCCAACCGGAGGCCGGCGCCGGCGCCACCGGGTGGTAGACGTGCAGCGCGGTCACCACGCCATCGACCCAGGTCACGGGCCCGAGGGCGCCGCCGGGCGCATAGTCGCGTTCCGCGAATGGAAAGCCACCCGCGGGCGGCACCGGATCTTGGGCGGGCAGACCACCGAGGGTGGCCAGGACGGCGAGCACGCAGGAGAGTCGGCGCATGGGACGCAAGGACCAGTTCGCGGCACACGTGGCGTGCGCCGCACGAAGTCTAAGGTCCCGCGCGCAGAATCGGTCCTCGAACCGGGACGGGCGCCCGCCAGCGCGTCCGGCGCCCACCCAGCCCGAGGGCCGAGCGGGTCGCCGGTTCGCCCAGGTCAGTGCGCGACCAAACCCGGCCACCAATCGCTGACGAAACTGGCCGTGCCGTTGGTGACCCGAATCCGCGCTTGCAGCGCATACTCGCCCCAGCCGATGTGCGACGCCGTCGGGCGGTAGTTGATCGTGTATTGGTTCAGCGTGCCGTTGGTGGGCACCAGCGACTTGGTGTAGGCATCGACGGCGACGCCGGTCATGGGATGGACCAGACGCACCTCGACGAGGTCGACGGTCATGTTCTTGCGATCGGCGACGTGCACCGTCACGCCGACGCCGCCGGCGAAGTCGCTGATCTCGGCGGCTTCGATGGTGGAAACCGTGGTCGCCACTCGATCGATCAACGGCGTCCGACTCTGGGGCTGGCCGTTCGGCGGCTCGGTGGGATACACCGGCCGGCCGTACCCAGGCCCACCCTCGACGGCCAAGTGTGGCCACGTGGTGCTGACGTTCAGCGCCGCGTCGTGGGCGACCATGCGCAAGTGCAGATCTGCGCCGGCCGCCAGGGCCGGAACGGTCACCTGGCCGTCCCACCGCGTCGCGGTGGTCTGGGTCAGGGAACCGATGACGGCACCCGCTTCGTCGAGCACGCTCACGCCCACGACGTCGTTGTTCGCGTCGCTGACGAAGGCGACGACGTTCACCAGTGCCGGCGTGCCCGCCAGCAGGTAGGCCCCGGAGAACCCTCCCGCAGTGATCCTCGGCCGGGGATCCGGCAGCGCAGTCGGCGACGAGGCGACGGTGATCCAGAAGGTCTGCGAAACCGTCTGGGGCGGGCTGGCGCTGTCGGTCACGCGCAGAGTGAAGTTGCGCACCCCCGCCGTGGTCGGCGTTCCGTGCAAGAAGTAGGTGCCACTCAATGCCCCGTTGGCCGCGATCGGGGTCGCCGTGAGCCCCGCGGGGATCGCGCCGCCCGTCACCGTGAACGTATAGGGCGCAACGCCGCCCTCGGCGACGATGCCGAAGCCGGCCGGTTGGCCCGGCACGTTCTGCACGAGACGAGTGTCCTGCGGGTAGCCATAGGCCGAGCCGGCCAAGCCACGCGGCAAGTGGGTGGTGTGGAAGCGCAGGCCCGCGAGAGACTTGTAGTCCAGCGGCTCGTTGGTGTTGCTCTCGGTGCGCTTGCGGTAGTCGAGGAACCGCCACGGGCTCGGCTCCGGACGGCTCACCGGCTGCGTGTCGCGGACCACCAGCAGTTCCGAGTTGGCGAAGCTGCCGTTGCCCAGCAGCGAGTAGTTGCGCAAGAGCATCAGCTCTTCACGGCTGTCGCCGAACAGGTCGCGACCGGCTGTGCCATCGAGCATCGCCAGCTTCTCGACCGCCGGCGACCCGGGAGCGAGATTCCAGTCGATGACCGGCTGCACCTTCTTCGCCTGGCCGGGTCCGAAGTTCGGATGCAGCTGCCAGCGGAACATGTTGTGCCGCGGCGTCCCACCGCAGCTGACTCCGGTGAGACTGTGGATCTCCACAGCATCGCGGGTGCCGTGGAAGTCGACGGGGAACATGCCCCACATCGACGGACCGAGGTGCTGGGTGCCCGTGCTCTGCTCCCAGCCGAGAGCCTGCAGCTCTGGTCCGGTGCCGAACAGATAGTGGAGCTGCCCGACCTGCGTGCACCCGCCGTTGCCGACTCCGGCGAGGCTGGCTTTCGACGTCACCAGCAGTTCGAGCCCGGGGCTGATCTCCTTGCCGGTGATGGGATCCATCACGTAGACGATGTCCACCGGCAGCAGGGACTGTGCGTTGGGGCCCTTGTTCTCGATGCCATTGCCGGCGAGCGCATTGCCCAGCGCGTTCCAGTTGCTGTTGGGACTCGGCTGCTGCCACCCGGTGGCCGAGCTGGAGGGGAACCAATGCTCGGCGCCGTCGCCGGTGCTGTTGATGTTCAGGATCTTGCGCGGCCATTCCGCGGGGGATTGCGGGGTGCCGAACTGGTGCCCGGTGATGGAGCGGTAGACCATCGGCCCCGACGCGTCGGGCGCATTCGGCAAGGCGCCGGTCTGCGGTGCGATCACGACTTCGCGCCCAGGCGACGGCACCAAGGACCCGTTCGGGGCGAAGTAGTTGGCGATCAGATCGACTCCGGCCACGCAGTCCGGATGGTTGTCGAGCGACACGCTGGCGTTGGCCGGATCGGCCTTCAGCGACACGCCCCAGCGCAGCTGCTTGGTCTGCGTGACCGGATCCCACGTGATGACGTGACGGCCGATGATCTCCTCGCGCCCGTCGTAGTCGATGTCCACGCTGCTCCAAGTGTGGCCAGGCGAACCGGCGATCTCGACCGGGTTCGTGCCGACGGTGGCGTGCTCGAACAAGCGCACGAGGCTGGGCGTGCCGCCTGGGTTGCTGTCGTAGCCGAACACCATCAGGGCCTTGTTGTTCACGGCATTGTGCGTCCACACCAGGATGTCTTGCGGGTAGGTGCGGCCGCGGACGTTCACCACCTTCATGAAGAACGAGCGACCGCCTTTCTGGTCGATGCTCGAGTCGCCACAGGCGACCGGTGTGCAGCTGGTTCGGAAGTACTGCCCGCCGGCCATCAGCGTGGTGAGCGAAGCGCTGGCCGGCGGCACCGCGTGGGCGTCGGGCACCAAGTCCGTCTTCGAGTTCGCCGAGAGCCTGTGGACCCGCAGATGGATGCTGCCCTGCCCGGTGGCGGAAGGGATGTGCTCCAAGTACACCAGTTCGTTCACACCATCGAGGTCGATGTCGTAGACGATCGCGCTGTCGATGCTCCACGGGCTGACGGTCAGATTGCGTGCCCCCGCCCCTGTGGTGCTGCAGGAGGGCAGATAGGGGATCACGTCGTCGTGACCGATGACCACCAACGAGCCGCCTTGGTCCTCGAGGAAGTAGACTCGGCAGAAGGCGGCGGCGTTGCTGAACACCAAGTCCGGGAAACCATCGCCATTCAGGTCCCCAACCGTGAGCCGGTAGTTCTCGAGCGGCACCGGGCTCGGCCGCGGGTTCGCGTTGCAGGTGTTGTTCGGCAACGGCGGAACGAGCTGGATCGACGAAGTGGTGATCTGCGCTGGTGCAGCGCCAACCAAGCCGAGCGCTGCGGCGAGTGCCAGTCCTGGCCCGGTTCGGGCGCGTGACGCGACGGCCACAGAGTCGGCCGTCGGGGCGGGAACGAAAGGTAGTTGCATCGTTGGAATCTCCAGAGGCCGTTGCCGGCCAGCGGCGAGAGCGGGCCGAAGCTGCAGACGTGCAAGCCTCGACACTGCCCGGTTGCCTGTCTCGTCCGCGGCAACCACCATCGCTGGGGAAATCCTGCAGTGCTCTGGAGCCCAGCTCGCGCGCGCGCAGCAACAGCGGCTCACGGGGCCGTCGCGGCTCAGCAGTCCCGTCGACCGTGACAGCGGTCGCGCGCCGCGCTCACGCCGAAGCGGGACGAGTGGACCACGTGGCCCGCGGGGCACCGGCTACTGGATCTGCAGCAGCAGAGCGTTCGGGAACGCGAACGGGAAGCTCGGGCAGCCCGGCGTCTGCGCGTTGGCCACCAACCACTGCCCGAAGAACGTGGTGTCGACCAGGCTCGCCACGGCGGCCACCGCGAACGCCTGCACCGCCAGTCCCCGCGTGCTGCCCAGCGGTCCAAGCACCATCGAACCGTACGGATCGGGAACGAGCACGCGGCTGCCGCAGCCCCTCATTCGGCGCGCGTGGTGGCGACCAGGAGCCAGTTGACGGAACTGCTGGTCTCGAGCACCGCCGCGAAGGTGCCACCGCCTTGGCGCATTCGGCGCGCGCCGGTAGTTGCAGAAGCGCTGCGGGCAGGCGCAGGGGAACCTCGCCGCAAGGTCGCTGGGCCGGCCGGCGGCCCCGTGGGCCCGTGCCTTGCCGCATCAGAGCCCTTGGTCGATCAGCGACCTCGGTCGCCCAGCGCGACGGGTGCATGGCCCATGAGCGGGGCCCCCGGGTGCGACGCCCTGGTCAGCACACACTTCGAACCATCTCAGGCTCCGTATCGACCAGCAAGCTGCCGCACCGCAGCGCCTACCGCGCCAGGGGGTGGAGCCAAAGCCTGCCGCCCGGCTGGCAGGCCGGATCAGGGCAAGAAGGCAAGTCGCGGCGCGGGCGGCGCAGCCGGCCCCACGGTCGTCACCATCGACTCGTTCGTCACCACCGAGGGCGTGTAGAGCCCTGCAGGAGGTCCTGGCTGGTAGCTTCGGCCACACAACTGGCAAATGACCATGTGCGAACAACTGGACTCGGCGTCCGTGTTGCACTTCGTGAATTCACAAACGGTCTCTCGCTTCGGGCACTTGGTGGCCGCGAAAGGGCAGACCGTGTTCTCGCACACGGTTGGATTGGTCGGACACTTGGTCTGCAGCGTATTGCAGACCGTGAACTGCAACGGACAGGTCGTTTGGACCTGGGGGCACGAAGTTGCCTGGGCAGGGCACAGAGTTTGGATTCTCGGGCACAGAGTCGCCGTCGTCGGGCAACTGGTGGCGATGACTGGGCACGTGGTCAGCTGGCACGTGGTGGCCACCTCGGGGCAAACAGTGGCAAGCGTCGGACACTGGGTGGTGACACAGACGGTGGCCTGTTCGGGGCAGTTGGTCGTCTGCCGCGGGCACAGGGTCATCTGCTGCGGGCATGACGTGTGGCTGACGGGGCAGGTGGTCGCACCACCCATCGTCGGCTCGCTCGGCTCGCTCTGCGAATGCTGCGCCAAGGAACCGGAGGAAGTGCGATGCGCGTCGGGGGCTGCTCCGAGGCGGTCCGCCACCCCAGAGTTGGCGGCAGCATGGCCGACACCGACAGCAAGCGTCGCCTGCCCCTCCACAGCCCAACGGCTCTTGCCCACCTCGAGCAACTCACCAGCAAACGCCAAGGTCTTTGCCGACGCCACTCCAACGCGGTTGCCGGCACCAAACGGCACAGCGGCCACGCACACGAGGAGCACGAGTGCGGTCAACGCCCGCAACGACAACCTGCCATGCAACGACATCGGGATCTTGCTCATGGTTCCTAGCCGGGCCGATCAGCCCGCCAAATGGGTAGGAGGGGAACTTCAGCGACTACTCGGGCACGAACGACAGACGGGGGACGGCTACACGCAGCGCCGTAGCCACGTCACGCACGACGGACTCGGGCACCAAGTAGCCGACGGGCGCCCCCACCAGATAGGAGTCACCGCAGCGCGTGCGGCACCAATCGCCGCCAGGACAATGGGTGTGCCGATACGGACACTTGGTTGCTTCGCAGGTGGTCGGGAGCATGGGGCAGACGGTGAACTCGCAAACGGTCGGGTCCACCGGGCACTTGGTCCGCTCCACCGGGCAAGAGGTGGTGGCAACGGGACATGACGTGGGGCTGGTCGGGCACCGCGTCGTCCACTGCGGACACATGGTGAAAATCGCAGGACAGACGGTCGGAGTCGTCGGGCAGCTGGTCTGGATCGCCGGGCAAGTCGTCACTTGGCACGTGGTAGCCACCTCAGGGCAAGCCGTCGCGGCAGCCGGACACTGCGTCGTGACGCAAACCGTAGCGTGCTGTGGGCAGTGCGTGGCCACCGTCGGGCAGGCGGTCACCTGGACCGGACACTTGGTGTGCTCGGCTGGACAGGTCGTTGCGCCGCCCATCGTGGGCTCGAGAGGCTCCCGCTCACCGGATCCCTGTGGCGCGATCGCGCACGCACCGCCTGCGGCGCAGGATCCCTCGGCCGGAGCCGCCGCAGTCAGAGTCACGCCACCCTCGGCCTGCCAGCGCCCCTTGCTGACGTCGAGCAGCTGTTGGGCAAAGGGCAGCGACTGCACCAAGCTCTGCGACTTCACGACTTCGACGCGGGTCGGCACCGCAGCGATCGAGGCCACGACCAACAAACCCAGGAACAACTTCAGGATCACGCGGTGCAGCATGGGTCGTCCAAGTTTCAGTCCAGGTCCTGCCTTCCCGAATCCGTCTGGCTCGGGGGAACGAAGGGAAGCCTAGCCGAGCCGTCGCCCCGTGTCAGCCCCCCCCGGCCGTTTTGCGCCGTGGATCGCATCACCAAGCACTGGTCAGCGCAAGATCCCTGCGGTGGGGAAGAAGTAGCGGATCTGGCGTACGGCCTTGCCGATGGCATCCGCCCCAAGGCGGACCGGGAGGGTCCCGCTGCTACCGCCCGGCGGAACCAAGACTTCGAGCGGGTCGAGATCCACCACCTGGCGGGCGTGCAAAGCCGGGCCGCCCCGCACGCGCACGGTGACCTCGATCCGATACAGCCCCGGCTCCGGCACGCAGAACTCCATGGGGTGCGACTCCTGGAGCCACTGCAAGGCGCTCCTGGGCCCCTGTACCGACGCGGGGGACACCGTGCGCTCGCCGCCGACCAACTGAGCGGACACTTCGAAACCGGGCACCTGTTCGCCCAGTTCGAAAGCAAGGGTCAGCGGCAGCCCCTGAGCAAGGGTGATGACTCGTTCGCCGCGCACGTCGGACAGCAGTTGCCGCTGGAACCCGCCGTCCTGGACGAGCACGTCGACGGCCCCGATTCCGGTGACCGCCATCACACGGCCGTCCGGATCGGAGACCATGCGTTCCCAAGCGCTCACACCGACATCCCGCACCCCGACCGCAAGGCCTGCCACCCCTCGTCCGGCCTCATCGACCAGCCGCAATGGCACGCCGCGGAGGTGGCGCAGATCGATGGACTGCAGCCGTGAGTCGCGGCCCACGGCACCAGCAGGGACCGACACCGACGGAACTGCCGCCACGGCCTTGCCAACGCCGAGGCAGTGCACGGCGACATCCACCCATCCAGGACGCAGCCCATCGATCTCGAACGTGCCGTCAGACTGGACGGGAATCCGAACGGACTCGCCTTCGGCGCGCGGCCGGACCGCGGCAGGCAGCGGGCCATCCCCAACCCCCAGATGGCCAACGACGGCTGGGCCCGTCAGCTCGACGGCGAGATGCTTGCTCGAGATCGCGGGGCCCGTGAGCACGGATCCGGCGAGGCCGGCGGCAGCGCCGATCTCGACCAGGGCATCGACCTCACCGACCTTCACGACCACCGGTCGCAACTGGAAGAATGCCGGCTGGCGCACGACGAGCCGCACGGTTCCGCCAGCCAGCCGACCGTACACGGCGAACCGACCCCGTGCGTCCACCAGGGCAGACAGCCGTTCGGCGTAGCCCGCATCGCCGAGCGCAGTCAGTTCCGGCTGGTCAGGCATGGCATAGACCCGAGCGCCGGAAACCAGGGCGCCGCCGACATCCACCACGCGGCCGGAAACCAGATGCGGCAACGGCTCGACGAGCAGAAAGCCGAGGTCATGCTCCCCCGGCGGATACTCAGGCGCGATGACCATCTCGGTGTAGCCCCAAGCTGGCTCGACCGAGGCCACGCAAGTGCGAATGCGCAACAGCCGTGGACCGCGCAGATCGGCAGGTCCAGGAATGCGGAATCGGCCCTCTCCATCGGACGGAACATGGCCGGACACCGACCGGTCGACACCTTGGATCGACCACGCGCAGCTGGCCCCGGCCACTGGACTGCCGTCCTCCAGGAGCAAGGTTCCCCTGAGAACGGTGGAGGCGGCAGCCACGGGACTGGTCGCGCTGGTCGGGGGCGGCGCGGCGACCTCGACCGGCAATCGATCCGGTGCAGCCTCTTGCCGACGCACCGGATCCGCAGGGACCTGCCGTTGCGCCGCGTGGGGCGTCGGCAGCTGTCGCGGCTGCACCACCTGGTCCTGGAAGACGAGCCAGAGCAATGCAGCGGCCACCACCACCAGCCAGATCGTGCCGAGGAATCGCTTCATCTCTCCATCACTCCCGTTTGCGAACCGCTGCCTGCAAGACCGAGTACTGCACCTCGTACAATCGGCGCAACTCCGCATTCGGGATGGCCCCGTAGCGGAATCCGTAGTTGGCATCCGTGAACATCGCCCCACAGGTGAGGATCACGACGTTCCCCCGCCCGACCTCGGCCACGGCGGCGACGCTGTGAGGCGCCGCGGCGCCGACCCGGAGCAGCGGCTGACCGCCGACGATGCTCCGCGCACGGGGCACGGCCCCGGCACCGCTGGCCCGACCGAATCGGCTGAGCAGAGCGGCCCCGTCGGGGTGGTTGGCGCTGTCGAGCACCTGCAGCCCAACGCGTTGGGCAACAGCCCCCAGCAACGGTCGCGGCTCGCGCTCCATGAGCACCACGGTGCCGCCGGCGCTCGCGAAAGCAATGAGCTCGTCGGTGGTGCGCTCGACGTTCGTCGGCACAGGGTCGATCCACACCATCGGTCCCTGGCTGCGTGTCGCCTCGGCCAGATCGGCGACGAGCCGCGGATACGCACCGACACGGGAGACGAACTGATAGAAGAGGCTGAAACTGCGGCCCGGATCCTGGACGAATCCGAGCGTCGGCCACTCGACACTTTCGTCCTCCCGCAGGAAAGTGACGGTCGCCGGCGCGTTGGCAGTCGGCAAGTCGGGATGGCCAGGGTACACGAGCACCTCGGCAGCAGTCGCGGCGAGATTGCTGGCCCCCCATGCGACCAGACCGCAGGTGAGGAGAGCACGCAGGCCCAGACCGGGCATCAGCAGCAGGAGCAACAGGGAGATCCCGATGGCGCAGCGCCACGCCAGGTCGCGGATGCCGGCGCCGACGTCGTGCCCGCTGGCGTAGGCGATCATGCCTTCGACGATCTCGCGGCGCCCAGGAATGAACACCGAGAACGTCGAGAACAGGGTGCTGTCTGCCACCGCAACCACACGCCCATGCCCGCTGTTCGCCACGACCAGCAGCGGGAACTGCCCGCACTCCTGTTCGCTGCGATCGCGCGGCTTGCCGTAGTAGTTCTCGACGCCGTAGTCGATTGGCTGGCTCTTCAGCGCACGACCGACCAGGATCGGGCGCACGCGCGGCGAGTCGATGTCGATGGTGCAACCGACCTCGAACAGGATCTCGTCGAGCCCCGCCAGAGTCGGGTGATTCGCAACCTGCGTCTCCTTGACGTAGCGCAACTCGAACCGGCTGCGTTGGTCGAAACAGCAGTCGTACACGAACCGGAAGCCGACCGGTTCGGCAAGCGAATTGAGGATCTCGCTGGTGCCGTAGACGTTGGTGTGGTCGCCGATCAGAACCAAGCCGCCACCGGCCTTGACGAACCGGTCGATCGCGGCCTGTTCTGCGGGGGCGAAGGCCTGCGTCGGAGTCTTGACGACCAGCACGTCGACCTCGGCGAGGGCGGCATCGCTGAGGGGATCGTAGAGACGACGAATCGGCCCGTAGGCACCTTCGAGCCAATCGCAAAGGCCGCGGAAGTTGTAGCCCGACTCCTGCCCGTAGTGGTCGCGGGTGAGGCGGATGTCAGAGGACTCCCAATGCGAATGCAGCTCGTCCATGGCGATGCGGATCCGCGTGGCAGCAGCTGGTTGGCCGAACGCATCGAAGATCCGGTCCGAGGACCAGAGCACGCCCGCGACCGCAGCGGCCACCACCACCAGCGGGCGCAGTGCCACATGCGGGTCGACGCTCGACGAGGTCGCAAGCGCGGCCCGGCTCCGCAGCCAGATCGCACCAGAGGCAACCCCGGCGACCAGATCCAGCGCCAACCCCACGCGCCAATCGAGCGCCGCGGCCAGGTGGAAGTCCGGGTTGTCGTATTCAACCCCGTGGTCGATCGCGATGCCGACCGACATGAACAGGGCGAACCGCAGCAACAGAGCCGTGGGCAGGTAACCGATCGCCGCAGGCCAAGGGGCCAACCCTGCCCCAGGGCCGTTGGCCAAGCGCAAGCCAACCAGCACACCGGCGATCGCCAGGTGCGGAACGAGCCCTACATGATTCGCCGTGGCGAGGAAGCCCTGCTCCATGCGCGGCCCCTGCACCAACACCTCTGCACCACTGCTCGCAGATTCCACTCCCAGCAGTTCGAACGCGGTGGCGACCAGGCTGGCGAACTGCGATGAGGAGACACGCAGCAGCGAGATGGCATCCGTGAACCACGTGGCGGCCACCATTGCCAGCAGCCCGAACAGTGCGAATTCCAAGGACTCGGCCAGCGCGTGCCGACCACCACGCCCCGCCGCGCGACGCGCCAGCAGCCAGCAGGTGCCCAGCGCGCCCGTGGCGATGGCCGGCTCGGCTGGAATCGCCAGCAGGCACAGGAGCCCGAGCGTCGCCGGCAAGAAGCCGACCCCACCTGCCGCGTGCGTGGACGAGGCACAAGCTGCGGACCGCGGCGCGATCGCCGCGAGCATCAGGACACTCGCCGCCAACATGGCCCAGAAGGCCGCGGTTGGCACCGTGTCGCCGAGGTCGCCATGACGGCGCAGCGCCGCGCTCCCGAGCACGATCGCCGGAACCAAGCCGAGGACGAGTCGGTTCATCGGCTCGATCCCGTGGTGCCCAGCAGCCGCATCAAGAATTTGAGGTTCGGCAGCCGAATGATGTCGCGGTTCTCTTGGTTGCGGTTCATGAGGAACTGCCGGTCGGTGATGATGGTCACGAGGCCTTTGCCCCAAGGACGGCGCGCCATCGAGGTCGTGTCGCCGCGGTAGACGATTCGGCTCCAGTCGCCGCTCTCGAACTCGAGATTCCACGATTCTTCGAGCCGGATCACCAGAGCTCCGCCGTCGAGGCCGACCTCGACCGACTGGGGCCCCATGACGAGCGGGCCGATCCGACACCCGAACTGGGTCAGCAAGCCGCTGAGGAGCGGCTGTGCCCCGAAATCGGCTGCGACGATCAGGTGCCCACCGCGTTCCACCCAATCGACTACGGCGCGGCGCCAGACGGGGCCCGGGTCGACGCGCGGACTGCTGACCAGCAGGGCACGCGTGGCCGGCGGAATGCCGTGCTCCGCCGTGCTGGTGAACAGGGGCAATGCCCCGCTGCGCATCGCCCCCGAGATCAGGGTCAGGTAGCCATCGTCGGTCCAATCGCCCAGTTTGCCAGCCGGATAGACCGCCGTGTCGAGGATCACGAGGGGCACATCGCTGCCGACCAACGGGTTGTTCGTGCGGTCGGCGATCGGCAGGAATGGCGCCGACAGCAGCGCGAGCCACAGGGTTCCTTCCCAG
Organism: Planctomycetota bacterium; assembly: GCA_016795295.1. Classification (GTDB taxonomy): domain Bacteria; phylum Planctomycetota; class UBA1135; order UBA1135; family UBA2386; genus JAEUHP01. The sequence continues at coordinate 9,636 of JAEUHP010000178.1, read as the reverse complement.
GCCGACGGCAGGCGCCGACGGACCAGCGGCGACTGCGAACCAGCCATGCCGAGCAACACCAAGGCGGTGAGCCAGTAGTGCCAACGAGACTGCAGTGGATCGGATCGCAACAGTCGAGCTGCTGCTGGCCACGCACTCGAACGAGCAATGTTGTGGAATCCCGTGGTGTCGCCGACCGCCGTGACCCGACCCGCGCCAACCTGCTGCTCCGCGAGCAAGACCACCCCGCCCAGACGTTCGCCGACGTTCCAGGTCAGGTCGCCGATCGCATCGTCGTTCGCTGGAGTCGGCATGCGCCCTTCGTCGAGGAAACCGTGGCGGCCGATGACGATGGGGCGCGCGGGCCAGCCCACCTCGAGTCCTGCGCCGATGATCGGCGAGTAGGGGTTGCCGGCAACGCAGTCGAGAATCCCACCCAGGCCAACGGTCACCGTCGCATCGCGAAAGGCATGCGTGAGGTGATCGGCAGAATTGTTGGCGAAGCGGATCGAGGTCAGAGCCAACGGCTCGTTGACGAACATCTCGAATCGGCCCTCGGCTTGGCCGAAGAACGTGTGGTCGCCGACGACGATCAGGTGGCCACCACCACGGATCCAGCCGGCCACGAGTTCGAGGGAGGCTTTGCCGAGCGAATGGTCCTGGTTGACCAGGACCAGGACATCCGCGTCAGCGAGCGCGGCGGCGTCCAACGCATCGACGAGTTGTGCCTGCTGGCCCAGGGCGCGGGCGAACATCGGCAACGACCCCATCATGCCCGTGCTGTACGGGCCTGCCCCGGAGAGATTCGGATCCGCGGTCTCCCAGTTGGAGAACCCTGGCCGATAGAAGACGACTTTCTGCGCAGCACGGAGACCTGCCGGCGGCAGACTGACCAGCACCATCACGGCCGCAACCACAGCCAGCACGAGGGTCGGCCCCCGCCCGCCTGCCGCCGCGGCGGCAGCATCGCCCGGAGACCGGGTGAGCCAAACTGCCCCGCCAAGGCCCAGCACGAACGGCGCCCACGGCAGTTGCGTTGCCACCACGGCCAAGGCGGGGTTGTTGGTCGTCGAAGAGCCGAAGGGCGCCAGCAGGCCAGCCAGTTGGGCGACCAAGATCGCCCCGAGCACCGCCAGAGCGAATGCGCTGCCGACCCGCCAGATCCGCGCCCACGCCGAACCGGTGTGGAACGTGGCGATCAGCAGGGCGACGACCAGGGCGGAGCGGGCGCCCCCGTACACTGGGTCGAGCTCGGCAGGAGTTCCAGACCAGGACACCAAGCCGCTGATGGCTGCTTGGATCGACGCTTCGAGGTAGAAGCCCAGCGTCGTCGACAACTGAACTTGCAGGATGGCAAGGCCCACCAGGCTCCGCTCCACGCGCTGGCTCGCCGCATTCGACGCAACCAGCTGCATGCTCGAGTGGAGGCCCAGGATGGCCAGCAAGTCACTGCCCAGGGACTGCCGAGCCGCAACGCCGAGCAGCAGCGGACCGTAGCGCAGCGGCCGGCTCCATGCCCCGAAGCGCGCCGGACCGGCAGCGGCCAGCAGCGCCGCACCGAGCACGCCCAAGACGAACGGTTGCAGTGCCACCGGCATCCAGCCATGGCAGCCGAACACCAACAGCGACCAGGCAGCCAGAGCGGCGGAACAGCCAGACATCGACTTCGAGATCATCCGCTCACCGCCCCCGGTAGGTGACGACCAACACATCGCCTGCCGCCAATTCGGCGGCAACGCCCTCGTCGACGAGGATCTCCTGTCGCTCTCGCCCACTGACCACGACCGAGGTCAAGGCGATCCGCGCCGGCGAATGCACCACCATTCGCTGCAGCCGCCCCTGGCCGAGCCCGACACGAACCTCAGTACGCGGCAGGGAGACGTGCACGGAGCGATCCGCCGCATAGTTGACGAGCACGATCTCTGCGGTCGCAGCAGGCGCCCCCCCCGCGGCACGGGACTGGGCCACGCTGGTCAGCGCGCCGTCCCCGAACCAGCCCCAGACGTCGTTGCCATCACGACCGCCGGCGAACTCGACCACCGCATTCGGCGCGATGGTGACCCGGTTGCCGCGGCCGAGCAGTGCCGTCTCACCACGGGGTTGCCTGCCGAGCATCACCGAGTCGACGCCGAGGCTGTCGAGCTCGACGCCGAGCAGGGCTTGCAGTGTCTGCCAGTCCACGGCCACGCCGACCTCGTCCGCCAACAGCATGTCGAGTTGAACTCCCGCACAGTAGCCATTGGTGGTGAAGGAACCGGGGCCGCGCATCGAGAGGAAGGTTGGGCGCCGCGCTGGCACCGTGCGTTCGACCTGAAACCTGCCGTCGGAGTCCGTCTTGCCAACCGGATCGCCGCCCTTCTCTGAAAAGACCTCGACGCCCGCCACACCCCGACCAGCGCCGTCGATGGCGCGCAGGTCGATGCGCCGCCAGTCCTCGCGGACCTCGTCGCTGTCGGTCCACGCGGATCCACGGCCCAGAAACGTGCCCTCGGCGATGGCGCCGTGCAGGGACGCGATCCGTTGCCCGCGCCGATGGAGAGAGCCGTCGACCAGACCATCCGGCAAGGCTGGCCATGTCAGCAGGCCGTCCCACGTGTGTTCGAGCACAAAGCGCTCGCCTTGGCCGCGTGGACAGTGAGGCACCCGTACCACGAGGGACAGTGCATCCCCGGGCCGCGCTGCGGCGGGCAATGGCAAGGCGACCGACTTGGCGCCGACTTCGTCCCGGCCACCGTCGCCATCCACCCAAGCAGCCAACCGGCTCCACTTGCCGCCAGGAATTCGCTCGTGCACCCACTCCTGTCCGGGACCGAAGTCGTGCTCGGCACGCGACCCGCGGGCCTCTAGGTCTTCGCGGCCCATCGAACGGATCCACAGGGGCAAGCGCGCGTTCTCGTCCTGGAAAGCAGCGAGTTGGGGCGACGACAACTGCGCGGGTGCAACCCTGGCAACCACCCCAGCACCGGTCGCCTGCCGGCGCCACAAGACGTAGCGGCCCAGCCGTTCGAGTCCAACTCCGACCCACGCTTCTCCATCGCCGACCCCCTCGATGGCCGCCGGCTGTCCGAGTGGTTGCGCAAACCACGTGTGCACCTTGGGTGGTACTGTCCACTCGTCAGGCCGCAGCACCGCCAGCAGGTTCTTCGCGGTGGGCAGCGCAGCTTCGACGGTGACCCGCAGTCCAGCGCTCAGCGCGATGGCGTACTGGGCTTCGGCCGGGGCCCCGGCTTCGGCTGCCTCTGCCAAGCGGACTTCGCGATCTCCCTCGCGAAGGCGCACCACCAAATCGCCACTCGACGCTTCGGGAATGTACACCATACCCAATCGGCGTTTGCCCCCAGTACTGGTGCCCGAGGCGCCAGCCGGGAGACTGACCGTGATCTGCTTGGGCTGCGTCAGAGGTGAAGTCAACTCGATCGACTCCCCGCGCCACCGATGGAGCAAGTCGGCAGACTCGTATTCCAGCAGCAGGGTCGCCTCGCCCGCCGGCACCCCCTCCAGCACGACTCGCCGCGTCGTCTGCGGCACCAGTTCGGGCATGTTCAGGGTGGTGATCTGGTGCGCCACGATCTCGACCTCGCGCAAGGCACTGCTGTGGCCTTCGCTGACCAGGTAGCAGGAGCGGCGGCCCGCGTCGATGCCGTAGAACTCGACGAAGTCTGGACCAACGAACCCGGGATCGAACCCCACGAGTCGCGGCCGCTGATCGAAGTCGAGGACCGCCATCAAGCGCAGGCTGGGCCATGCACGGGTACCCAAGATGCGCACGGCACCTCGGGGTTGGTTGGTCAGGACGGCCAGATCTTCATCGACCGGCGCCTGGGCTCCGAGCGTCGGCCAGGATCCTGCCACCGGTGCGCGCAGACGGCTCGGCAGGACGCGCTTGGCAACCGATGCGTTCAGAAACCAGACCAAGACGCCAGCGCTGAGCACCACACCGACACCGGTCCATCCTCGACGTGTGGCTCGATCCTCAGGCGGCGGGTTGTGCATGGTCGCGGTCTCGGGTTTGTCGCAGCAGCCTACCGTAGTAACCTCCGAAGAGCTGCACGCCATGATCTTCGGTAGGCAATTCGCGAGGATGGCAGGGAAGGCCCTGACCTGCGGTCTCGGGGTCTGCACGGCCATGGTCGCGGGATGCACGCCCGACTCCCCAACCGCCCCCACTCGGCCAGCCACAGGAGCACCACACGACCTGAATCCCGTCGCGCTGGATGCCCTGCGCGCGCGTTCCCGGCAGGCGGCCAGCGATGTGCTGATCGTCGCCCAGCACGGCCGCGTCGTGGTCGACGACGGCGACCCGGCACTGTCCGAGCCACTGCCCCTGATGTCGATCACCAAGTCCATCACGGCGCTCGCCATCGGCAGCCTGATTCGGGAGGGGCTGTTGGCCTCCGTGGAAGTCGAGGTCGCGAACTTCCTTCCGCGCTGGCAAGTTGGCAACCGCTCCAAGATCACGCTGCGACACATCCTGCAACACACCTCGGGACTCGCGGCGGCGCCGGGAACGGAGGATGTCTATGCCAGCCCCGACCACGTGCACTACGCGTCGCTCGCCCGCCTGGTCGCCCGGCCCGGAGAGCGGTTCTTCTACGACAACCGCGCGGTCGCCGTACTGGCACAGGTCGTCGCCGTCGCCGCCGGCATGCCGTTGGATCAATACGTGTTCGAACGCCTGTATGCCCCCCTCGGAATCACCACACGATCGTGGGGCCACGACAGCAGCTTCCAGCCCATGGTGATGGCCGGCGCACGCTTGACCGGCCGCGACTTGCTTGCGATCGGCCAACTGGTGCTCGATGGTGGCAAGGTTGGCGACCGGCAGTTGGTGGACCGGGATTGGTTGGTGGAAGCGACGACGTCTGGCAGCCGAGCCAACCCCCTGCACGGACAGTTGTGGTGGATGGTGCCTGCCTACTCGCGTCATGTGATCGATGCCGAAACACTGACCGCATGGCGGACCGCAGGTGTGGATCCCGATCTGGTGGCCAAGTTGGCACGCCTGCAGGATCGTGAGCTCGAGCCTGCCGAGCACGCCGCCGCGGTGGCTGCAGCTCTCGACGACGAACCGGCCCGGATCCGCGAGTGGTTGGCGCAAACACGCGACCGCAACCTGGCGACCCACGCGGTACGACACGGCCAGATCGTCGGCTGCCACGCCAGTGGCTCCTTGGGCCAGCATCTCGTGGTCCTGCCGGCTCGTGGCATCGTGGCGGTTCGGCTGATCCGGGCGGAACGCTCGACCGGTCCGGAGCACGCGTTCCACGACTTCGTGCCCATGGTCTTGCGTCTGTGACCTCCCGCCACTTCGGCAGATGGTCGCGGCTCGCGGTGCCAGAACAGTAGACCGCACCCGCTGCGTCGCCCACCCAGCTGCGCCAGCGATCGCCCTACAGGGCTTCGTGAAAGCTCAGATGGCGGTCTGGCAACGCGGGCAGGTTGGGCTCACGGAGGCACGCCTCGCCGTAGGCCGGCCCCGCCCACCTGGCACCCGGCACGCCGGCGGCGAGAATCCACTGGGCGAACGCCGTCGCCACTGCCGTGCGCAGCGCCAAGCCGGACGGCGCGGGCAGCCCCTCCGCAGCCTGCAGGCCCCACGGCGCCGCGCGCACGAGCAGAGCCGGTTCCGGCTGTGCACCGCCGTCGAGCCAGTTGCGGATCGCGCGCTGCTCGCCCGCAGACAGCCGGCTCTCGACTGCGCGCGCCAGGGCAGCGCGATCAATGCCGTGCGCGGCCATGGCCTGCGGCAGCGCCGTCAGGAACTCGCGCTCCTTGGTCCGCAGGAACTCCAACTGCCGCTCGCGTTCGTCCTTGGTGGTTGCCGCGGCAGAGGCCACGAAGTCGGCGCTGCGACCGTCGACTGCGATCGGGGTGCAGTGGACGGCAGTGGTGGCGGATCGCCCGAGCGCTGGCTCTGGAGGTGGGTCGAGAAGCAGGGCACACGGCAGACCCGGCGGTGGCGCGATGCCGAGGATCGCCTGCAGTTCACTGAGCTTGGCGGCGATCGGACGCAGCAGCGCAAGCGCAGCACGCAGGTCACGGTCCTGGGTCAGCAACAGCCCGGAGAGGATCCGGCTGCGTGCGGCCACGTCGGGATCGAACTCGAAGAAGGTCGCCTCCGGCACCACCAGCACCAGCACGGGCTTGCCCAGAGCGCGGGCTTCGGCCAGCCCAGCCTGCACCTGCCGGCGGCGCTCCTCGGCGCGGCGGGCGAGCCGTTGTTCGTAGCGTTCGTGCAGGGTCCCGGGCGCGGCTCGCTGCGCGCGGCCATGGAAGCCGAACGCAACCAAGGCCGTGATCAGAGCTACCGCGCGGCGAATGGGCTGGGCGTAGGGCATGCAAGCGCTCGCAGCCCCTTAGGACGATGCAGGAGGAGACAAACTCCCGACTTGCGCCGACGGCTCACGGAGTGCCGCAGCCCAACCGGCCGAGCGCGCGCACCAAGAACCCGCAATCGCCCGACCACCGATCGCCGCGGCAACACGCCGCGATTGCGCCACAACTGGACAAGTCGCCCCTGGCGACCTCAAGCCCTCCGCCCATGACGTCGATGCGGCGGCATGTCTGCGCCAAATCCCGCTCGCCGCCGTCGCATCGCGCTCACTTCCGCCATCAGCCTTGCGGCGACGTTCGGCGCTGGCGCCGGCATTGTGCGCTTCCAGACCGAAACGAGCTGGCAGGCGATGCAGCAGAGCGCGGCGACGCTCGAATCGGCATGGCGCGCGCGCGACCATCGCCGCGAGCCGCTGTGGGGCAAGGGCACCTCGGGCTCGGCATTTGCGGGATATGCGCAAGCGCTCGAGCAAGCCCAGGAGCTGATGGCAAGCCAGGACGAACGGGTCGCCACGCTCCCGCATCACGACGATGCCAAGGTCGAGGGCACTGCGGCCCTCCAAGCGCGCTGGCAACCCGCCTTGATGGCCCTCAGCGCGGCGGCGCATTGCCGCGACGCGGCGCCGAAGGAACTGCCGGAAGGGACACCCGCAAGCGGTCTCGCCAACCTGCTGCAGGCGCGCTGGCTCGTCAACATGGCCGTGCTCGAGGCGCGTGCACGTCGCCTTGCGGGACAACCTCAGCCGGCGGTCGAACACACCCTGGACGCCGCGACCTTCGGCGCCGACCTGGTGCGCAGCAGCCTGCTGATCCATGCCATGATCGGCAGCGCACTGGTGTCCATCGCCTGCCATGAAGCATGGCCCGACCACGCGCTGCAGCAGCTCGACGCACCGGCACTCGCCGTGCTCGCGCTCGGCCTCGAACGGCTCGATGCGCAGTTGCCCGAACGGCTCGACCTGGCCGGCGAACTGCGCTTCCTGTCGCGCTGGCTGAAGTCCACGGACGCCGCCAGCTGGCCGCCCCTCGGGGCAAGCTCGTGGCGTTACGGCTTCTCGCCGCGTTGGATGGCGGCCGATGCATTCACGAGCTACGCGACGGTCGGCGCCCGACTCGACGGCGCGCCGCAGCTGCCGTGGCCGCAGCGCGAAGCCTGGATGGATCTCGAACTCAGCGCGCTGAGTGAAGGCGGCAACCCGATCGCGGCGGCCGTCGCACCCAACCTGGGCTCGGCCGAACGGACGCTGCGGACCACGTTGGCACACGTCCGACTGCTGCGCATGGCGGTGGCGTTGCATCGTGGCCAGGACAGCGCGCCGCTGGCGGATCCACTCGGGGACGGGCCGTTCGCGGTCGTGCACGAAGCGGGCGCCGTGGTGCTGCACAGCGCTGGGGAGATCGGCGGCAAGGCAATCGAGCGGCGCGTGGCGCGCTGAACCTGCGCCACCGCGCGTCCAAGTCTCGAAGAGCATTCACGACCCTCCGCTCGGCCAGCCGGCGCCGCAGGTCGACGCCGGCGGCCGCCACGACCTCGTCATCACGCTCAGGACCACAGCGAGGCGCTGCAGCAAAGGCGCATTGGCGCAACTGCACGGGCTTCGCTGCCCGAGCGGCTCCTGTTGCCCTGGAACACGTCCTGTCGCTACGACCGGGTAGCAATTGCACCTGCGCTCGAGCGTGCGCAGTGCGTTGCATCGCGCGGCACGGTCTTTGAGAGCGAACGCTCATGTGCCCACTCAAACTCGGTACGTTCCTCCTGCCGTTGCTGCTCGCGCCGCTCGCGGCGCAGGCTGCGACCTACACCCCGTTCGCCGGCAACTGCATCGGTGCCGGGCCAGCCCTCACGCTGGTCCACTTGCCGCAGATCGGTCGATCCCTGCAGCTGCAGATGATGTCCGGCGGCGCCAGGCCCGGATCGTACGAAGGGGGTGGTATGACGGCGCTCGTGCTCGGTCTGTCGCGGACCAGCTGGCTCGGCATGCCACTGCCGATCACACCCGCGACGATCGGGCTCATGGGGGCGAGTTCCTGCGGTGACCTGATGGTCTCTGCAGACGCCGTGATGGACACACCATATCTGATGCCGCCCGCGCTGGTGACGATGTCGTTGGCGATCCCCAACGCCACGGCGCTGATCGGCACGACCCTCCACGCACAGGCGATCGAGTACCGGATCTCGAGGCACTTCACGATGGGGATCGGGTTCGGCGACGGCGGGTCCGCACAGATCGGCACGTAGTCGTGGACTGCGGAGCCGGTTCGCGACTCCGACGGCAGAGCACCAACCCACCCACCGGTTTCGCGAGCGCGGCTCGGTATGCTTCGGCGCATGCGCCACGACATCCAGTCCACGCGTCGATCCTTCCTCGGCGCCTCGCTCGCGGCTGCGGGCGGCATCGGCGCCGCCGGCTGCGCCAGCACCGCGGCAGCGCCGCAGCGCCGCAGTTCGCTGCTCACGCCGAATTGCAAGGTGCTGTTCCAGGGCGACTCGATCACCGACGCCGGCCGCGATCGCAACCACGCCGACCAGCCCAATGCGCAAGCAGCACTCGGCGACGGCTACGCCTGGTTCGCCGCCGCGGGCCTGCTCACGGCCGCGCCGACGACCGGCCTGCGCGTGTGGAACCGGGGCGTGAGCGGGAACAAGGTGTTCCAGCTCGCCGAACGCTGGCAGGCGGACTGCCTCGCGCTGGTGCCCGACGTGCTCAGCATCCTGATCGGCGTCAACGACCTCTGGCACGCGAAGAACGGCGAGTACCAGGGCACGGTGGCGATCTACGAACGTGACTACGACGCCTTGCTCGCCCGCACGCGGCAGGCGTTGCCGTCGGTGCAGATCGTGGTGTGCGAACCGTTCGTGCTGCGCTGCGGCGCGGTGAAGGACACGTGGTTTCCGGAGTTCGACCACTACCGGGCCGCAGCGCGGCGCGTGGCCGATCGGCACGGCGCTCGCTGGGTGCCGTTCCAGGCCATGTTCGATGCGGCACTCGCCTATGCGCCGCCGGCGCATTGGGCAGGAGATGGGGTGCATCCATCGGCAGCGGGTGCGGCGCTGATGGCGCAGACGTGGCGCGATGTGGTGGAAGGGCGCGCCACCGTTCGGTAGCGACCACCGCGTCCTAGGCGTCCACCCACGCAACGCGGCGTGCGCAGGCCCGTATGCGGCGCTTCCGGGGGCGACACCCTGGTTCGGACGTGCGGCGCTTCCCGACGCCACGCCCACCCCAAAATACCATGCTACCCCCCCACCCCCAACCACAAAACCCCCCAAAATGGCCAAAACCCGAAGCGCCAAACCAAACACCGCCACAAACACCAAACCAC
>JAEUHP010000270.1 GCA_016795295.1 Planctomycetota bacterium | reverse complement strand
TCGCGTCGCATCCGGAACTGGCGCGCTTGGCCTTGCTCCGGACTGCGCCGGCCCGCAGCTTTTCCTTCAGCCAATGGGTGGGCGACCGGTCCAAAGTCGCGCGCATGCAGGTGGCGCTGCCGATCGGGGAAGTCGACGGCTCGGTGCAATTCGCGGCGCAGCCGTCGGTGCACTGGTTCGACGCGCATGGCCAGCCGACCTCGCCTGCGAACGAGCCGATCGAGAGTCCGCTGTTCCTCGTGCTGGTGTCGGCCAGCGGGGGCGCCTTGCTCGGTTGGCTGCTGTGGTGTGCGCGGCGTCGCCGCGGCGGTCCTTCGACATGAGGTGTATGCGCGTTGCGTCGGTGGCGGCAGGCAGCGCGGTGGCGCTCGTTGGGCTTGCGGTTGCCTGCACCCGCTGGCCGGTGCTGGTCTGGGCCGTGACGCTGGCGGCGTTCGGCGTCCCGCATGCGATCGTCGAACTGCGCTGGGTGGGGTGCCGGTACGCGTCCTCCTGGGCACGACAGCGAACGGCGGTTGCCCTGCTCGCCGTGGTCGGGCTCCTACGGCTGTTCGCACTGCAGTTCGTGTGGCCGGCGAACTGGCTCGCTGCCGCGGAGCTCACCATCGGCATGCTGCTGGTCGTCGCCGTGCTGTGGCGCGATGCCGGCGTGGGTCGAGTCCGCACCGGTGTCGGGGCCGCGGTCTTCGCGCTGCTCGGCTGGGGCTTGGCATTGGCGCCGATCGACACTCTGCTGCTGCTGGCCGTCGTGCACAACGCGGTGCCGATCGCCCTGCTGGCCGATCGGTTGCGCGACCCAGACCTGTCGACCAACCAGCGCCGCTGCTGGGGCGCGGCCGTTGCCGGCGGCTTCACGATCCTGCCGCTCTGGCTGGTGACGGGCGGTGCGGCGCAGTGGTGCGGGCTGGTCGGTCCGAACACGACCGCCCGCGATGTCGAGCTCGCCGCGCTGCTGGAGCTGACCCCGGTCGACGGCTTGATGGCCTTCGTGCCGAGCTGGTTCCCACCCACGCGGGCTCTCGATCTGCTGCGCACGGCCGCATTCTTGCAGTGCCTGCACTATGTGCTGGTGCTGCTGGTTCTGCCGCTTCTCGGGGCGGCACCACGTGGGCTCGCATCGGCCAGGGTCCGCGGACCGAGCGAGCTGCCGGTCCAGCTGCTGGTCGCAGGTCTGGCGATCCTGTTCTGCGCAGCGTTCCTGAGCGACTTCCGCGACACCAGGGCCACCTACGGCACACTTGCCGCGGTGCACGTCTGGGCGGAGTTGCCGGCCGTGCTCCTGGCCTGCACACCGCGGCACCTGCTGACGGGCACCTCGTGATCGAGGCGGCTTGGCTGCCGGCGTTTGCGTTGACCCTCGCGATCGAGGTGCCGTTGGTCGCGGCATGGGCGCCACGTGGCCAGCGACTGGTCATCGCTGGGATCGCCGCTGCCGCACAGGCCTGCACGCATCCGGTGGCGTGGCTCGCGGTCCTCGATGCCCAGCTCGGATGGTGGACCGTCGAAGTGGCGGTCGTGGTGGTCGAGGCCAGCTTCTATTTGGCCGCCGGTGACCTTCGGTGGCGCGCGCCGGCCGCTGCGCTGCTGGCGAACGCAGCCTCGGCTTGGGCCGGATTGGCCTGCTGGTCGGCATGAGGGTTTGGCCGCCGTGCCGACCTGCGTCCTGGGGTCGTGCATCGCATCGAGATCGACCAAGCGCGCGTTCCAGCCAGGGCCTTCCAGCCGGTCACCGCTGCAGCGGCAGGGTCGTGCGCTGGGTGCTGGAGAACACGCTCAGCGACGCATCGCTGTGGAACCCCTGTGCGTACAGAGGCATCGGCTGCAGCCACTCCGGCAACTGCATGTTCCAGGCGGCTGAGGGACCGAACTGCAGCGGCAGGACGCCGATGTGGCCGGGCCCGGTGTTCGGCACCAGCAGCCAGCAGCCGTTCTCGATGCCAGGCACGCCGAGCAGTGGCTGGGCGACAGTCTGGACGGCGAGCATGACCACCATCAGCGAGCCGGCTGGCGCTCCGTACATCGTCAGCATGCCGTTGCCGGACCCGATTCGTCGGCTGCCGTTCCAGCCGACCTGCGCCGTGCTGCAGCCGATGCCGGAGACCGTGATCGGCGACAGGTCGGAGAGTTCGAAGCGGCCGAGCATGACGGCGCCGGCGCTCGGACCTGCCCCGTTGATGGCGTAACCGATCAGGTGGGTGTCGTTCACTGCGTCGTAGGCCATCCCGCCCGCCAGCGTCGGCGCCGCGGCGCTGCCGCTGTGTGCCGTGGCAGTCTCGATCTCACTGCCCGTGTAGCCCAACGTTGCGAAGTAGATGCTCTGCGTGACGTTGCTGCGGTAGGCGAGCCCCCAATGCGAGTGGCTGTCGAGATCCTGCGCCAGACCGACCAGTTCGACGCGTGCGTCGGCATTGCTGTTGATCACCTCGGGCAGGTACGGCTGGCTGCCGGCCGCTGCATTGGCATCCCAGTGCACGACCCGGACGCGCACGCTGTGGCCGTTCTGCCCGCTCGGCCGCACCGGCTGCTCGAACACGGTCGACGCGACCATCGCGACGACGTAACGGCCGCGACCGCCGGCGATGCGCGGCGCGAACTCGTGGCGCTGGCTGGTGCTGCCGTCGGCGATCGCCTGCGGTGCCGAAACCGAACCGTCGCTGCCGACCCGGCGCACTTGCACGTCCCAGGTGGTGTTGGGGCTGCCGAAGAAGTAGTTGGCGGCTTGGCAAGCGACCAGCCAGTAGGCGGCGCCGTTCGGGTCGGTGTGGAAGCGGTTGATCGCCGGTCGTTCGAACTCCATGCCCACTTGGTCACCGAGTGCGAACACCGGCCCGGCCGAACCGTTGCCCGTCAGGTCGAGCACGCTTCCATACACTTTGCTGTTGGTGGTGTCGTAGAACGCTCCGGGCGTGTCGTCCCGCTGCATCACCAGCAAGGCGTCGGTCCCGGCCGAGATGGAGCGGGTGCCGCCGAGCGCTGGGCGCCACAGGTGCGCTCCCGCCGGCGTGGTCACGGCGACGAAGCTGGTCGACGACGAGGTGTCCGCGCGGTCGTGGCGATGGAACCGCACGCTGCGACTTCCGTTCGCGAACTGGCGCGTGAACGCTGCCACCACACAGTCTGCGCCGCGCGAGTAGGTGATCGACGCCTCGAAAGTCGACCAGTTCGCCGTGACGTCCTGGTAGACCAGGTAGTGGTTCTGGCCGTTGGCCTCGCCGCGGCGCACGAACAGGTCGCTGTCGGTCGCCGATACCGCACGGCCGTAAGCGACCCACAGCTGGTCGCTGGTGCTGATGTTCTCGTGCACCAAGTCCATCGTCGTCACTTCGGCGCCGACCACCAGACCGGTCGGAGTCAGCAGCGGGTCGAGCACGACCGGGTACGCTGCCGCGGCCAACCAGCCGCCGTCGACGCGCAGCTCGATCCGGTCGCCGTCGACCGAGGTCTGCAGCGGTCGGCGCTCGCCGCGGGCGTCGACGGCGGTCGCGGCCCCGTAGCCGACCAGCGGCCGCCCGGATGCATCGGCGAACCAGAGCTCCTGATGGCCGCCGCCGACCCCGACCGGTTGCAGTGCGGAGGCGACGCGACCACGCACCACGAGGTCGCCTGCCGGCGGGCGTTTGCGCAGCACGAACGTCTGCTCGAGCCCTTCGACCCGCACGTCATAGGCCTCGACGACCGCGCCGAGGTCGTATTCGACTCGCCAGTCGGTCCAGCGGGGTGCCGCGTCGTGCAGCGGCAGTGGCTCGCCACCGGCGACGACCGCTTCGGTGCGCCACGACCAAGTGACGGTTTGGGGGTACTCACCGCCGAGGTAGGGCACGAACGTCATGCCATCGTGGAACGACGCCTTGTACTTGCCGCCAGTCGCCCACAGCCCGTAGGCGTGGCCCTGGTCGGCGGCTGTCGTGTGCACGGGGGTGGCGAACGGCGTCGACACGACGTGCGGCACTTCTTGCACCAAGGCCTGTTCTTGGGTGAGGGGCGGCTCCTGGGCCACCAGCGCGCAGCAGAACAACGAAGACAGACTGGCGGCCTTGGCCGCACGGGAAACGAACATGGAAGGATACTCCTGAGTTTTTGGGCCGCCACCGGCGGCCGCTGGCTCGAGGAGCGTCACCCGGTGCCCGGACCGGACAGGGAATCAGCGGCTCACGTGCCAGCAATGGGGGCGGTTGCCCCCGGGCCGCCTCCAGGACCGATTTGTTGTCCGCTGCCGGCCTGCTCTGGCGCTTCCCTACCTAGAATGGACCCAGGGTCCAGTTCCGCTTCGCTCCACGCCCACAGCCGCCCCGCAGATGTCGTTCTCGCCTTCCGAAATGCCCGATTCCGGCCAGCGTCTGGAGCGCCTGGCCTTGGCTCTGGATGCGCTGTTGCGCTTTCGGGCAAGTCCGGGCGACCCAGCTGCCTTCCTCGCGGCGAACGAAGACCTGCGCGACCTGCTCGAGCCCATGCTGGAAGACGCCGAGCCGACACAGGCGGACGGCATGGCGACGCCCGCGGACACGGCCCAGTCCATGCCTGGCCCCGGCCAGCTACTGGGTGACTACCGCCTGATCCGCGAACTCGGCCGCGGTGGCATGGGCATCGTCTTCGAAGCCGAACAGCAGTCGCTGCGGCGCCGCGTCGCCCTCAAGCTGCTGCCGCGCGAACGCACCGACAGCACTCGGTCGATCGAACGTTTCCGCCGCGAAGCTGCGGCGGCCTCCCGCCTGCACCACCCCGGCATCGTGCCGATCCACGAAGTCGGCGAATGGCGTGGCATCCACTTCTACAGCATGGAATTCGTCGCGGGCACCCCGCTCGACGTGGCCATGCAGCGAGAACGCCTGGGCGTGCGCAGCGACTGCAGTCGCATCGCCGAGGTCGCCGAGGTCATCGCACTGCTGGCCGACGCCCTGCAGCATGCCCACGACCATGGCTTGGTACACCGCGACGTCAAGCCACACAACGTGATGATCGGTGATGATGGCAGCGTGCGGCTGCTGGACTTCGGACTGGTCAAGGACCAGTTCGGGCTACACCACTCTCGCACCGGCGAGTTCCTCGGCACACCACACTATTGCAGCCCCGAACAGATCACCGGCCTGCCCGCGGGCCCGACCGCCGACGTGTTCTCGCTCGGCATCGTGCTGTACGAGCTGGTGGCCGGACGTCGACCGTTTGTCGCAGACGATTCGCGCGGCGTGATGCGTCTGGTGGAAGCGGGGCAGTTTCCTCGACTGCGCAGCGTCGCACCATGGACTCCCCGTGACCTGGAGACCATCTGCCACAAGGCTCTGGAGCGGCGTCCAACCGACCGCTACCGCACCGCCAGCGCCATGGCCGCCGATCTGCGGCGCTTCCTGCGCATCGAGCCGATCCTGGCAACGCCACCGGGACCGCTCAGTGTGGTCGGGAAGTGGCTGCGGCGCCACCATCTCCGCGTGGTGCTGGCCGCGACCTCGAGCTTGTTGGTCGTCGGCTTGCCCGTGGCCTACACGTTCCACCTGCACAGCACCCGCGCCAGCATCGCCCACGAACGCGGCCAACTGGCCATTGCCGAGGAGATCGGCTTCGCCAGCATGGAACAGACCCTGGACCTGCTCGGCGAGCGCCTGGAACGCGAGCCCGACGCGGCGGCACAACGCCAGCCGTCGCTGCTGCGCATCGTGGAGCTGGCGGAGCGGTTTCTGGCGCTGCGGGCCGAGGTGCCAGGTCGCCAGCAACGCGCCGCCCAAGCGCTGCTGCGGGTTGCGGCGATCCAGATCCGCCTCGACCAGGGACCTGCCGCGCAACAGACCTGCCGGCGGGTGGAGGACCTGCTGGCGCAGGCTGCTGTCACCAGCTCTGACGAAAGCCACCTGCTGCAGGGCCAGCTGCACCTGCGCAAACTCCAGACCGCCCAACTGCTGACGGTAGATGGCGGAGCCGACGAGTTCGAAGCCGCCAGGCACCACTCTTCTCCTTTGGGGCCAGCTGCCGGGTGGCCGGCAGCGGCAGTCCAGCTGGCCATCGAAATCCGGATCGAGCGCGCCGAGCACCTGCTGACGCGCGCGATGCGCCAGTGGGAAGCAGAACCGTTGCTGCAGGAGGCGCGCGAGCTGTTGGCCTGCCGGCAGATGGAAGCCCATGCACAGAAGCCGTGGTTGCAAGGTCGTGTGGCCGTGGCCTGTGGGCAACTGCTGCTTACCCAGGGAAGACGCGAGGCCGCCATGGCCGAGCTGGCACAGGCACAGCAGGTGCTGAGCCGATTTCCGGCAAGCCCCAGCGTCGGTGTACTGCTGAGCCGCTGCGAGGCGGCCATCGGTAGAGTCCTGCGCGACCTGTCGCGCTTGCCAGAGGCCGAAGCAAGCCTCGAAAGGGCAACGTCTGCAGCAGAACGATTGCTGCAGCAGTTCCCAGGATCGATGGCGCTGCAGCGAGTGCTCAGTATCGGTCGGTTCGATCTGGGCATGCTGCTGCTGCAGTCAGGACGTCACCAGGAGGCCGAATCGATGCTGCGGCTGGCCGGCCGGTCCGCCTCCCAGGTCACTGCCACCCCCGCCGACCAGTTGCTGGCCGCCGAGCAGGCCTTGTGTCTCTCGAACTGCCTGCAGTCCATGCCCCCGGAAGCCACGCGCACTGCCGAGGCGGAACAACTGCTGCACACGGCCGAGGATCGGCTGCTCCCGCTGCTGGCCGCAGCGCCCGCCCATGTCGAGTTCTGCGCCACCTTCGCCTTGATCCAAGACGGGCTTGCGGCACTGGCCAACGAGCAGGGCCGTCACGAGGCTGCCATGTCCCATGCCACCAAGGCGGTGGAGCACCAGCGGCGCGTTGTCGCCGCGACCCATGGGGAGATGCGTGCACGCGTCATGCTCGGCATGCACCAGGCTCAGCTTGCCTATGCAGCTGCTCGGGCCGGCGACCTCGAGCTGGCCTTGAACACGGCGCGCCAGGCGGTGGACAACGCGCCGCGAGCCATCAGCGCGCTGCGTCTGTGCGCCGATGCAGCCACTCGGGTGGCAACGGCCGACACCGAACTTGGAGCCAAACCGCCGCGCCTGCTGGCGATCCAGATCCTCGCCCAGATCGCCGCAGTGGACGCCAAGGAGGCCCGACGTCTGGTCCGTGGCGCCAGGTTCGAGGCCTTGCGCGAAGAGCCGGCTTTCCAGGAGCTGGTCCGCAAATTGGAGGGCTCATGAGCAGGCCGCAGCACGACACCATCACCCAGCAGGTGCTGCGCCTGCACCGCGGCGATCAGGCGGCGCTCCACCAATTGTTGAGTGACCATCTGGAATGGATCGCCGCCCAGGTGCGGCGTCGGCTCGGCAAACTCGCCCGCCGCGATGGCGACACCGAGGACTATGTGCATCTGACCTTGTGTGATGTGCTGCGCCACGGTCCACGCTTCGCCTGCGACGACCCGGTGGCCTTCCGGGCTCTGTTGGCCCGCATCGTCGAGAACACGCTGATCGACCGCGTGCGGTACCTGCACCGCGGACAACGTGATCGCCGCCGCGAACAGCACCTGCCGTCGGAGTCGGTGTTGCAGTTGGGTGCCTTGCAGGACTCTGCCACCGCGCCGCCGGCCCAGGCCGCTGCTGCCGAACAGCGCGAATGGCTGCGTTTGGCGATGGAGTTGCTGACTGCCGAGGAGCGGGAAGTGCTGCACCTGCGCGACTGGGAAGAACTGTCCTTCGCCGCCATCGGCGAACGCCTGCTGACGACCGAGGAAGCGGCCCGCAAGCGCTACCACCGAGCGTTGCCGCGCTTGGCCCGCAAGTTGGAGGAACTGCGACAGGG
>JAEUHP010000264.1 GCA_016795295.1 Planctomycetota bacterium | reverse complement strand
GCATCGTTTCCCGGCCATGTGGGGGCCGAACTTCGACTGGCTGCCCGACCAGTGCCACGGCAGCAACTTGCTGGTCACTGCGCAGTGCATGCTGCTGCAGCCGGTCGGCGAACGGCTCTTGGTGCTGCCGTGCTGGCCAGCACCCTGGGCGGTGTCGTTCCGGCTGCATGCGCCGGGTGGCACGGTGGTGACGGTGCAGTACGCCGAAGGCAAGGTGGCGCAACTCGAAGTGCAGCCCGCCGCGCGGCGTGCGGCCGTGGTGCTGCCGGCCTGGCTCGCGGCCGAGGCGCAGCGGCTCGGCGTCGGGCATCTCTGAGCTGCTGGTGGCATGCTGGCCCCAGCCCGCCTGCGCGCTACCGATACGCCGCCGCGATGCTGCTCGGAATGCGCGTCACCTGTTCCACTGCGCCGACCACGCCTTCGCCCACGTAGTGGATGTACCACCACACCACCTGCAGATTGCGGTCCAGTTCGAACGCGCGCCCATTGCACGAATCGGTGATCAGCAGATGCCCGTTCGGCAGCCACTGGTGGCGACCCAGGATCGGCGTGAAGAACGGTTGCTCCGGGGTCCCGGCGAAATAGGTCTTCACCGCCTGGTCCGGCGCGTGCAGCAGCAGGATGCGGCTCTGCGGGTGCGGATCGGCCGGGCCCAGCACGTGGTTGTCGAACACCGAGATCGTATTGCCGTCGAGGAAGTGCGGATCGTGCTGCCGCACGAACTGCCCGGTGCTGACGAACTGCATGCGCCCACTGCGGGAGTCGAAGACGAACACGGTGTTGACGTTGCGCAGCGACACCAGGACCGAGCCCGGACCGAACTCGCCTGCCGGCAGCCGCGCCGGGAACGGTTCGACGTGGTTCAGGTGCGTGACATCCCCCGACTCTGCGGTCGAGAAATTGTCGGTGTTGGCCAGGCACAAGAGGCCCTCGCGGCCGTTCTGGCGCAAGAGGCCGGGCACCGACCATTCGCGCAGGATGCGGCCTTCGGGCGACACCTCGAGAATCGTGTCCTCGACGAACGGCGGCAACAGGCTGGGGAACTCGGGCAGGGCCACGGTGTGCTCCTTCTGCCCGCACACCCACAGGTTGCCGTCGTCGCCGCGGGTGATCGAATGGTGGGTCTGGTAGGGCAACCGCCACACCACCTGGCCCTGCGCATCGAGCCGCATCATGCCCAGATGTTCGAAATGGAACACCAAGTCGCCATCCTCGAGCAGCACGGCGCCGTCGATGTGCGTGCCCGGGCGCGATTGCGGGCGCAGGCGTTCGGGCACGTGGCTGGCGTCGGGCCAGAGCTGAAACCAGTCGATCGACCAGCGGTGCAGCTGCTTGCCGTCGAGGTCGAGCACCAGGGCTTCCAGCGCGTCGGCGCCGATCGCGGTCACCAGATTCAGGCCTGGTTGGGCGCGGCCCGAGTTGGCGATCGGCGGCGGGCTCGGCGTGCGCACGGTCTTGAAGTACCACTCGCGGTCGGCGGCGGCACCCGGCACCAGCGCGCCGAAACCCTGGGCCGCGCGGGCGAACAGGCCTTGTGGGAACCAGCCGAACATGCCGGCGAGCACGCCGTAACCGAGGGTCAAGGCGAGGGCCGAGGCACAGAACAGGCGGCGTGGCCAGCGGTCCCGGTCGGCGGGCGAAAAAGCAGGTGCCATGGTGGAACGGTGGGAGCGGGCAACGCTGGACGACCGTTCCGCCCACCGCAGTATTCGGCCGTGGGGCGTTGTGCGCAAGCCTGCGAGCTGGGGGGCGGATCGCCCAGCGAACCGCCTTTCGTCACTTTCTGGTCGCAGCCGGGTCCTGTGGCTCGTCTTTCTTCGCCGCGGCCTCGAGCCTTGCCACCTTGGCCTCGAGCCGTTGCAGGCGCTCCGCCAGTTCGGGTTGGGGCTCCTTCTCCGCGTGCTGGTCGGCTTTCGCGAGCAGCAGCAGGGCGTTGGCGACTTCGTTCTGCATGCCAGCGAGAATCACGGAGCTGTTGCTGCCGGTGCTGCCGAGGATCAAGCCAGTCCCCGGGCGGTTGTTTCCGTTGTAAGAGTAGAACGGGCGCAGTGCGTTGTTGGCGCCCACTGCGTTGAGGTGCTGCACGCGCACGATCGTGGTGACGAACAAGCGCAGGTTGGGCTTCGCCAGCACTTCCTCCGGGGTCAGATGCAGGCTACGGCTCATGATGGTCGTCGCCTTCGGCCCTTCGGCCGCCACGACTTCGTACAGGTGCTTGCCCACGTCGAGCGGCGTCAACGCCAGCCCGCGCGACCACAAGAGTGTGGTCAGCAGGTCGGCACAGCCGGCGGCGTCGACGCGGATCGGCTGCTGCAGCGTGACCGTGCCGGCCTTGCCGAGTTCTTGGTCGGTGGCGACCACGTTCCAGCCCAGGTAGGCGGCCGCGCGCGGTACCAGTTCGTCGAAGGTGGTCGGGCCCGCGGTGAGCACGAACGGCGGCATCTTGGCCGCTTCCTGGGCGGCCAGGGGCAGCAGGGCGAAACACGCGGCGAGGGCGCTTGGATGAAGGCGAGGCATGGTGGATCTGACGTGGCGGCAGGGTGCTTCTTCCCACGCTCGCCCATCCGCTCCGCGTCCCGGCCGGCTGGGCCTGCCCGGTTGCATTGGGGTGGCCTTCCTTGGCAATTGCCGACCGCTCGCGAAGGGGCGTCGGTCTGGCACGGCCTGGACCGCATCCGGTTGGCGGTCCGGCGGTCGAGTCGCGGCGAGCCACCCTTCACTCACAGAATGTCCAGCATCGCCGGCGTGCTGAACTCGATGCTGCTGCCGACGAAGGTCACACTCTGGAACAAGAGCTTGACCGGGAAGTTCGGCGGGGTGGCGAAGCTGGGGAAGGTGCAATGGCCGCCGATCGTGGGGAAGGCGTTGTAGAAGTTCGGCAGCGGGTAGTAGTCGGGAT
Organism: Planctomycetota bacterium; assembly: GCA_016795295.1. Lineage (GTDB taxonomy): Bacteria > Planctomycetota > UBA1135 > UBA1135 > UBA2386 > JAEUHP01. The sequence goes on along the minus strand of JAEUHP010000264.1, from coordinate 15,812 downwards.
ACCCGAACAGCGAGTTCGGCCAGCCCGAGAGCGACTGCGGCACGGCGTTGACGCCAGACGGGGCGAACGTCACGAACACCCAGTTGAAGGGGCCTGGCGAAGCCATGTCGAACCAGGTGGCACCGGCCGGAACGCCGCTCGGGGTGCTGTTGTGCACCGGGATGCGCGCTTCGAGCGGATAGCGCAGCGTCGCCGTCTGCAGGAGGCCGCTGATGTAGCTCGGCGCACCGATGCTGCCCGAGGTTGGCTGGATGCCGGCCTGCAGGCCGAGGGTCGGTCCACCGCCGCCACAGCTGCGGCCCATCGGCATGCACGGGCTGGTCCAGATCTGCCCGCCGCTGTCGGTGGTCAGGATGCTCGCGCCGGTGCCGCTCTCGGCGGTGAACAACAGGGCGGGAACCGTCAGGATGAAGCCTGGGCACGGCACCATGGTGGTCATCGTGCCGCTCCAGTCGAGTTCGAGTTCTTCGACGTCGATCACCTGGGTGAGGCAGGCACCGAAGCGATTGGTGACCTGCGCATTGGCGACGAAAGCATCCATCTGCGCCTCGGTGTAGACAACCACCGCGCTGTTCGGCAGGGTGCTGGCGATGGTCCAGTTCGAGTTGTAGGCCAGCGTCCATGGCGGCAGGCAGAAGACGGCGCCGTCCTGCAGCAGCACTGGACCGCACGGGGTGGTGACCGTCACGTCTTGATCGAGCGACAAGAACACACCGAAACTCGGGTGGAACGCTGCCGCATCGACGTCGATCGGCGTGTTGAGCGGCAGGCCGAGCGCCTGGTTGATCTGTTCGCGACGCAGGAAGTACTCGATCAAGCCGTCGTTGGTGCCGATCCGGGCAAAGCGGCCGATGTCACCGGGACGCAGCCCGGGGGCGCCGCTCACGCCCGTGCCAACCGCGGTGGACACCGAGTAGAAGATGTTGCGCGGATTGGCGGTACCCCCGACTGGCGTGCTGGCGATGCCGCCGACCAGGGCGTCGATGTTGCCCATCATGGTGGGCTCCCAGTACATGGCGTTGCTGTTCTCGTCCCCGGCCTGCACGTGGAAGCAGGTGCGTGGCGACCATTTCTCCGCCGAAACCGGGCAGGGCATGGTGAAGTCGAGAAAGCTGATCTCGTTGGGTTGCAGGAAGCGCAGCGAGGTGCCGTTGCTGTTCGACATGGTGGTCTCGGGCTGCGAGAAGGTCAGCAGGAGGCCGTTGCCGAGGTTCTGAGCCACGGCCGGGGCGGCGAGCAGGGTCGACAGGAGCAAAGCGGGGCAGGGTCGGCGGTTCATGGTTCGTTGGTGGGTTGGACACCTGGGAAGGACGAACCTGGGGCGAGCGCACGGGGAAATGCGCTGGCGCGGGGGCAAGGCGCGCGTCCCAGAGAAGCGGTGGCCGCTTGCCGTGCGTTCCAACGCCTCCCGCTCACGTCGAGGCGACCGTCAACCCCCTTGCCTGCCCGCGCCGATCCCTATGCCCGGTGAGCCGCACCGTGCGCCGCTGCCGAATGGGGCGGATCGCCTGCGTTTCAGAACACGCCGGTGATCAGCCGCAAGCCGTTGCCGGACGTGATCGCCGTCGGGTTCAGGATCGGATCCACGTCGACCTGCACCACCTGGTGGTAGAGGGTGATGCCGGCAAAGGCCATGCTGTTGGGGATGGTGATCGAGGTCGTGATCTCTCCGGCGAAGGGAATCATCAGCATGGTGATGTCCAGGCTCGCGTAGAGGTTGCAGCCAGGGATGCCCAACGGGTGCAGGGAGAGCAGGGCACTGTTGGGGTTGGAGAAGCCCCACACCACATAGGCCAGCGAGCTGCTGCCGAGGTTGGTCGTGCGTGACTGGGAAGTGAGGCCGAGCCAGGGCACGCGGGAGAGAGTGGTCTCCGGGATGCCGGCGCTCCCGGGGCAGCCGGGGCCGGTGGTGGTCAGGGTTGCCGGGCAGGTCGTGCGGTAGTGGATGGGACCGGAGAAACTGCCGCCGACGTACATGTCGCTGATGCCCGCGACGTGGATGGTATAGACATCGCCGCCCGTATAACCGAACGAGCCCCAGGAGCCAGAGCCGGATTGACGCAGCAGGGTCCCGACGGTTTGGCTTCCCACGGCAATGTCCCCGTTCGGCAGGCTGGCGATCGCGGTGGGGGACACAGGGAGTGGCCCGCCAGGCACTTGTTGCCAAGCGCCCGCTATAAAATGGCGAATGAAGGCGTAATGCAGCGCAAAATTGAGTCCGGCCGCTATCAGGTTGCCATTCTCGTCGACTGCAAGTGCGTTAACCCTGTCGCCGAAACCGAATGGTAAACCGCCCGTCAGAGCTTGCCAGCTGCCGCCCACCCACATGGCAACATTGGGTGAGTAGGTTCCGCCCGCGTGAGTGAAGGCTCCCCCCGCCACGAGGTCGCCATTCGGCTGCGCCAACAAAGCATAGACGCTACCGTTCAGGCCCGAGCCCATCGGCTGCCAAGCCGAGCCATCCCAACGCGCGATGTAGCCTAGTGGACTGAAAGTACCGCCTGCCACCAGATCACCGTTCGCCAGCACGGCAAGCGAGGTGACCTCACCACCCGGTAGTCCCGAACCCATCGCCTGCCATGTAGTCCCGTCCCAGCGCGCGACGTTGGCTGCCATGGTGCTGCCAGCGTGGCTGAAAGAGCCTCCGGCCACTACGTCGCCGTTGGCCAGCACCACGAGTGCGCTCACCGAGCCGCCGCCGGCCCCATGGCTCATGCCAGCCCCATACGCTTGCCACGAAGAGCCATCCCAACGGGCGATTCTGCGGATACCGTCCGTGCCGTAGTCGAAGGTGCCGCCGACGACCATCTGGCCATTCGGCAAGAAGGCGATCGATCGGATGCCCCCTACTCCCGGTTGCCCCGAGCCGACCGTCTGCCAGTAGGCGCCATCCCACCTCGCAACGCGGTCGACATTCACGTGGTCGGCAAACCGGAAGTCGCCCGCGGCGGCAATCCGCCCGCCCGGCAGCACCGTCAGTGACCGCACGGTGGCCTCCATGCCGTCGCGGTAGTTGGTCCACACCGCTCCGTCCCAGCGCGCGATCCGACTGGCCGAGTTGCCGCCGGCGGTCGTGAACGCACCGCCGGCCACGCAGTCGCCATTCGGCAGCGCCGAGATCGCGTGCACCGGCGCGTCCATGCCGATGCCCAGCGCCGACCAGCTCGACCCGTTCCAGCGCGCTACCCGGTTTGCCGTGGTTGCGCCGATCGCCGTGAAATCGCCGGCGATCACGACGTCGCCGTTGGGCATGCCAGCGACCGACCGCACCACGCCATTCAGGCTGGTGCCGAGCATCGTCCACAACAGGCCATTCCAGCGCGCCACATACTCATTGGGAGTGCCGCTGACGGTGAACGAACCGCTGGCAATCACACTGCCGTTGGCAAGCGTGGTCATCGTGCGCCCCACCGCGGGCACCCCCGGCCCGGCATTCTGCCACGCCGAGCCGTTCCAGCGCGCGTAGCCATTGGCCGCAGTGCCGCCGGCGGCGGTGAACGCGCCGCAAGCCAAGACATCGCCATTCGCGAGCAGGGTGATCGCGTGCACCGCGCCGTTCATGCTGGCGCCGAGCGTCTGCCAGGCGAAGCCGTTCCAGCTCTGCACGTCGCTGCCCGCCGCAAGGTAGAGGGAGCCGTTTGGCCCGGCTTGCAGTGATGCGACGCTTGCGACACTGCCCAGCGGCGACCACGCGTTGGTTGCCAGGTCGTAGGCCGCGATGCCGGTTCCTGAGCCAAGGCTGAAGCTGCCCGCGACGACCAAGCGCGGCCCGAGTGGCCCGCTGCCGTCCGGATCCCACAACGTCGAAGCGGATACCGGGCCGTTCACGCCGAACGTGCCGTTGGGATGGTTCCACTGGGTCGTGCATTGCGCCAGCGCCGGTGACGTTGCCCCAATTGCGGCAGCGCAGAATGCTGCGAGTATGGAGGATGTGCCGCGAGCGCCGCGCGGCCGAACGAAGAGCTGGGAGGACGCCATGAGGCACGGATAGCTGTTCATAGCAGGGCGCAGGATACCATGGCTTCTCAGCCTTGGAAATCGCAGCTTTGACAGGTGCAATAGGATTCACCGCAGTGCTTTGCGAATTTCGGGCGGTTCTGCAGTGTGACGGCGAACGAGGTGGCAGCAAGGCACGTTGGCGGCCGCGCTCGGGGCTCCTCTTGCGCTCGGTCTGCGTAGGGCTGCTCGCCGCCCACGGCAGCCCTGGTCCGGTTCGATGCGACGTGCGTGCGTCTACTGGTTCGCCTGCATCGGCACAGACCGTCCGGCCGTCGCGGTGTCGAGCCTGCGCGCGCGCTGAGCCGCGGCTATCGTCGTGCCGATGAGCATGGACTCGCTGGTCCGCGGCCGCGCGCGCATCTTGATCCACCAGGCCAAGGAGTGGGGCGAGATCCTGCTCGGCTTCGAGTCGAAGAATCGCTACGAGCTGCGCGACGAGCAGGGCGCCCGCATCGGCTACGCGGCCGAGGAGGCGAGTGGGCTCGGGCAGTGGTTCCTGCGCAATCTGTTCGGCCGCTGCCGCGCCGCGGTGCTGCACGTCTACGATGCCGCGGGCCAGCAGGTGGGCACCGGCAAGAAGCCGTTCCGCTGGTTCTTCCACCGCATCGAAGTGTTCGACGGCGAGCGCCGCCTCGGTGCCGTGGAGCGGCGCTGGGCGTGGTTCCATCGCGTGTTCGCGGTGGAGAACGCGGCGGGGCAGGAGGTGATGCAGATCGTCAGTCCGTGGCTGCGCATCTGGACCTTCCGGCTCGAGTTCGAGGGGCAGGAGGTCGGCGCGATCCGCAAGCGTTGGGGCGGGGTGCTGAAGGAGTGGTTCAGCGACGCGGACGTGTTCGGGGTGGAGTGGGGCGAGCACGTGCCCGACGAGGTGCGCAAGCTGCTGCTGGTGGCGACGTTCCTGGTGGATTTTGCGTGCTTCGAGAACAACCAGAACCGCGGTGGGGTGGTGGACTTCGGCGAGTAGGGATGGAGCGCAGCTATTGTAAGCTGTGGAATTACAATAACTTGGATGCCATGGACTGGCTTGGCTTGGGCGGTGAGTCTTGGCGGTGCAGAGATTCGCCGTTCATAAACGGCGAAACGGCGGCGGTTCGCCGCGCACAAACGGTGAATCAGGAACGCGTCCTCTCACCCTGGACCTGCCTGGCCAACTCTCGCCGTCAACTCTCCATCCGCCGCCACCGCGGCGCGGTGAGCCGGCGTTTGCCGTCGTGGCTGCGCGGCACTTCGCCCTCGTCCGGATCGAACTGCCGATCCCACAACTGGCACGTCACCTGCTTGTGCTTCTGGTCCAGCCCTTCGCAGTAGTTGGTGAACTTGCAGCGCCGCACCTCGCCACCGCGGCCGAGTCGCATCTTCTCCCACCAGTCCGGATCGGCGAGGCTCTGGCGCGCGGCGGCCACGAAGTCGGCTTCGCCGCGGGCCAGGATGCCTTCGGCCTGCGCGAAGTCGCAGATGCCGCCGGCGGTCACCACCGGGGTCGTGTGGCCGGCGGTGCGCAGCGCGCTGCGGATCGCGGCGGCCAGGGGCACGTTGCGGCCGAACGGCCCGCGCGCATCGCTGCGCACCGTGGGCATGCACTCGTGCCCCGACGGCCCGGTGTACGGATAGGCGGCCTCCCCGACGTTCGGTTGCTTGGCGTCGTCGAACTTGCCGCCCTTGCTGATCGACAGGAAATCGAACCCGGCGGCGGCGAACGCGAGGCCGTGCGCGATTGCGTCGTCGAGCGGGCTGCCGCCGGGGATCGCTTCGTCGCCGAGGTAGCGGGCGCCGATGCAGTAGCCGGCGCCGACGGCGGCGCGCACCGCGGCGAACACTTCGAGCGGCAGCCGCTGCCGGGCCGCCAGGGAGCCGCCGTAGCCGTCGGTGCGCTGGTTCTTGCGCGACAGGAACGAGGCCATGGTGTAGGCGTGCGCGAAGTGCAGCTCGACGCCGTCGAAGCCCGCGGCTTTGGCGCGCGCCGCCGCGGCGGCGAACAGGGCCGGTAGGACGCGCGGCAGGTCGCGCACGTGGGGCAGGTGCAGATCGTGCACTTCCTCGCGCGCGCCGAACTGCAGGTCGCGGTACTCGCGCGGATCGAGGATGCTGCGCAGGTCCGCGTCGCTGCACTTGGCGAGGTTGCTGCGCACGTTGGCATCGTCTGCCGCGGCCGAAGCGCCGAACCTGGCGGCGATGGCGGTGCGGTGTTCGGGGCGCAGCTCCAGAAACCGGGCGAAGTACTTCGCCGGCTCGGGCCGGCGGCGGATCGACAAGAAGTCGATCAATTGGATCAGCAGCCGGGTGCGGCCGCCGCTGCGTGCGCGCACCACTTCGACCAGGCGCTGCAGCCCGGGCACGAAGCGTTCGTGGCCGATGCGCAACAACGGGCCGCTCGGCACGTCGCGGATGCCGGTGGCTTCGACCACCAGGACGCCGGGTCGGCCTTCGGCGAAGCGCCCGTACCATTCGAGCACGGCGTCGGTGACACACCCGTCGTCGCTGGCCCGCCATGGCACCATCGCCGGCACCCAGGTGCGGCTGGTGGTCGGCAAAGGGCCGAGCGCGCCGTTGGCGAACAGCCGCGCGGCCGCCGCTTCGCTCGCGGTCGGCCAGTGCGGCTCGGGCAGCGCGTGGCGCACCAGCTCGGCCATGGTCAGCCGCGGCGCTTCGGCGGCTCGCGGAAACCTTTCGGCGCGCGCCGCATCTGGCCCATGGTCTGCGGCGGGTGTTCGAGGCCCAGCGCGTACCATTGCATGTCGAAACCCTGCATGGTCATGCGCGTGCGGTTCTGCAGGCGCAGCAGGTTCTCCTTGCTCGGCGCATTGTCGGCGTCGCGCTTCAGGTACGCCGCCAGCACCTGCTGGGCCGCGTCGGGCTGCTCACTGCGCTGCAGCATCCAGGCCAGCGTGTTGTGCAGCAGGGCGTGCTTCTTGTTGACCGCGGCGGCGAGCTTCAGGATCTCCATGCCGCGCGCCGTGTCACCCTTCTTGTAGACGATGCACCCGAGCAGCAGCCGCGCGTCGGGCGCGCGCAGCGAGGCGCCTTCGAGCAGACCGATCGCCTTGTTCTGGTCGCCCATGAAGTTCGCCAGCATGCCCATCTGCGCCAGCACCTGGCCGCGCAGCAGGGGCACCCACTTGCCGAGCGGCAGCAGCTCTTCGAGCGCCTGGTAGGCCGCGGGCATTTGCTGGTCCTGCATCAGGCGTTGCACCCGCGTCATGTGCGGCTGCAGCTTGCCGAGCAGGCGGCGGTTCCAGAGGATCCAGGCGACCACGAACGCGACCAGCGAGAAGAAGATCGCCCAGCCCCAGCCCCAGCCCCAGTCGAGCAGGGTGCCGGAGAAGCCGAGGACCAGCGCGATCGCGCTGCAGAGCAGGATGGAATACACGGGCAGATCGACGAAGGGGGGCGAACAGGATACGGCGGGGGGGCCGAGAAAGCTCGCCTGTCGCGGTGTGGGGGCGACGGGCGGCCAGGGCCCCCCGTGGCGTGGGGCTTGGCACCGGGCTTGGCGTCAGTCCTTGGTGCCCTGGGGCAGGAAGCCGTGCTCGGCGAACTGGCGCTGGCCGTCGGCGCCGAGCGCCAGCGCGCGGAAGGCCGCCGCCGCCTGCGGTTCGGGGGCTTCCCGGATGGCCGAGATCGAGTACAGGGCCGCGGTGTTGTCGGCGAGCGGCAGTTCGACTGCCTGCACCGTGTCCGGCGCGCCGCGCAGGGTGGTCTGGTAGACGATGCCGACGTCGGCGCGGCCGGCGGCGATGTGTTCGAGCACGCCGGCTGCGGTCGGCGCTTCGACGGCCGGCTCGGGATGCAGTTCGAGGCGCGAGAGCACCCAGCGGCCGTGGCGGCCGATCGAGGCCGAACGGGCGCCCAGGGCGAGGCGCACGCCGGTGCGGGCGCAGTCGCTCAGGGTCTGGATCTGCCGGGGGTTGCCCTTGGCCACCACCAAAGCGAGGCGGTTGCGGGTGAGTTCGGTCGGACTGCCCGGGGCGAGCAGCGCACCGGCCGCCAGCCGCGACATCAGGGACGAGTCGGCGATCACCACCACGTCGGCCGGTGCGCCGGCCAGCAGGGCCGAAACGAGCTGCGCCCCGCCTTCGCAGCGCAGCACCACGGACGCGCCGGGATGCTGTTGTTCGTAGAGCCTGGCCAGAGCGGTGCACGGCGCGCGCGCCGAGTCGGTGGCGAACACCGTGAGCTGGTGCGGGCGGTCCGGGGCGGCCACGGCCACCGGGGCGGCCGCGGACTGGTTCGGCTCGGCCGGCCGCGAGCAGGCGAACCAGCTGCAGGCGATGGCGACGAACAGCCAGGTGCGGTGGACCATCGCGGCATGTTAGCCGCGGCGCTCTGCCGCCGGGCCGACAATGCCCGCTGGCGCGCGGCGTGCCGGCGTGGCAACGTGCCCCGCTCTGCCCACCCTCGAGCGCCAACTGCGCCTGCTGCGCCACTTCGCCGCGGTCACGTACCCGTTTGCGTGCGTGCCGTTCCTGTTCCTGTACTTCCAGGACCACGGCCTCGACGACCAGGGCTATGGCGTGGTGATCGGCGCCTACTACGCCGCGATGTTCCTGGCCGAGCTGCCGACCGGCCTGCTCGCCGACCGATTCGGGCCGAAGCCGATGCTGGTCGCCGGGCCGCTCCTGCTCGCTGCGGGCTTCGGCCTGCTGCTGGTGTGGCGCACCTTCGCCGGGTTCCTCGCCGGCGAGATCCTGCTCGGCCTCGCCCACGCGGTGCTGTCGGGGCCGCCGTCGGTGCTGCTCTACGAGACGCTGCGCGAGCACGACGCCAGCGGCCGCTATCTGGTCGAAGAAGCGCGCTGCGGGCGCAACCGCCTGCTCGGCACCGGTCTGTCGTTCCTGCTCGGTGGGGCGCTGACTCGCCTCGGCAACGACACCGGCACGGCCTACGCGTGGGCGATCGCGGCGACCTGCATCGGCAACCTCGCGGCGGCGGCGATCGCCATGGGTCTGCGGCCCGAACCGGGGCGGCCGGCCGTGCCACTGCGCGTGTTCGCGGCGCAGCTCGCACACGATCTGGCCAAACCGCCGGTGCGCTGGCTGCTCGGCTATTGGGTGGTGCTGTTCGCGCTGTTGCGCTTTCCATTCCACGACTACCAGCCGTATCTGCGCGCCGCTGCGCCGCTGGAGCCGTGGTGCGCCGATCCGCTGTGGGTCGGCGGCCTGTTCGCGCTGCTGAACCTGGTGGCGGCGCCGCTGTCGGGCAAGGTGCCGGCTCTGGTGGCCTTGGTTGGGCGGCGCGGGCTGTTCTGGGGCATGCCGTTGGTCCTGGTCGCCAGTCTGTTGGTGATGGCCGGCGAACGGCATGCGGCGGCGCTGGGGGCCGGCAGCCGCGGGCTGGTCTGGCTCGGCCTCGCGATGTTCTTCGTGCAGCAGGTGCCGTTCGGCTTGCACATGGCGCTGGTGCAGGAATTCGTCAACCACCGCATCGGCAGCCGGGCGCGCACCACGGTGCTGTCGGCGCTGTCGCTCGGCGCACGGCTCGCCTATGCGGGGCTGAACGTGCTGCTGTTCTGGGTGCAGGACACCGGGGGCATGGCGGTGGCGTTCGCCGGCGCCGCCGCAGGTGGGCTGGTGCTCACGTGCCTGGTGATGTGGACGCGGCCGAAGGGCTTGCTGCGCGGCGCGGGTGAGCTGCCCGATTGAGCAGCGCACGGCGTCCGCGGTTCGCAACGGTCGTTACCGAGGGTGGATTGTCGGCTACCATGGCAATCATGCGAGTGTGGCGTACCTTGGCATCCCTGTGCTGCTGGCTCGGGATCGCGCTGGCCCAAGAGCCGGACCGCCCCACGGCACCTGCCGAGGTGACGGCCCGGGTGCGCGTGGTCGGTGCCCAGGACGGGTTGCCGCGTCCGGGGGTGCCGCTGCATTGGCTCGACAGTTCGCAGCGCCCGTTGCTCACGGCGGACGGCTTCTGGCGCGTCGAAGACGCCGCGGTGGTGCGGCTGCGCCATGCCAAGAGCGTGATCACCGATCCGAATGGTGAGGCCGTGCTGCCCTTGGCGCGGCTGCGCGAGTCGGCGGTGTGGGCTGGCGAACCGTTCGCACTGACTGCGAAGTCGGACCCCAACGGCGAAGAGCTGGTCTGGCAGGTCGTGGAGCGCGAGCCGGTCGCGGTGCGCGTGGTGGATGCCGCTGGGGCGCCGGTGGCGGGCTTTCCGGTCGCGCTGCATTCCGGAGGCAAGGACCTGTGTGTTGCCCTCAGCGACCCGCAAGGGTGGGCGCGGCTCGGTCTGGATGCCGACTACAGCGCCCTCGTGCACGTGGCTCCCGCTGGTTGGGTGGGCTCCTACGAAGGCCTGCCCAGCCTCGCGCGCAGCCTGCCGGGTCGGCGCGGTACGACGCTGGTGGTACCCGAGTGCGGGACGTTGCGCTTGCAAGCCCTGCGCGGCGGCCAGCCGCTGCAGAGCGACGTCGGCTCGTTCGCCTTGCATCATCCCAGCGAGTACCTGACGCTGGCCAGCGGCGCGCCGGTGGGGGCGTTGCGGGCCCAGGGGCTCGAGTTCCCGTTCGTCGCCGTGGGCACGCGGTTCTCGGGGCACGTCGAGTTCGACCATGCCCGGATTCGGCTCGAGGGAGTCGGTCCGGAGCGGCCGGGTGCCGTCGGTGTCCTGGACGTGGTGGTGCCGTGGCGCAACGAAGTGCGCTTGCAGATCGCCGCCGCCGCCGAAGTCGTGGCCGCGCTGGCCGCGCAGCCCATGCGGCGGGTGGTGCTCGTCACCGACGCAGCACGGGTCGAGCAATGGGCGAGCGTCGACGCGCAGGGACACCTGCGCTGGCCGGCGCCCCTGCGCCTGCGCGGCAAGCGCCTGCTCGCCGTGGAGTGGGAGGCGGTGCTCCCGGCCAAGGATCGCGGGGCGCCCGTGCTCTGGTGGTTGCACCACACTTGCAGTGCCGATCTGGCAGCGCCGACCCTGGATCTCGGGCAGGTCACGTTGCGCCAAACGACACTGCCGCATGGTCGGGTGCTCGACCGCGAGGGCCGACCCGTCGCGGGCGCGGAAGTGGTGGTTCGCGCGACCGACGCGGTCGGCGGGGTGCTGCTCCGCACGGACGCCGAGGGTTGGTTTCAAGGCACGGGTCCGATCGGCCGGACTGCGGCAGGCGAGCCGGTGTCTGCCACCGTGGCGGCGCGGCTGGGTGCGGAGCGCAGCGCCGCCGCCAACTTCGCGCCCGGTGATGGGGCGCTGACGTTGCAGTTCACCGCCGCGGCGGCAGAAGCTGCGGCCGCCGCCGCCGCCAACGCGCGGCCGGCGCGTCGCGCTGCGGGCACCGTGTCCGTGCTGGTGCATGCGACCGCCGAAGAAGCCGAGCTGGTCGGCGCTCTGCGCCTGGTGAGCAGCCAAGGTTTCTCTGGCTCGATGGTGGCACCCAAGCGCCAGGCCGACGGCACCATGCGCGTGGACTTCGAGCGCCTCGCTGCCGGGCGCTACACGCTGCTGACCCGCCAGGCGAAGGGTGAGCCGCTGCTGCTGTTGCACGATCTCGAAGTGCCGGCCGAAGGTCCGTGCACCGATGCGCGTCTCGCCGCCGTTTCCTTCACCACCGGGCTGCATACGCGCGAACTGCGCGTGGTCGATCCGAGGGGGGTGCCGATCGCTGGTGCGATCCTGTGGTTGCGCGGTGCGAGCACCAGGAGCGACGGCCGCGGCATCCTCCGCGTGACCACGTGTGATCGTGCCCCGCTGCCGGCGCGGCTCGAGGCGGAGGGCCGCCGGCCCCGCGAACTCGTCGACGTCGGCCACGGGGCCACGGTCGAGTTGGCGGTCGCCGGGGCGCTGCAGATCGCCGTGTCGGGGCTGCCCGAAGACCTGGCCGGGGCACCCCTGCAGGTGTGGTTGCGGCACGAGCAGCGCGAGCGATTGTACGGCCCACAAGAGCGGCTCGGTGCCGACGGCACCGCGCAGGTCGCGGTGCCGCTCGAAGGCACCTACCTGCTGCAGTTGCTGCTCGAGACCCGTCGTGGGGAGGGCGGCAGCAGTGCGACGCTGATTGCAGTGCGCCCCGAGCCGGTGGTCTTGGCGACGATCCCTCCGGCGCGCGTCGAGTGGCAGCTGTCGGCCGAAGTGGTCGAGCGACTGCGTCAGGAGCTCGCGCAGCGCGCGGCCCCTGCGCAGAAGAAATAGGCCGCGGTCAGCTCTCCACCCAAGTGGTCGTGAAGCGATACGCCACGTAGTTGGTGAAGCGATTCGGCGCCAACATCGTCATCTCCCAGCCGTGCAGGGCGCCGTCGTCGTGCTGCACGCGTTCGACGTAGTGCCGCAGGTCCGCGATCGTGGTCTGGTCGGTGGTGTCGTAGATCGCATCGACTGCCCACACCGTGGCGCCGGAGTGCACCGAGACCAGTTGCGTGCGCATGCCCAGGTGCGGTGGCTGGTAGGCGCGCCACTTGGTCACCGTGCCGACGAACACACCGTCCAGCGCGTAACGATTGCACAGCCGCACCATCGCTTCGGTCGACAGTCGACCGCGGTGGATCGAAGCGTTCAGCAGGTCGTCCTCCTGGGCGTTCGGCGGCAGCGGCACGACTTCGAAGCGGCGCAGCTTCTGCAGCTCTCCGACGAACGCATCGCGTACCATCTGGGTGTCCGCCTGCACGCCGTCCTCCTGCGTGAACGGCAGCACCATGATGCGCCGCACGTTGGCCAGATCGGCGCGTTCGGCCAGGTAGCAGTTGATGGCCTTGGGTTCGTACGGCCGCACCCACGCGCAGCCACCGGTATTGACGACCAGCCCCAGCGCGGCGAGCGCGAAATGGCGCTTCATCGCCGCCCCGGCATGGGCGCTGCCGCCTCCACGGTGCCCGGAGCGCCGACTTGCAGCACCTGGTTCAAGGCATCGATGCGGCTCAGCAGCGTCTGCTGCTCGAGCTTCGCCTTCTCGATGCGCAGGCTCAGGATCATCGCTTCCTGCTCGCGGAGCTTCTGGTTCTTGAGCTCCAGCTGCGCCTCGATCTGCGCGCGCTGCGACTTCTCGCGTTGTCCTGCCGAGGTTTCGCTGACCACCTGGTTCTCCAGGTTGCGGTTCTTGGCCTTCTCGTCCGCGAGTTCGCGCTGCAGCTTGGCGTGTTCCTCGGTCAGCGCCGAGAACCGGGCGAGCAGGTGGTCCTGCTTGGGGCCCCAGTCCATCTCGGTGTTGACGCCGGCCTTGGCCAGTGAACCTTCGTAGCCGTCGAGGCGGTCCTGCGGCTTCGGTTCGCTGAACAGCCCCGCGGCGGTTTTGCAGCCGCCCAGGAGCATCAGGGTGGCCAGCAGGAGGCCGGGGTGCGGCCGTGGTGGGGTGCGGGTCATGACTTCACCTCTTCGGGATAGACGCATTCGACCAGGGCCGTCGAACCGCAGCTGCAGCGGATCTCGAACCCGGCGACCCGGTCGCCGTCGAGCAGCGGCACCACGGCGAGGTTGCCCTGGCCCTGGGTCGTGGGGTTGCCGCAGGCGACCAGCGCCGGCTGGCGAACGAGACGAACCGCCTCGCGGCGGATCACTTGGGGGCTTTGGCTGGTGTCGGCCATCGGCGGATCGACGACTCAGGCCAACACGTCGATGTGATGGCCGGGTCCGTTGGTCTGGTTTCGGCTCGACGGGCGCTGCGGCTGAAGTCTCGTTCGCACCGAAGTCTCGGCACCGGCGGATTGCTCCTGATCACCATCCTGCTGGAGGGCCTTGCGGAACAGATCCGCCTGCCGACGGCCACCACCCTGGCGTTCCTGCACCGCGCCGAGCCCACCGACCGGAGTCAGGTTGCGCACCGGCTCCACAGCTCACCCCTCGGCCTTCAGCTTGAGCCGCAGCCGTTCGATGGCGCGGGTCAAGATCTGGCTCACCCGCGATTCGGAGACGCCGAGGATCTCGCCGATCTCCTTCAAGAACAGCTGCTCGTGGTAGTAGAGCACCACCACGTGGCGGTCGGTCTCGGGCAGCTCGGCGATCGCCTTGGCCAGCCGTTCCTTGCTCTCGCGCAGGTCGGCGTCGGCACCGGGGTCGGCCACGATCGCAGCCAGTTGCTGGCCCAGGCCGGCGCTCGACTCCCCTTCGCCGTCGCCGCTGCCACCGTCGTCGAGCGACAGCGTGCGGCTGGTGTGCAGCGCCTGCAGGTCTTCGTCGAGTTCGGCTTCGGTGCTGCCGAGCACGGTGGCCAGCTCGGCCAGCGTCGGTTCGCGGTCCAGCTCGGAGTGCAGCTGGGCGCTGGCGCGTTCCATGCGGCGCAGCCGATCGCGCCGCCCACGCGGCACCGGGTCGTGTTTGCGCACTTCGTCGAGGATCGCGCCGCGGATCGCCGTGTAGGCGAACGTCTTGAACGACGCGCCGCGTGCCGGGTCGAAGGTCGCCGCAGCCTGCATCAGGCCCATCACGCCGACCGAGAAGAAGTCGTCCTTGTCGAGCGAGGCCGGCATCGTCACCGGCAGTCGGGCCACCACGTAACGCACCAGCGGCAGGTACTGCTCGACCAGCCGATCCCGTTCTTCGACGGGGCGCAGCAGCTTGCTGGCACTGCCCCTCACGCTTCGTCCTCTTTGGCGCGTTCGGCGGCGCGCTTGGCTTCGTCGCGGGCGATCGCGCTGAGGATCACGTCGACCACCGGGGCGGCGAGCAGCCAGCCGGCGACCAGGGCGCAGCCGCCGGCGATGGTGCCGCGCCAGAGCGCCGTCAGGCCGTCCACACCGGTGAGCGTGGCGACCAGGAAGGTCGTGCCGAAGGCGATGCTGGCCAAGTAGGCCGTCGCCAAGCGGGTCAGTTCGATCGAGCCGTTGCCGGACTTCATGCCTTTGCTGGGCATGGATCGGCGTTGCCGTGCTGGCAAGTTGAGCCCAGGTCGCGGAACTGCCCGCGGGATGGGGAATTCCCGTAGGCGCCGCCGCCCAGCGGGCGGGCTCAGCTCCAGCGCTTGAGGCGCCGACCTTCGATGTCGGTGAAGGAACCGGTGACGATCAGGATCCAATCCACCGTCGCCCAGATCGCGCTCACCACTGCGCCGATCAGGGTCAAGGTGAGCACCAGCATGGCGATGCCCGACCCGGTCTTGCCGACGTAGAAGCGGTGCACGCCGAACACCCCCAGGAAGAATGCCAGCAGGAATGCGGGCAGGATCTGGCGGTCGGATTCGTCGGCGGCGAGGGGTGGCTCGGTGTAGGCGGGCGGCGGCGGCATGCGGCTCACGCCCGGAATCGAGTCCAGGCGCTGCCATTCCGGCGCACCCTCGAGCCACGCGAGGTCCTCGGCTGCGAGCCGGCCGGCCAGCAACATGCTGTTGACCTGGTCCAGCGAGTAGGGGCCGTAGTTCTGGTTCTGGCGGCGAACGGTGATGCGCGGGGCGGCGGACATGGGACGAGTGGCCCAGCATACGCGAGACCGCGGCGGTATTCCGCGATCGCTGGCGTCCGCGCCTGGGCAGCGTCAGCGCCGCAGCAAGGCGCCTCCGGGCAACAGGCGGCGCGGTAGCGGCGGCAGCCCGGCCAGGGCGTTTGCCGCCAGGGCGCGCAGGTCCTCGGTGCCAGCGCCGCCCTCGAGCAGGGCGGGCCGTTGCTCGACCACGCCGCGGGCGATGGCCGGCGCCTCGACCACGAACCCCGCCTGCGGCAGTTCGGTGGCCAGGAACTTGCGCACCACGGCCGCCAGCTTGCCGGCGGTGCGCGCCGCTTCGTCCCGGCTGCGCGCGCGGTTCACCACCAAGGACGGCAGGGGCCGGCCGGCCTGATGCTGGACCTTGCACAGCGCATACGCATCGGTCAGCGCCGCCGCATCGGGCGTGCTGACGCCCAACACCAGGTCGGCGCGTGCCGCGAACGCGAGCGTCGCCGGCCCCAGTCCGGCACCCGTGTCG
>JAEUHP010000263.1 GCA_016795295.1 Planctomycetota bacterium | reverse complement strand
CAGATCCTGGACCTGGCATTCCTGGCGGCAGCGGCCGGAGAAGAATGCGCCGAAATCACCGGCTCGCGCCACGCCTCGGTGTGGCTGCACGAGCCAGAGCGCGGTCGCAGAGTACTTCTGGCCGAGTTTGGCGCCCGCTGCGCCGACGCCGAGGCTCGCTTGGCAAAGTGCTGCGCTAGCGGACGCTCGCTCCAAGACCTCGGCTGGATGGTCGACTCGCCCCAGGGCCTGGACCTGACGCTGTGCCTGAACGGTGCTGGCCCACTGGAATTCGAGCTGTTCCTCGCGCCTGTCACGCCCCTGGCACTGCAAGCCACCGAACGGCTGCGTCGAGCCATGGCACCACTACAGGCCGGCTTGCGCAAGCAAGCTTGGATCCAGCGTCTCGAGGCGAACTTTGGCCACACCTCCGCCCACCTGCACGCCAGCCTCCACGACTTGCGGGGGTCGCTGACTTCCCTGCGACTGAGCGCTTTCATGCTCACGAAGGAACCGCAGCCGGCTCTCGACTTTGCCAAGACGGCCCAGTCCGTGGCTTCGTCTGCGGAACAAGTTGCTGCCCGTCTGGACGGGCTGATGGCCGACTTCGAGCACACCCGCGGGGTGGAGTTGCAGCCAGCCGACCCCAGCCCCGTGGTGCGCCAAGCTGTACAAGCGCTCGTGGCCCGAGCCGCCGCGAAGCAGATCGCCATCGACCTGACCTTGCCGGTGGGAGGACCTGCGATCCTCTTCGACGCGCAGTGGCTGCCTCGAGTGGTCGACAACCTGCTCGGCAACGCCATCAAGTACTCGGCGCACGGCAGCACCGTGCGCGTGACCGGAAGTTACCAGGACGGCGGCTTCCTGCTGCACGTCGACGACTGCGGCCCAGGCTTCGCCCGCAACGAACTCGACTCCGTGTTCCTGCCTGGTGTCGTCGGCGCGGCGAAACCCACAGGCAACGAGGGGCAGCAAGGGCTCGGCTTGTGGATCGCCCGTCAGGCCACCCGCGCCATGGGTGGGCGCCTTTGGGTGGCGGCCACGTCGGCCAAGGGCTCACGAATGAGTCTTTGGCTGCCGGAAGGTGAGTCGTCGGTTGCGGAACCCACCCAATTCGCGGCCGACCCTTAGCGCATTTGGCGAGAGGCAGGCGCTCCCGAGGTGACGAAGTGGCACTGCGCGACCCCGCGCAGCCCACCATCTCATGGAACGCCTCCGCATTTCCTTCAGTCCCCGCAGCTCCTTATGGCTGCGCTGGGGCACGGCCCTGGCACTGTCGATCGGAGCCGGCCTCGGCATCGCCAGCGGCCATGGTCTGCCCGGTTGCTTCGTGCTGTTGGCAGTGGTGGCTTGCGCCTGGCTGACCAGCCACCGCGGACAACTCGCCAGGCACGCTGCCGCAGGCATCGCCAGCATCCGGATCGACACTCGCGGCAGAATCCTCGCTTGGTCGCCAGGGGCCACTCACGTGTTCGGCTACCGCAGAACGGACGTCCTGGGACGCAACGTCGCCATGCTGATGCCAGAGCCGTTCGCCAGCGAACACGACGGTTACTTGGCGCGTTACTGCGCCGACCAGACCCCCGGCCACAGCCGTGTGCTGGGGGCCACTCGGCACGTCGTCGGCAGGCATCGCGATGGGCACGAATTGCCCCTGTTGCTGCACGTGCAGCCTGGACGGCACGGCACCTTCGACGGGTTGCTACACCTGGTTCCACCCGCCGGCCCCGCCCGCGCCGACATCGATGACAACCTGCAAGCGCCGCGGATCGCTTGGCGTTGGCTGCGCAACCTCGGTCACGAGATCCGCACCCCGATGGCAGGACTGCACAGCCACGCCGAGATCCTGGTGGATCCGGCCAGCACCGCGGACGAGCGTCAAGCCGCCGCCGCGGCCGTCTTGCGGCACAGTGGCCATCTGCTCGAACTGGTCAACGATCTCCTGGACCACGCGCGGCTGGCAGCCGGCCAGATGCCGATCCGTTTGACGGGCACGCCGGTCCGGGAACTGGTGCAGGACGTGGTCGGCCTGCTGCGCGCTGCTGCCGAGCAGAAGGGACTGCAGCTGGCGACCCAGGTTGCCGCCGACGTGCCCAGCTGCGTCGGCACGGATCCGCTACGCTTGCGCCAGATCCTCACCAACCTGCTCGGCAATGCCGTCAAGTTCACGGACCGAGGCTTCGTTCGCCTCGAAGTGTCCACGGCAAGCCGTCGCGGCGCCCCGGTGCTGCGCTTCGAAGTCTGTGACTCCGGTTGCGGAATCGACCGCAACTTCGCGACCGCCCTGTTCCAACCCTTCCAACAGGATGCTGTGCAGTCGGCGCGCGGCAACGGCAGCGGCCTCGGCTTGTCCATCTGTCGCCAGCTGGCCCGCCTGTTGGGCGGTGACGTGACCCTGGTCGACAGCGTCCCAGGTGTCGGGTCCCGGTTCCGACTGGAGATTGCCCGTTCGGATGTACCCGACTCGGTCCCCATGACGGCACAACCTCAGGGGCAGCTCACCGGTGCCAGGATCCTGCTGGTCGACGACGCCGACGACCTGCGCCTCGCCACACGACGCTTCCTTCAGGCGGCCGGGGGCCAGATCGACGACTTCGCCGATCCGATCCGCGTACTGCGCGAGGTGTCCGACCTCGCCTGCTACGACCTGGTCGTTCTGGATCTGATGATGCCCGGGATGAGCGGTTACGAGCTGGCCCAGGAACTGCGTCAACGTGGGTTCTCCGGGCCGCTGGTGGCGCTCAGCGCCGACGGAGGCAGCGACCTGGACGGCCGCTGCAGCGCCGCGGGCTTCTGCAAGCTCCTACAGAAGCCGATCCGACGCAGCGATCTGATCGCAGCCCTGAGCTTGGCGCTCACCCACCGATCCGAATCCTGAGGGGCGGCCGCAGGTCCCCCACCGTCAAAGATCCATCGACACCTGGCCAATCGGGTCGCGACCATCGGTTGGCATGTCTGGGGCGTGCCGAAGCAGAACCGCAATTCGGGCCAGATCCACTGCGGTCTCCACCCCGAACTTGCGCAGCACATTGGTGCGGTGGATGTGCGCCGTGCGCAGACGCACCCCCAGGTGTGAGGCGACCTGCTTGGCGGACGCGCCACGGATCAACAGGGCGAAGACCTCGCGCTCTCGCGTGGTCAGCTGTTGCCACTCGCGCAGGCGGGTCTGCCGCAGCCGCCGCAGACCGGCCTCATGGCGGACCTTGGCAGCCAATGAGTCGACCTGTTCGATCAGGCGGCGCGGATCCAGGGGCTTGGGCAAGAAGTCGACTGCACCACGGCGAATCGCAGCCACCACGCGCTTCACGCTCGCGTCGGCACTCATCATCAGCGTCGGTAGCATGGCATGCTCCCGCTCCAGACACTCCAGCAACTCCACGCCATCCATGCCAGGCAGACTGAAGTCCAGCAGCAGGGCACAACAGCGGTCTCGATCGTAGCTGCCGAGGAACTCCTCCGCAGAGCCATGTAGCAGCACTTCGCCGAAGCGATCGGTGACGACTCCAGCCAGACACTGGCCAACCACGGGGTCGTCTTCGACGATGTGCAGACGGGTCGCCTGCGATGGCTCGCGCGGGATGAGGATGGGGATCATGCAGCACCGGGGCTCTTGTGCAGAAGAGCGCATCAGGGCAAGGGAGCTCGAGAATCGACGAAAAGGCTCCACATGTGCATAGCAAAATCCGCTACACGGCGAGCTTTACCACCTGCGCAAGCAGACCTAGCCACGCCCTAGAAGACGCAAGACCTTGCCCACCGCGGACTCACGGAGCAAGCTCAGCAGCTCAGAGATGCCCGACGCCGAGCCGCTGCGCCTCGGCCGCGAGCCAGGCCGGCAGCACCACGGCCGCACGCCGCGCGGCGGGCTCCACTTCGAGTTGCGCCACCTTGCCTTCGGCGTACTGCACCGTCACCATCGTGCCACCCGGCGCATGCAGCCGGAACGACACCGCCCAGGGCGCTGGCCAGCACGGCAGCACCAAGAGCCGTTCGCCGACCGGCTGCAGCAGCATGCACTGCGCAGTGACCAGCAAGTTGCTGCCGTGGCACTGGTCGGGCAGCCAGTCGAAGTTCGGCCCCCACATGGCCGGGAAACGATGC
>JAEUHP010000210.1 GCA_016795295.1 Planctomycetota bacterium | reverse complement strand
AGACCACCCCACCTCAGGCCCCGACCGTGCGCAGCGCCACCTTCGCCTCTTCGCCGGCGCGGCCCTTGGTCTTGGTCAAGTGCTGCAGCAGCTCCGCCGCGAACCGCCGCTCCGGACCAACCGCCGCCGTGAAGTGCGTCGCCACGTGCAGCAGCGCCTCAGGCTTCACCACCGACTCCTTGCGCAGCCGATCGGCGAGCGGGAAACCGTGCCGGACCAGCGTGGCGAAGAAGCCCATGGTCGGATTGCCGGGCGCGCTGGAAGCCTGCCCGGAGGCTGCGTGCGCCATGTCGACCAGCAACTTGGTGAGCGCGAGCTGGTACTGCACTTCGGTCGAGGCGTCGGGGCGCGCGGCCAAGCGGGCCAGCAGGTGCAGCGCTTCGCCCATGCGCTTGGCGCGGCGCAGACGGATCGCCTCCTGGATCAGCTCGGGCACCAACTTGTCGCCGCCGACGGCGAACACCACGTCGAGCAGCAGATCGCCGGACCGCGTCTGCGTCGACAGCAGCTTGACGGCGCGCTCGGCGATGCCGCGCAGCAGCTTGGGCGGGAAGTGCGCGCCGAGCCGCACCAGGATCGAGGTCGCCGTCTGCGCCAATTGCGGCTCGCGCGAGGTGGCGACGAGGCGCAGCAGCGGCTCGATCGCACTCTTGTTGTGCGCCAGGGCTTCGGCCGCATGGTGGCGGAACCGCTCGTCCTCGTGGTCGAGCAGCTTCAGGGCGAGCTTCGCCATCTCTTCCCCTGGCTCGGTGCGCAGCATGCGCAGGGCGAACAGGCGCTGCTCGGGGTGGCGCGCAGCGAGCAGGCGCTTGCACACCACGGCCATGCCTTCGGGCAGTTCGGGCAGCTCGCCGAGCAGTTCGCGCACCGCGTCGTGCACGTCCTTCTGGGTCTGGTCCTCGAGCAGGTCGAGCAAGGACTTCATCTGCACCGCGGTCAACTTGCCGCCGCGCATGGCGCGGAAGGCGGCAGAACGCACGGGGCTCGGCTGCTCGGCCGCGGCGTAACGCCACAGCAGAGTTTTGGCGCCCGACGCGTCGAGCTTGGCCAGGATCGTGATGGCGTTGGCGAGGCAACTCTCGGGCAGTGGCCCGTCGAGGTACTTGCCGAGCGCCGCCGCGAAGTTCTTGCCAGCCGTGCCATCGAGTGCAGGCAAGGCAGCCAGCAGGTGGCGTGCCGCCACGTCGGTGAGTTCGGGAGTCAGCAGCGCCTGCACGAACACCCCGACGGCTTCCTTGCTCGGCGCCTTGGCCAAGATCGCCAGCAGCCGCCCACGTTGTTCCACCGGGGCCGTGCCGTAGAGCGCTGCCAAGGTGGCATGCGTGCTCACGCCGGCTTCCGCCAGCAGGTGCGCGGCATGCTCCGCGAGCGCTTCGTTGTCGAGCAAGCAGCGCGCGACCGCAGACCAAGCGTCTGCAGTGCCGATCTTCGCCAGGGCATCCATGGCGAACCGGCCCAGCACAGGCGAACGACGGGTGGCGGCCGCCAACGCCCGCAGCGCCGGCGGCTCTTTGGGATGCAACTCGCCAAGAACCTGCGCCGCCGCGACTTGCAGCTCCGGTCGCCCGGTCTCGAGCAGTTGGACAATGACCTTGAGGGTATCGTTCATGGCGTTCCTAGCAGGTGGTCGGTTTACGTTGCGCCGGGTCTCTGGCTCGACGCAGGCAAACCAACCAGGGAACGGGGCGGAAGTATCGCACAAGGAGGAAGATCCGGCTACCACCCCTTGTGGATCGTCGCCCCCGGATCCCCATCTCAACCGATCTTGGACAACGCAAGTCCATTGCTGGTAGACTTCTACGATTGCCCATGCGAATCCTCCTGTGCGCTCCGTTTGCGCCGGATCCGGCCGCCAACCACGGCGGCGGAGCCTACCTGGGCGCCCTGGCTGGAGCCTTGGCGGCCCAGTGCGAGCTCGGCGTGGTGTGTTTCGGCACCGACCAAGAGCTGTCGGCCGTGCCGTTCCGGGCCCGCTTGCCGTGGGCGCAGGCCGTGCCACTGCGACACCGCCCCACGGGGCCGCTACGGCTCGCCCACCAGGGGCTGATGCTCTGGCGCTGGCGACACCAACCGCTGGTGGCCGCGAAACACTGGCAGCGCAACTTCGCCGCGGCTCTGGCCACGGCCCGCGCGCAGTTCCGCCCCGACGTGATCCTGCTCGAACTGGCCCAGTTGGCGCAGTACTTGCCGGGCCTGCTCGGCACCCCCACGGTGTTCACCGACCACGAGGCCGGTTGCCCGGCGAACACGCGCACCGGGCTCGGCCGCCATGGCGACCAACGCGACCGCCGCCTGTG
This sequence comes from Planctomycetota bacterium, assembly GCA_016795295.1. Classification (GTDB taxonomy): domain Bacteria; phylum Planctomycetota; class UBA1135; order UBA1135; family UBA2386; genus JAEUHP01. Next base: position 22,877 of record JAEUHP010000210.1, on the reverse strand, counting down.
GCATCGCTACGTGCTGCGCCACTATCCGCTGGCCAATCTGCTGCAGGCATTGACCCGCGAAGATGCCGCGCAGTTGGCGACCCAGCTCGACCGCGAAGTGCTGGTGCGGCCGCCGGTGGTCACGGTGCCACCCCGCGCGGCGGCGCCGGGCTCGGCACCGCCACGCGCCCTGTTCCTCGGCGACTACCGGCACGCACCCAACGTCGCGGCAGCGCGTCGGTTGGCGCTGGCAGTGCTGCCGCGGCTGCGCAGTGGCTGTGCCGGCGCCGAACTGTGGTTGGCGGGCCCGAACGATGCGCCGCTGCACGACCTGGACGGCCGTCCGGGCCTGCGCCGACTCGGCTTCCAGCCCGATCTCGAAGCCCTGCTGGGCAGCGTGCGCTTGGTGCTGGCCCCCGTCGACCTCGGCGGCGGCTTTCGCGTCAAGCTGCTGACCGCACTGGCCCACGGCGTGCCCGTGGTCACCAACCGCCTCGGCGCGCGTGGCCTCGAAGTGCCTGCGGCAGCCCGGCGCCTCGCGGAAGACGACCCTGGCCTGGCCGAGGCGGCCCTGGGCTGGCTCAACAACGCGGCGGCAGCGGGGGCCGCGGGGGCCGCCGCACACGCGTGGGCATGCCAGCACGTGAGCCCGGAGGCGGTGGCCCGCTTGCAGCTGGCCCGCTGCGGCGAACTGTTGCGCAGTGGCTGATGTGCCTTGGTGGGGCTGATGCGCATTGGTGGATGCGCAGCGGTGCCCCTCAGGCCTTGCCGACCGGCACGCGCGGCTCGACGGAGGCCACCGGCCGCGCCTTCGCCTCGGTCGGGCGCTTGCGCAACCGCAGCTTGCGCAGCGTCTCCTGCAAGAACGACTCCATCTTCGACGTCTCCTTGCCGCGCAACGCGTTCCACAGGATGCGCGCCATGCGCCAGGGCCGCAGCAGCAACGAACGCGTGTAGAAGGCGCGCACCACGCGGTACTTCCACGCGGTCAGCTCCTTGGCCGTGAAGTGCTCGTTGAACTTGCGGTCGTCGCTGAGGAATGCGTTGTGCACGTAGATCGGCAGCTTCAGGAACGCATCGTCGTACTTGATCTTGCCTTCCTTCTCGAGCTGGCGCGTGATCTCGGTGTTCGGCAGCGGGAAGAAGAACCCGGCCGACACGTCGGAAATGCCGGCCTTGCCGAGTTTGGCCGCGAGGCGCACGGTCGCTTCGAGGTCTTCCTTCTCGTCGGTCGGATAGGCGAGCACGAAGAATGCGCCGACGTTGAGGCCCGCCTTCACCGAAGCGTGCACCGCGCGGAACAGCTTCTCGTCGGTGAGCATCTTCTTCATGTGCTTGCGGGTGCGCTCGCTGCCCGACTCGGGCGCGAAGTTGAGCGACCGGCAGCCACTGCGCACCAACAAGCGCGCCACTTCTTCGTCGATGATCTCGCTGCGCGTGCCCGCCGGCAGCTGCCAAGTGATCTTCAGGCCGCGCTTCTCGACCTCCTCGCAGAACTCCACCACCCACTCGCGCTTCAAGATCGCGGTGAGGTCCTGGAACGGGAAGTTGGTGGCGCCGTACTTGCGGTGGTAGCTCTCGATCTCGTCGATCACGTCCTTGGGCGTGCGCGCGTACCAGCGCGTGGTCCACATGTTCGGCGAGCTGCAGTACGTGCACTGGTACGGGCAGCCACGCGTCGCCAGGATCGGCACCGTCTTGCCGTAGTAGATGCCGCTGACCAGGCGGTTGCTCGAGTAGGCTTCGACGTCGAAGTACTCCCACGCCGGCCACGGCAACTCGTCGACGTTCTTGATGCGGTCGCGCCGCGGGTTCTTCTGCAGGCTGCCGTCGGCAGCGCGGTAGGCGATGCCGGGGATCACCGAGTGGTCGAGCTTCAGTTCGAGCGCGCGGAACAGCGCCACCGCCGTCTCCTCGCCTTCGCCGAGCACCAGGAAGTCGATCGGCGCCTGCTCCATCGACAACTCTGGCACCGCCGTGAAGTGCTCGCCGCCGCAGACGATCGGCACCCCGGGCCGGGCGGCCTTGAGCTTGTGGATCAGCTCGCGCACGATCGGCCAGCTGTAGCTCCACATGCTGGTGATGCCGATCGCCTCGGTGTCGGCGGGCAAGCGGGCGATGATCTCCTCCGGCGTGAGGCCGAGGCGCCAGATGTCGCCGTCGGGGATCATCTGCTCGGGTGCGGCGCCGAGCGCATCGATCACGGTGATGCGATGCTTGTCGTTGCGCAGCACCGCCGCGATGTAGGCGAGGCCGAGCGGCAGGCTCGGCCGGAGCGCCGTGAGCCCGTTCTTGTTGATGTAGACCGGCGGGTGGATCAGCGTGACGTTCATGCGGCGGCGGAGGAGGCGAGGTCCCAGGTGGCGAACGAAGTCTACCATCGGAATGTAGCCCTGGAGTGGGGCGAATTCCAGACACCAAGATCGATCGTCCACAGCATCGAGGCGGCGATGCCAGCGGCTGGCCCGCTCTGAGACGTTCGCTGGGCCGCATCCACGGCTCCGGGGTGGCAGGGCGCTGTTGCACGGTGGCAGGGCGGCACCGCTGCGGCGATGCTGCACGGGATGGCCGTGAGCACTCCCCCACCCGCCTGGCCCGAAGGTCCCTGGGACGTGCTGGTGCTCGGCGCCGGCATCCACGGGCTGTGCACGGCGTTCTGGCTGGTACAGCGCGGCGTGCGCCGGATCGCGGTGCTCGACCGCTACGGCCCGGGCCATGCCCTCGGCAGCTCCCACGGGGGCACGCGCATCACCCGCACGAGTTACCACGACGCGAAATTCGTGGCCCTGGCGCAGGCCGCGCATCGCGACGGCTGGCCCACCCTCGAACGCGCGCTGGCGCAGCCGTTGCGTGTGCGGACGCCGGGCGTGTTCCACGGCCCGCCCGGGGGCCCGTTCGACGCGTACCTGGTGGCGGCGACGCAAGTGCCCGACGTGCTGGAGCCCCTGTCGCCCACCGCCGCTGCGGCGCGGTTCCCGGTGCTGCGGTTCGCCGCTGGCGATGCGGTCCTGCACGACCACAGCGCCGCCGTGGTGCTCGCCGCCCGCACCATGGCCGCGCTGCGCGCCTGGCTCGCCGCGCACGGCGTGCAGTTCGGCTGGCACCAAGGGGTCGAGCACCTCGAAGCAGACGCGCACGGCGTGCGCGCCGCCACCGCGCAGGGCTGCCTCTGCGCGGCGGGTGCCGTGGTCGCGGCCGGCCCGGAGCTCGCGACGCTGGCCGCCGACCTCGCCCCGCCGCTCACCGTGGTGCACCAGCAGGTCGGCTACTTCGCGCTCGACGCGGCGGCGGCGACCCTGGAGCCCGGCGCCTTCCCGGTTTGGGCACACGTGGCGCCGGGGCCCGCGGGCTTCACCTACGGGTTGCCTGCGCTCGAGGGCGCGGGCGCCAAGGCCGCCGTGCACCGCACCACGGCGCCAGCGCAGCCAGAGCACGCGAGCCCCGAGCCCGATCCGGCCGAACTGCTGGCCATGGCGCGCGCGCGCTTCACGGTGCCGGTGCTCGGCCTCGCGGCGACCGAACGGTGCCGCTACACGATGACCCAAGACCAGGACTTCCGGGTCGAACGCCGGCCGGGTGCACCCCTGGTCGGCATCGCCGCCTGCAGCGGGCACGGCTTCAAGTTCGGTCCCGAGATCGGACGCCTGGCCGCCGCCCGGTTGTTGGACTGAGCGGACCGCTCGAAGGTTGCCACGCACCGCCTGCCGCGGGATAACCGCCGGCCATGAACCTGCCGCAGGTCGGACGGTTGATGGCCGGCTTCGTCGGCTTCTTCACGCTGGCGCAGGTGCCGCCCCTGGTGTTGTCGCTCACCGAGCCCAGCAGCACCCACCACACCACCACCGGCTTCCTCGCCAGCATCGTGGTCGGCGGAATCGTCGCCGCCCTGCTGTTCGCCGGCGGCCGCGTGGCCCAAGGCCAGGTGTTCCGCAAGGAAGCGATCGCCGTCGCGGGCCTCGCCTGGGTGGTCGCCAGCCTGCTCGGGGCGCTGCCGTTCCGCTGGTCGGGGTTGTTGCCCTCCGCGGTCGACGCGCTGTTCGAAGCGGCCAGCGGCCTCACCACCACGGGCGCCACGGTGCTCGGCAGCGGCGGCAATTGCGCCGTCGACGCCGTGCCACGCAGCCTCTTGCTGTGGCGCGCCGAGACGCAGTGGCTCGGCGGGCTCGGCATCGTGCTGGTGTTCGTGTCCCTGCTGCCGGCGATGGGCGTCACCGGCAAGAACCTGCTGGCCACCGAGTCGGTCGGCGTGGGCAGCGAATCGTACCAACCGCGCGCGGTGGCCAAGGCCCGCACCATCGTCGCCATCTACGTGGCATTGACCATCGCTTGCCTGCTGGCGCTGCGCGCCACCGGTGCCTTCGGCTGGTTCGACGCGCTCTGCCACAGTTTCACCACGCTGTCCACCGGCGGCTTCTCGACGCGCTCTTCGATCCGCGACTTCGGCAGTTTGGCCGCCGAACTGGTGCTGGTGGCCTTCATGTTCCTCGGTGGCTGCAGTTTCTCGATGCTGGCCCTGCACTGGCGCAGCGGCTGGCGCTGCATCCCGGCCTTGGCCCGCACCGGCGAATTCCGCATCTACACGCTGGTCACGCTGCTGGTGGTCGGGGCCTGCTGCCTGTCGCTGTGCCGCGCCGGGTTGCCGTTCGGCACGGCGCTGCGCGAAGCCACGTTCAACAGCGTCAGCGTGCTGACCTCGACGGGCTTCGCCACGGCCAACTTCCAGGCGTGGCCGGCGCTGGGCACGATCGCGCTGTTCGCCGCGATGTTCGTCGGTGGCTGCAGCGGCTCCACGGCCGGCGGCTTCAAGCAAGTACGGCTGCTGGTGATCCTCAAGCTGCTGGCCTACACGATCCGGCACTTCATCAGCCCGAAGAGCGTGGAACGGCTGAAACTCGACGAAGAAGTGCTGCCCGCAGCGACCATCTCGTCGATCCTCGCGGTGGTGTTGCTGTGGTTCGTCGCGGCGATCGTCGGGGCCGCGGTGGTCGCCTGTGACGACCGCCTGAACTTCGTGGCAGCAGTGTCCTGCAGCGTCAGCCTGCTCGGTTCGACCGGCCCGGCACTGTCCCTGGTGGATCCGGCGGCGACCCAGGCGGCACTCGCCGGCGAAGTCGTGGCGATGCTCGCCGGCACGCCCGACGTGGGCCCGCTCGGCGGCTACGGCGATCTGCAGGGCTGGACCAAGCTGGTGCTGACCTTGCAGATGATCCTCGGCCGCCTCGAACTGCTGACGCTGCTGGCGCTGTTCACGCCGAGTTTCTGGCGGCGCTGAACCGCGGGCGAACTAACGCTGCGGCACCAGCCGCAGCAGGCCGTCCGCCACCTTGGTCAGCGTGAAGTGCTCGCGCAGGGCGGCGGCGAACAGCGGGCCGGCGTAGGCCTCGTTCGGCTCGACCTGCAGGGTGGACTTCTCCGCCAGCATCGCCGCCCGCGGCTCGTCGAGCGACGCCAACGCCGCCTCGGTCAACAACACGGCGCGGCCCGCACCCGCGAGCAGCCGCAACTGCACCACCATGCCCTGCACGTGCGCCGGCGTGGCCGCCGCGCGCGGCATCGCCGCGCTGAGGCGCACCCAGAGGAACTGTTCGGGCTGCAGGCGTGCATAGGCGGCGGCGAGTTCCCGCGCGCTGCCGACCAGCACGAACGGCGGCGCGGCCTCCGCCCCCTTCGCCACCGCCGCGGCGAACTGCGTGTCGTAGGCGGCCTGTTCGCGCAGGTGCGCGCTGCCGCCCACGAACCAGGGCCACAGTCCGAGCGGCAGCAGCAGCCGCAGCCAGCGGCAGCCGTTCGCACCCGCCGCCTGCGCCACCAGCAGCGCCGCCGGCACCAGCATCGGCAGCAGGTAAGCGCCGAATTCGGGCTCGAACACCAACTGGCGCACCGACAGGTACAAGAACGGCGCTGCTCCGAGCGCGAAGGCCACGCACTCGCGGCGCAGCGCGGCCCGCAGTGGCGCGAGGCACACCAGGACCGACAACGGCAGGAGCGGCCACAGCCATTCCTGTACGAAGATCACCAGGGTCCACTCGAGTCCCTGCGGACGGCCGATCGAACCCTCTTGGCGGAAGCCCTCGGCGAGATCGGCCCAGAAGCCGTAGTGCTGCGGCCACAGGCGCGGTCCGACCAGGAACCACCCCGCATGCACCGCACCCGCCAAGCCCGCGTGCACCAGGTCGCGGCGCCGGGTGCCGCTCGGCCAGCGACGCGCCAGGAAGAACGACAACAGCCACACCGGCAGGAACAGCGCCTGGCCATCGACGAGGAACGCGAGGTGCCCAAGGCAGCCGAGCCCCAGCAGTCCCCACCAGCGCGGCGCGGCCACCTGCACTGCGGTCCACCAGGTGGCCACGCCGACCATGCCCAGCAACGGCCCATGGAACTCGACCACGGTGCCGAACAACAGGGTCCCCGGATTCAGGGCCAGGAACAGCGCCGCCGTGCGCGCCATGCTTCGTGGCAACCCGAGCCGGCCCGCCGCCGCGTGCAGGCACGCCACACCCAAGGCGGCCCCCAACGCCGAGAACCAGGTGCCGAGGGCCAGATACCCCGGATGCAACCCGAGCCAGCCGAGTACGGTGCGCAACCCCAGCAGGGCCGGCAGGAACCCGACGTGCCACGGATGCTGCAGCGGCGCGCCGGTGCGCAGGTGGTCGTCGAGCAGCCGGACGATGTCGGGGCCGTCGGTTTTGTAGAAGGCGTCGGCGCCGAGGCCGAGATAGAGCAGCAGGCAGCCGACGAACCAGACGAGTGGTTCGCCGCGCCAGGCAGGTGCTACCACCGCCGGCTCCGCCACCACCGCCGGCTCGGCCGGGCCGGCCATGCGTCTAGCCGCGGTCGCCGAGCACGACCTTCTCGCGCCGGCGGAAGACGAATCGAATCGGCACTTCGGGGCAGGCGAACTGCTCGCGCAGCACTTGCGCGAGGTACCGCTCGTACTGGCCACGGAACAGCTTCGGCTCGTTGACGAACACCATCACCGACAGCGGTTCGGTGCCGATCTGGGTGCCGTAGAACATCTTCGGGAAGTGGCCGCGACCCGAAGGCAACTGGCGATCCCGCGCCTCGGTCAGCACGCGGTTCAGCTTGCCGGTCGACATCTCGGTGCGCGTCTGCGCGCGCAGTTCGAACAGCAGTTCGAGCGTGTCGGGCACGTTCAAGCCGTCCTTCGCCGAGACGAACGACACCGGCGCGTGGTCGAGGCCGGGCAGCTGCTGCTTCAGGTAGGCGTCCCACTTCTGCAGGTCCAGCTCGGGCGCCAGGTCGATCTTGTTGCCGACCAGCACCACCGGCTTGTGGTGTTCGACGCAGTAGGCGGCGATCGCCTTGTCCACCTGGCTGATCGGCTCCCGCACGTCGAACAGGTGCAACACCACGTGGGCGCGGCGGATGCTGTCGTTGCTGCGCGCGTGGGCGAACAGCTCGATCGCGTGCTCCAGGCTCTTCTTCTTGCGCACACCGGCGGTGTCGATCGCCAGCAGCTTCCGGCCGTCGAAGTCGAACAGCACGTCGACCGCGTCGCGCGTGGTGCCGGGCAACTCGGACACGATCACGCGCTGCTCGCCGGCGAGCTGGTTGATCAAGGTCGACTTGCCGGAGTTGCGCTTGCCGACCACGGCGAAGCGCAGCACGTCGCCTTCGGGTTCGCGTTCGCTCGCGGCAGCCGGCGGCAGGGCTGCGACCATGCGGTCTTGGAGATCGGAGATGCCGAAACCCTCCTTGGCGCTGACCGGCAGCGGCTCGCCGAAGCCGAGCCGCACCCATTCGGTGGCCACCATCTCGTCGGTGAACGACTCGACCTTGTTGGCCACCAGCAGGATCGGCTTGCCCAGGCCGCGCAGACGCCGCGCCACCAGGTCGTCGCCGGGCACGCGGCCTTCTTTGCCGTCGACCACGAACACCACCACGTCCGCAGTGTCGAGCGCCATCTGGATCTGGGCTTCGACGTGCTCCTTGAGCAGCACCTCGTCGACCAGACCGAGACCGCCGGTGTCGACCAGTTCGAAACGCCGGTCGGCGTGTTCGACCGAGGCGGCGACGCGGTCGCGGGTCACCCCGGCCGTCGGTTCGACGATCGAAATGCGGCGGCCGACGAGCCGGTTGAAGAGGCTCGATTTGCCGACATTGGGACGGCCGACGATGGCGACGCGGGGCAGAGTCACAGGAATGGGGGGGAAGACCATACCGCGGCGGAGCGATCCTGGCCAGCGGGGGGTGGCCACTCGGCTCGCGCCACCGTACGACTCCCCCATGCCCGGCTCCCCCTGGACCCGCCTGCTCGCCCTCTGCGCCACCAGCGCCCTCGGTGCCCAGACCACCCCTCCCGCGCCCACCGCCAAGCCCGACGACCTGCCGCGCACCCGGCCCGAGACCACCGAGTTTCGCGAGACCTCCAGTGCCGCGGACGTCCTGGGCTTCCTGCGCGCGCTCAGCGCCTTGCCGCGCGGCGACCACCTGTCCCTGGACAGCATCGGCCAGACCCACGAAGGGCGTGACCTCTGGCTCCTGCGCATCGCCGCCCCAGCCCCCACGGCCAAGGACGCAGAACCGCGGCTGCGCGCGCTGGTGCTCGGCAACATCCACGCCGGCGAAGTCGAGGGCAAAGAGGCCCTCCAGCTGTTGGCCCGCGAGTTCGCCGCCGGCCAACACCAGGACTTGCTCGCCGACCTCGAGCTCTACTTCCTGCCGGTCTACAACGCCGACGGCAACGAACGGCTCGGCCGGCAGAACCGCCCTGGCCAGAACGGCCCGGAGTGGACCGGCCAGCGGCCCAACGCCCAGGGCCTGGACCTGAACCGCGACTTCGTCAAAGCCGACGCACCGGAGACGCGTGCATTGCTGGCCGCATTCACGCGCCTCGACCCGGATCTGTTCGTCGACCTGCACACCACCAACGGCAGCTACCACGGCTACCACCTCACCTACGCGCCGAGCCTGTCGCCGAACGTCGCCCCGGCGGTGGCCGCCGTGTCGCGCGCGCTGCTCGACAGAGCCACGGCGGCCATGGCCCAACAGGGCTTCGCCACCTTCGACTACGGCAACTTCGAGACCCGTGACTGGGACGGCAGCGGTGCCCCCGAGTCGAAGCCCGGCGTGCGCGGCTGGTACACCTACGACCACCGACCGCGCTACGGCGTCAACTACTTTGCCCTGCGCCACCGCGTGGCGATCCTGAGCGAGGCCTACAGCAACTGTGACTTCGCCACCCGGGTCGCGGCGACCCGAGCGTTCGTGCTGGCGTTGCTGCACGGTGCGGCGGCGGATCGGCAGCGGCTGCGCGCCGCGGCGCGGGCAGCCGAGGCCGCCGCGCAGCAGCCCGGCCAACGCTTGGGCTTCGACACGACGTTCGCCGCGCCGGAGTCGCTGCCGGTGCTGGTCGGGGCGGTCGACACCGTGCCGGCACCGCCGGGCGGCAGCGTGCGGCACGTGCGCAAAGGCGACGGCGTGCCCGAGGTGATGCCGGTGGTGCGCGCGTTCACGGCGCGGCAGTTCCGGACGCTGCCAGCGGCGTGGGCGATCCGCGAGCCTTCGGCCGACCTGCAGGACCGCCTGCGCCGGCACGGCATCGAGTGCACCGTGCTCGCGGCGGAGCGCACCGTGCGCGCCGAACGCTTCGCGGTGGCCAAGAAAGTGAAGCCGAAACGCCCCTACCAGGGCCACCAAGAACTCGTCCTGCACGGCACGTGGGGCGCAGCGAGCGACGTCGCCCTGGCAGCGGGCACGCTGTGGGTGCCGGCGCGCCAACGCTTCTCGATGCTGGCGGCGCAGTTGCTCGAAGCGGAGAGCGAGGATTCGCTGTCGAGCTGGAACTTCCTCGAAGCAGCGACCGGCGACGAGTACCCGGTGCTGCGCATCCAAGCGCCGGACTGAGGCACCGGCTGCCGGCGGCTCACCAGAACAGCCGCTTCACCACCAGCTCGACGGTCCGGATCTCGGTGCCGCGGGCGATCCAGCACCGCCACTCCGAGCCCTCGTAGGTGCCCAGCTCGCGGTCGTTCCAGAGGTCGCGCAGCCGCCCGAGGTCTTCGAGGCGCACGAACACCGGCTGCCCGGTGCTCGCGTGCACCAGTTCCAGGGCGAGCAGCAGGTCGCCGGACTGCAGGTCGACGGGCTTGGGCTGGCTGTCCTGGTGGACCTTGTCGACGACCACCACCTGCTCGGCGAGCACCGCCGGCTCCCCCACCGGATCCTTGGTCAACGTGCGGTGCAGGGCGACCAGTGCCCCGCGCACACGTTCGGGCTCGTCGCGGAACGCCAGATTGCGGCACAACAGCCCTGACTGGCGCAGCACCGCCCACACCTCGCTGCCGAGGGGCGCCACGTCGAATGCCAGCGGCGCGCCAGCGCGCTGCACTTCCAGGCGCAGCGGCACTGCCGCGGGTTGCTGCAGCAACGTGAGCGCAAAGCCCGGACTCCAGGTGATCGGCACCGAAGCCAGCGAACGCACGCGGTCGCCAGCGCGCACTCCGGCGGCGAAGGCCGGCCCACGCGGGTCGGCTTCGAGCACCGCCACACCCTGCTCGTCGTCCAACAGCCGCAAGCCGAGATCTGGACTGCGCAGCTTGTAGGCCGCGAACAGCAATTCGAGGGTCTGCTGGCGCACGTGGTCGACCATGATCGCGAAGCCGCGGTTGGTGAACGTGCCCCCGCCAGCGCTGTTGATGCCCACCAGCCGGCCGTGCAGATCGAGCAAAGCCCCCCCGCTGTTGCCACCGTTGATCGCCGCGTCGGTCTCGATCAAGTGGGCGAGCTTGGCCCAGCGCCCCTTGATCCGCAGCTCCTGGTCCTTGGCCGTCACCACCCCGAACGTGACCGTGTTGGCGCGGTTGTGCGGGTTGCCGACCGCGGCCACCGGCTCGCCGAGGCGCAGCGACGCCGCGTCACCGAGTTCGATCGCCGACAAGGTCTCCCCTGGCGCCAGCTCGAGCTGCAGCAGCGACAGGTCGTCCTCGCGCGAGATGCTGAGCACGCGCACGGGATAGGTCTTGCCACCGAACACACTGGCGCGCACGGCATGGTTCGGCTTGGCCGAGCCGTCGGGTCGCACGGCCTCCGCGACCACGTGCCAGTTGCTCAACGCCAGACCACTGGGATCGATGACCACGCCCGAACCGACCCCGAGGGTGACCAGCTGGGCCTGCCCGTACTCGGCGAACGGATCGTCCGGGTCCTGTTTGCGCACGTCCTGCGCCACGTAGATGTTCAGCGACGCACCACTGGCTTTCTGCAGCATGCGCACGAGGCGGCTGTCCCGCGCCGCGCGTTCCCCGGCCTGAACCGGTGCTGGGGCGAGCACCGCCCCGGCACCGGCGAGCTCGTCGCGGAACACTTCCCGCAGGCGCCGGATGCCGACGAACGTGGACAGATTGGTCTCGGTGGTGACCCGATCCCCGCGCGTGGCGTAGGCAATTTCCAGCGGATCGACGGCACCGCCGTCGGCGATGCCGCAGAGGCGGCCGGCGAGGTCCACGATCGCCCCACCGGCATTGGCGGCCCCGAGATTCGGATCCGCCTGGACGCGGCCGTTCTCGCGCTCGCGGATCGCCGACACCACCCCGGCGCTGACCACCGGGGCACCACCGCCCGGGTTGCCGACCGCGAGCACGGTCTCCCCCACCTGCAGGTCGTCGTCGACGCCGCACCGCGCCGCGACCAGGCTGCGGCCCGCGGGCAGTTCGACCTGCAACAGCGCCAGGTTGGTGCCGCCGTGGCGCTTCTTCACGGTGGCAGCCAGCACCTGGCCATCGGCCAGGACCACCTGCACCGGCCCCTTGGCGACCAGATGGCCGTTGGTGACCAGGAGCCCGCTCTCGGTCAGCACCACCGCCGAACCGACGCCGTCCAGGCGCCGCGTGGCACCGGGGTCGGCGCCGTTCGGCGCGAACGACTCGCCCGGGCCAGCGCGCACGGCCAGCACCGCGGGCGCCACCGCTGCAACCGCGGCGACTTCCGGCGCCGGCGCCGCCGCAGCGGCCGCAGGAGCCGCGCGCAGTGTCGAGTTGCCAGCGCGGGCGAACTCGGCCGCGAACGCACTGCGGATGCGGCGGTTCGCCACCACGATGCCGAAACTGGGCCGGCGCAGGTCTTCGAGGGTGGGTTCGGCCTGGTCCCGGCCCACGTGCTCCGCGGCGAACAACCCGAGCAGGCGGCCCTCGGCATCCACCACCGGTGCGCCGTCACAGCGCAGGTCCTGCTTGGTGTCGGTCAAGAACACTTCCGCGAGCGGGATGGTCGTGCCGGAGAGCCGCGGGGCCGCCAACGCGGGGCTGGCCACCCCGGCGAACACGAACACGTCGGAGCCTTCGGGGTTGGCGAGCAGCGCCACCGGTGTGCCAGCGGGCGGCAGATCGCCGCCGACCACCACCGGTGCCAGACCGCTGGCGGGCGGCGTCACCGACAGCAGGGCCAAGCCGCTGTCGGCGCCGCCGCCGAGCAGCTTCGCCGGCAGCCGGGTGCGCGCGGCGTCGTCGAGCTGTACGAACAGGCGCTTGTCGGCAGCGCCTTGTGCGTCGGCGACCAGATGCCAGAGGGTGAGCACCAAGCCACTCGCGTCGACCACCACACCCGAACTGGGGCGCACCATCGGGAACACGCCCTTCGGTCCGGTGACTTCGACTTCGACGTGCACCACCGCGGGCCGCGCCACCTGCACCGCGGCAGTGAGCGGTGGCGTGCGCAGCGCGAGCTGCGCCGCGTCGTCGCGCGGCGGCACCAGCAGCGAACGATTCACCACCCCCTGGCCCGTGGCACCGAGGGCCAACACACAGGCGGCGGCAAGCCGGCCGACACGCGCGAGCAGATGCACCATGCCGAGATGCCTAGCCGCCGCCCGGCCCGGTTGCGAGGGAGAAACCACCGAGCCGGTGGCCCCCGCCGGTCGCTGCTCAGTTCGGGATCAGGCCCGGCTGGGGCTCCCGAAACCGCACGGCGATCCCGACCCGGCCGTCCCCCATGGTTTCGACCCGGACCAACTCGCCCGGCACCGGCTCGGCATGGCCGGCGATGCGCACCGACACCGCCACTGCCATCGGGGCGGTGAAGAACACGCCCTGCAGGGAGATGTTCCGGCCCGAGCCGGTGATCGGCTCGGCGGGAAACTCGATGCTCACGGCTTCGTCGAGCGGGAGCCGTGGGTCCACGCGCTGTTCGATGCCGGTGCGGGTGCTGTCTGCCATGGGCTGCCTCCAGGCCATGGCATCGGCCGTGGCGGGTTGCCGGCTGGAGCGCGTCTCGGCAGGATCAGGGCCTTGAGCGAGACTCCCTACCTGCGCGAACCGGGCTACGCCCTGCGCTACCGCGACCAACGGTTCCACAGCGGCAGCGGCGCGGGCACCGACCAGCGTGAACGTCGGGTGCTGCGCCGGCTGCTCCAGCACTGCCCGCCGACCCAAGGCTTGTGGCTCGACGCCCCGAGTGGTGCCGGCCGGCTGAGCGGCGAACTGCCGGGGCCGGTGGTCCAGGCCGACCGCGACCCGGCCATGGTGCAAGCCTGCGCCGGAGCCTTCGCGCGCACCTGCGCCTCGGTGCACCGGCTGCCGTTCGCCGACCGGACGTTCGCCGGAGGGCTCTGCCACCGGCTGTTGCAGCACATCCCCACTGCCGAAGAACGCATCACGATCCTGCTCGAACTGCGGCGCGTCGTGCAGGGCCCGCTGGTGGTGTCGTTCTTCGATCGTTGCAGTCTGCAACACCTGCGGCGGCAACTGCGCACATGGCTGGGACGGCCGTCTGGTCGGCACGCCGTGTCGCGGCGCGCCTTCCGCAGCGAACTCGGCGCCGCCGGCTGGCAGGTGACCGCCATGCACGCATTGCGGCGCGGCCTCGGCGAGCAGACCCTGGTGCTGTGCCGCCCCGCACCGCCGAACTGAAATCTCGCCTCGACTCGGCGGCCGGCGGCAGCCGATAGCTCCGACGAGGAGAAGTCGGACATGTCTGCGACCCTGTTGCCCACCCAGCCCGCACGCGCCCCCCAACGCACCGCGGTGCGCCCGAAGACCGAATGCACCACCCGCGTGTTGGTGGTCGAAGACGAGCCGCTCACCGCCGAGGTGTTCGCCCGCGCCTTGACGCGCGACGGCCACGTGGTGGAAGTGGCGGCTGACGGCTTGCGGGCGCTGCACCTGCTGCGCGACCGCAAGCCGAGCCTGCTCGTGCTCGACATGAGCCTGCCGGCCCTCTCCGGCTCGGACGTGGTGCGCCGGATCCGCGCCGACGGCCACCTGCGCCTGCCGATCGTGGTGGTGTCGGGCAGCCCCCGGGCCGAGTCGAGCCTGACCGACGGCGAGCTGCAGCCTGGCGTGTGGGTCGAGAAGCCGGTGAAGCCGCGCGACTTGGTGGCCCTGGTGCGGCGCTTCACGCAAGGTGCCGGCACGCACCCCGACTGAGCCTTCGCCCGAGCCTCAGCGGTTGGCCCGCGGCAGCACCGCCGCGGCGAACGCTTCGAGCGGGCCGCGCAAGCTCTCCAGCGCACAGGTCCACGGCACCGGAGCCGCGGTCAGCCACTGCACATCGGCACGGCCCGCGGCTTCCGGGTTGCGCTGCAGGTGGTCGAGCAGGCGCTGCTGCGCCGCGTCGGCTGGGTTGCCGACCACCCGAGCGAAGCGCACGGGTACCCCGGCGAGCCGCTCGAGCGCCGGCAAGGCCAGGCCCGCGCCACCGACCAACACCAGCCCGCGGAGTCCGGGCACGAACCGTTCGGCCTGCAAACCGACCACCGTCGCAGCCTCCCGTTCGGCGACGAGGCACAGCGGTGCATCGGGACCACCCCACAGCCGCCGCAGTGCGGCAATCACGGCAGCGAGTTCCTGGCCGTGGTTGCGGCCATGCCCCGTCGACTCGACGAAGGCCACGTCGGCGTCGAGCGTGGCGCCGAAGTCGGCCAAGGCCGCTGCCGGCCAGCGCGGCGAGCGGGTGAGCGGCGCCGCCGGCCGCACCCCGTCCAAGTCGAAGGCCGGGCTGCCGCCGGCGAACACCACCAGCGGTCGGGCGGTCGGGGCAGCCGCAGGATGACGCTCCGCCGAGAGGCGCAGCACCACGCGCATCGGCCCCGCCGCGCCGGGCACCATGGTCGGCACCAGGCCCTCGATGCCGGCCAGCACATGCCGATCCTCGCGCAGATTGGCCACGGCGCGTTCGAGCCGTTCGAGATCGAGGACCGCCGTGCTGGCCACGTCGAAGGCTTCGCCGTGGTAGGCGCGTTCGACCTCCGCACGCAGGCCCTGCAGCAGCGCCTGTGGCAGCTCCGACGCGGCCGCGGCCATGGCCTTGGCCGCCGCCATCGCCGCCTCGGCACGGGCTTGGTAACCGCGCAGCACGTGGCAGCGCACGCGCAGTGCCGGATCCGTGGCCCGCGGCTCGCGGCCGTCGACGCGGGCCACGACCTGCAGTTCGTAACTGCCATTCGCGAGCTCCTGCCCCGGCACCTGGGCGGCAGGGCGAGCCAGTCGCAGGTCGGACACGGCGGTGTCCTTGGCCAGCACCGTGCGCCACACCACCGCTCCGGCGGCGTCCCGCAGCAGCAATTCGAACTCCAGAACCCCCGCATCCGGCACCGTGACCGGCAAGAACACCGAAGCGTTCAGATTGCGGCACTGTTCGTTCGCGGCCTCGGGATCGACCACCTCGGGCAGCGGAAACACCCCGAGCGCTTGGCGGAGCACGAACGCCGGGTCGGCGGCCACGCCGCGCAACTGCGCCAGGGCCCGCGCCTCCGGGAGGAACGGCAGGCCGCGGGTCGGGACGGCCAGCAGTTCCGCGATCTGCTGCCGCACCTCTGCGTCACGGCCGGCGAGTTCGCGGCCGAGCTCGGCGCGCCGCTGCTCCAAGAACAGATGGCCCCAGCGCTCGCGATAGACCGGTCCTTGCGCCGGCAGGACGCCGAGGGCCGAAGCGATCAGCGCGACTCGACCGCTGGATAGTGTTCTTTCACCCATTGCTGGAACGGCGCTTCGATGGTGAGGACGTTCTGGCCGTAGACGGCGGGCAGCGCTTCGCGCATCGGTCGATCCTGCTTGGCTTCCCGCACCAGGTCGCGCAGCTTGGCGCCGCCGTGCACGGTGAGCAGGTAGTCGATCCAGGCGAACGCCAACGCGTGGTCGGGGAAGTCGAGCTGGTCGGTGTTCAGGCCGCACAGCTCGGCGAGCGGCCGCGCCTTGCCTTCGTCGACCAGCTTGCGCACCGGCGTGCGCCACCGGCCACCCTTCCAGTTGGCCCCGGGGTTCACCAGGATCTCCTCGAAGCAGTAGTTGAGGCACTTGCCGGTCAGCTTGTCCTCGAACCAGTGCGCGATGCCCTCGTCGAGCCAGCCCGCCTTCTTGTTGTAGAGCACCTGGGACGGGTTGGTGTTGCACACCAACAGGTGCACCACGTTGTGGATCACCCCGCGCCACAGTGCCTCGTCGTCGGGGAAGTAGCGCGGGTCCTGCCACATGCTGTAGACGCAGTCGACGCCCATCAGCTTGGTGCCCGTCGACTGGCTGACCCCGATGCCGGTGACCCGCGGGCCGATACGCGCCTGGTCGGTGCCACTGCGGAACATGTAGACGTGCAGCACTTCGTGCTGCTCCTCCTCGCGCAGGGCGAAGGTCTCCAAGTACAGCTTGCGCAGGCTTTCGATGCGCTCGCCGTAGAGGTGCATCAGCGGATGCGTGTCGACCTTGTCCTTGCCGACCTGCAGCGGCTTGATGCCGAACGCGAGTTCGACGTGCTGCGTCAGCAGGTGGCACAACGGATCGCCGCCAGCGGTCTGGTCGATGTCGGTGCGGCGCTTCTGCAGCCACTCGCGCGCCGTCTGCTGGCGGCGTTGCAGCTCGACCTCGACGGTCGTGTTGCGGCAGGTCTTGCAGTCGACCGCGAGCGCACCGAGGCAGACCTTGCAGTCGATCGCCACGCTGCAGCTCTGCACCGCACGCTCCGCTTCCAGCAGCTTGCCGTGCTTCGAACAGGGCAGGGTGCCATGGTTGTCGCAGGTGCGGCACACCACGGCCGGCGCGGTCTGGGCCGATGCCGGGGCCACTGCCCACGGCAGGAGCACGGCCAGCCAGCCCAGGGACCAGCGGCGCGCCGTCCCGAGCCTGGGACCGGCTGTCCGCACAGCACCGGCGGCGCGCCGTTCTGCGGCTTCCGTCAGTTCACCGGCTCCCATCACTTCACAGGCTCCCATCACTTCACAGGCTCCCATCACTTCACAGGCTCGTCGTAGAGGCTGGCGAAGTCGGCGTGGCGCGGCCCGTTCTCGTCGCACAATGCGTAGCGGCCGGCGTACAACGCCGCGGCGCCGATGCGGCCGTTCTTGTCGGTGGCGTAGAACTGCACCTGGAACGCCGGGCGGCCCTTGGCGTCGAGCAACCGGCGCACCTTGGTGGTGCGCGCCACCCGCTTCGCCGCTTCGAGGCAGGCGTCGGTCGGAGACTTGCCGAGCGCCATCTGCTGCACCACGAACGAGCCACCGTTGATCAGGATGCAGGCCTCCCCGCGGCCAGTGGCGCCGCCGGTGCCGACCTCGTTGTCGCAGTAGTTGCCGCAGCCGATCAGCGGCGAGTCGCCGACGCGGCCCGGAATCTTGAACGCCAGCCCGGACGTGGTCGTGCACGAGCCGACGTCGCCGTTCGGCGCCACGGCCCCCAGGTGGATGGTGCCGGTTTTGTGCTTGTACTGGTCGAACCACTCGCGGCCGTGCTCGCCGTTCTCGTCGGGCGCCACCCACTTGTCGACCGCCGACCGCCGTTCGCGCCATTCGAGCCACTTCTTGCGCGAACGTTCGGTGAGCAGGTTCTGCTCGACGAAGCCGTAGGCCCGCGCGAAGCGCAGCGCCCCCTCGCCGACCAGCAGCACATGGTCGGTGTGGCGCATCACCTTGAGCGCCACCTGGGCCGGATTCTTGATGTTCTGCAGCGCCGCCACGGCGCCGGCGAGACCCGAGGGCCCGTCCATGACGCAGGCGTCGAGTTCGACCACGCCCTCTTCGTTGGGCAGGCCACCGAGGCCGACGCTGTCGTCTTCGGGATCGTCCTCCACCACCGACACGCCCGCCACCGCCGCGTCGACCGGGCGCCAACCTTCGCCCATGCGCTGCACGGCGATCTGCACCGCCTGCAGGCCGTTGCCACTGGCGACCGCCACCGGTGCGCGCAGGCGGCGGATCGCGAAGGTCGGTGCCGGCAGCGAACCGGCAGCGGCGCCAGCGGCCGCAGTGGCGAGGAACGAACGGCGCGTGACGTCGGTCATGGTGGCCACCAATCTACCGGCTGCGCGGCGGCCGTGGCCAGCACCGGCTCGGCACCGGCGACCCACGCATGGCCGTCGGCACCCGGCGTGCCCTACCCGACCAGCCGCCAACCAGCCCGCAACCCGACTACCCCAGATACTCGCCGATCAGCAACTGCAAACGGCGCCGCGCATCGGCCGAGATCGCCTGCTTCTGGGTCAAGATCGCATGGGCCATGCAGCCCTTCGCGCTGACGGGCGGCGCTGCCGCGAGGTTCTTCGCCAGCTCGACGACCACGCGCTGGGCCAGGGCTGCGTTCTGCCGCAGGACCGCCAGCACCGCCGCCACGTCGACGTCGGCTTCGGACTCGTGCCAGCAGTCGTAGTCGGTGACCAGCGCGACGGTCGCGTAGGCGAGTTCGGCCTCGCGCGCCAGCTTGGCCTCCTGCAGGTTGGTCATGCCGATCACGCTGACGCCCCACGAACGGTACAGGTGCGACTCGGCGCGGGTGCTGAACAACGGCCCTTCCATGCACAGATACGTGCCACCGTCGTGCGCCACCGCGCCCGCAGACCGCGCCGCCGCGAGCGCCAGTTGGCGCAGCGGCTCCCACACCGGATCGGCGAAGTGGGCATGGGCCACACAGCCGTCGCCGAAGAACGTCGATTCCTGGGTGCGGCCGCGGGTCCGGTCGAGGAACTGATCCACCAGCACCAGTTCGCCAGGGCGCAGGTCCTCGCGCATCGAACCAACCGCCGAGATGCCGACCACCGCCGACATGCCGAGCTGCTTCATCGCGTGCAGGTTGGCGCGGTACGGCAATTCGTGCGGGGCCAGCCGGTGGCCCCGGCCGTGCCGCGGCAGGAACGCCATGCGCACCCCGTGCAGCACGCCGGTCACCAGCGCGTCGCTCGGC
Source organism: Planctomycetota bacterium (assembly GCA_016795295.1). Classification (GTDB taxonomy): domain Bacteria; phylum Planctomycetota; class UBA1135; order UBA1135; family UBA2386; genus JAEUHP01. The sequence continues at coordinate 3,780 of JAEUHP010000210.1, read as the reverse complement.
ATGCCGAACGGGGTCTCGACCACGACTTCGCGGCGCTGTTCGAGGCCGGGCAGGTCGTAGATGCCGGAGCCACCGATCACTCCCAGGGTTTTCTCGCTCATGGCTGGTCCCGCCGCACGGCGGTCACTCCTCGAGGATCTCCTTGGACTTCTGCTTCAGCATCTCGTCGATGCGCTGCTCGACCTGCTTCAGCTCCTTGTCGATCGCCTCGTGCGCCTTCTTGCACTGGTCCTCGGTGAGCTTGCCGTCCTTCTTCATCTGGTCGGCGACCTTGTTCGCGTCGCGGCGTTCGTTGCGCAAGGCCACGCGGTCCTGCTCGCACAGGTCCTTGACCTTGTGCACCAGCTTCTGCCGCTGCTCGCCCGACAGCGGCGGCATGATCAGCCGGAGCAGCTTGCCATCGGATTGTGGATTCAAGCCGAGGTCGGACTTCTGGATGGCGCGCTCGATGTCCTTGACCACCTGCGGCGAACCGTCGAACGGCTTGATCATCAGTTGCCGTGGCTCGGGCACCGAGATGTGCGCGATCTGCGCCAACGGTGTCATGGTGCCGTAGTACTCGACCCGGATGGTGTCGACCAGGGTCGGCGACGCACGCCCCGTGCGGATGCCGCCGAGGCGGTCCTTCAGGTGCTTCTGCGTCTTGTCGGTGCGCTGCTTCAGCTCGTTCAGGATCGTGGCGTAGGGTTCCATGCGGGCGTTCTGGCGGAAGCCCGGACTCTAGCAGCGCAACCGGGGCGGCGCAGCACGTTCTCGCAACCCGGAGGTTTCCGCAGCCCCGCGGCGGCTTTCAGACCACCCAGCTTTCAAACCATCCAGCCTTCAGACCACCCAGCCTTCAGACCACCCAAGTGCCGAGATCGTCGCCGCGCACCGCCCGCTCCATGTTGCCTTCGACGAACATGTCGAAGACCAGGATCGGCATGCGGTTCTCCATGCACAGCGTGAATGCGGTGCGATCCATGACCCGCAGGTCGCGCGCCAAGGCCTCCTGAAAGGTCAACCGGGCGAACTTGGTCGCGGTGGGATCGCGGTGCGGGTCGGCAGTGTAGACGCCGTCGACTTTGGTCGCCTTGAAGATGGCGTCGACGCCGAGCTCCGTGGCGCGCAGGGCGGCCGCCGTGTCGGTGGTGAAGTAGGGATTGCCCGTGCCACCGGCGAGCACCACCACGCGGCCCTTCTCCAAGTGCCGGATCACCCGGCGGCGGATGTAGGGCTCCATCATGGTTTTCATCTCGACCGCGCACGCCGCGCGCGTCTCGACGCCGGCCCGCTCGAGCGCATCTTGCAACGCAAGCGTGTTGATCGAGGTCGCCAGCATGCCCATGTGGTCGGCCGTGGCGCGGTTGGTGCCGAGCTTCGCGAACTCCGCGCCGCGCAGCAGATTGCCGCCGCCGACCACCACCGCCACTTCCACTCCCAGGCGCGCCACCCGCGCGATCTGGGCAGCGACCGCGGCGACCACGGTCGGCGCCACGCCGACGCCATCGTCGCCGAGGCTTTCGCCGCTGATCTTCAGCAGAATGCGCTGGATGCGCGTGGGGACGGCCGACGAAACAGGGTTCTGGCTCATGCTCGGGTCTGCGCAGGACGAAACGGTGCAGCGGGACGCTTCGGCAGACTACAGTACGCCAACCGAGAATCAGCCGGCGAGATGCCGCAGCTGAGTCCACCGTCGCGTTGCAGCTACCGAGTCTCAGCTACCGAATCTCAGCCACCGAGTTCCATGCGCACAAACCGCCGGACCTGGATGTTCTCACCGATCTTGCCGACCAACTCGGTGCGGCGCTGCTCGACGGTGCGCAGCTCGCCCTGACCGGACGGGTCGACGTAGGCCGTCTCCATCAGGCACTTCTCGGCGAAGAACTTCTCCATACGGCCCTCGACGGCCTTGTCGATGACCTGCTGGGGCTTGCCCTTCATGGTCTCCTGGGACTGCGCCAGGACGATCTCGCGCTCCTTGGCCACGGCAGCCGGATCGACCGCGTCGCGATTCAGGAATGCCACCGGAGGGTTCGAGGCGGCGACGGTGAAGCACAGGCCCTTGCCGAACGCGTTGAACTCCTCGTTCTTGGCCACGAAGTCGGTCTCGCAGACGATCTCGACCAGCACTGCCAGCTTGCCGTTGTGGTGCACGTAGCTGAACAGCTTGCCTTCCTTGACCTCACGGCTGGAGGCCTTGTCGGCCAGCTGCTTGCCCTTCTTGCGCAGCACGTCCTTGGCCTTCTCGGTGTCGCCACCGGCTTCCTTGAGGGCTTGCTTGCAGTCCATCATGGGCGCGCCGGTCATCTCGCGCAGGCGCATCACGGTCTTGGCATCGATCTCGGTCATGGCAGTAGTTCAGACAGTAAGCAAACAACGATACGGAAGCGGCTGGCCAGCCAGCCGAGTCAGCCAGCAGCCAGCCTGAGGCAACCAACGTTGGCCAGCGCGAGCCAGCCAAGCTCATGCCAGCGAAAACCCGCCAGCGAGAACCCGCCAGCGATCAGCCCTGAGCCGGAGCGCTGGGGCCGGCGCCAGAGGCAGGCGCCTCGGCATCGGTCCGCTCGGCGCCGATCGACACGGAGTCAGCGTGGCTGGTCGGCGTGAAGCGCCCACCGCCATGTCCGCCACCGTGTCCGCCGCCACCGTGCCCACCGCCGGGGCCGCGACGCCCGCCCGGACCACCGCGGCGACCGCCACCATCACGCCCACCGCGGCCACCGCCGTCGCGGCCTTCGGTGCTGCGCCGGCCTTGCGCCTGGCGGTTGCGCACGTCGTCGGCCGCGGTGCGCTGGGCATCGCGGAGCGTCATCTCATCGCACTGCTTGCGGCCTTCGAGGATCGACTCGGCCAGCTTGCCGAGCACGAGCTGCACCGAGCTCATGGCGTCGTCGTTGGCCGGGATCACGATGTCGGCCAGCGTCGGATCGCAATCGGTGTCGAGCACGCAGATCACCGGCACGTTCATGCGCTTGGCTTCGCGCATGGCGTTGTCTTCGCGGCGCGGGTCGATCACGACCATGGCGCCCGGCAGACCGTGCAGGTCGCGCACGCCCTCCAGGTTGCGGCGGATGCGCTTCATCTCGCGGCGCATCATGGCCTGGTCTTTCTTCTTGTACTTGTCGATGTTGCCAGTGCTCTCGAGCTGCTCGATCTCGATCAAGCGGCCGAGGCGCTCGCGCACCGTGGCGAAGTTGGTCAAGGTGCCGCCGATCCACCGCTCCGTCACGGGCGGCATGCCGCACTTCTTGGCCTCGGCATCGACCACCGGCCGGATCTGCTTCTTGGTGCCGACGAACAGCACCTGGGCACCGGTCGCCGCCAGATGGCGCAGGAAGTGCGTCGCGCGGTACAGGCCGCGGATCGTCTCCTCCAGGTTGATGACGTGGATCTTGTGCCGTTTGCCGTGGATGAACGGCTTCATCTTCGGGTTCCACCGGCTGGCCTGGTGGCCATAGTGGACACCGGCGTCGATCAACTCTTGGGCAGTGACTAGCGGCACGTGCGGAGGCTCCTTGCCTGCGTCGGAAAGCGGACCTGGGAAACGTAAGGGCGAAGCAGTCTAGGGATCGCCAGCGGCAGGTCAAGGCCGATCCGGCAGGTTCCTGGCCCGGCAATCGCGGCTCGGGAGGCAACTCAGGAAATCCGTGCTTGCGCGGCGGCGTGTCGGCCGCTACCCTGCTCGCCCCCTACAGGCCTCCGTAGCTCAGCTGGTAGAGCAGCGGATTCTTAATCCGCGGGTCGAAGGTTCGATCCCTTCCGGAGGTACCACTCGGGCGGCGCGAGCGCCCCAACGGC
>JAEUHP010000207.1 GCA_016795295.1 Planctomycetota bacterium | reverse complement strand
CTGTGGTTCGGCGCCACCCGAGCCCTCTACGGGGTGTTCGCCTCGGTACACGCTTGGGCGGAAGTGCCGGTGCTGGTACTGGCTCTTGCGGTGCCGGCCGAGTCCAAGACGGTTGCGGTGGCGGCATGAGTTGGCCCGTGGCGCTGTTGGGGACGCTGGCGGTCGAGTTGCCGCTCGCTGTTGGCTTGGTCCCGCACGGTCTGCGGCAGCGGGTTCTGGGGGTTGCCCTGCTGGCGAACTTGTGGACCCATCCGCTGGTGTGGCTGTGGCTGGGCGCGGGAGGTTCCTGGTGGGCCGCCGAGGCCGGAGCCTTGGTCGCGGAGAGCCTCGCCTTCCTCCTGGTGGGGGGGCTGTCTCTGCCCCGCGCCGCATGGGTTGCCACCGTGGCGAACGGGGCAACCGCCCTGCTGTCGTGCTGCTGGTGACCCAGCGGTCGCGGCGAGAGGGGGGGGGCGACTGGGGCTTGCTTGGGCTGGTCGGCAGCTGTGGGCGGATTCCTGGGTTGACCCTGCCCTTGCCGGCCGTATACTCTTCGCCCCCTCAGGTACCTATGGAACAAAGCCTCCCGCAGGAGCTGGTCAAGCAAGTCGGTGGTTCGTTCCGTCTCACGGCGCTGTTGCAGAAGCGCGTCCGTGAGTTGGTGCGCGGCCAGTCCAAGCCGCTGTTCGAGACCCGCGAGAAGAACTACATCAAGATCGCGAGCGAAGAGCTGCGCCGCGGCCTGATCGACTTGGCCCCTGACGAAGAGCAGGGCGGCCCGACTCGTCTCGAAGTCTGATCGCGCGGGGTCTGATCACGCGACGTCTGATCGCACGGAGTCTCGCTGCAGGATCGTGCCCAGCAGCTTGGTCTTGCCTGCTGCCCTGAGCCACCGGCTGCTTGAAGCCACCGGCTGCTTGAAGCATCAGCGCTTCTGCTGGTGCGCTTCCCGACCGTGCTGGATCTTCGGCCACCGGTCGCCGTACAGGAAGTCCGGCGACTGCTCGTAGTCGTGGCAGGTTGTGCACAGCACCGAAGCTTGCCCGCCGCCGACTTTGCCCATCGGCACCAAGCCGCCGCCATTGGCGTGCGCGCTGCCGGCGCCGTGGCAGCTCTCGCAGCCAACCGCCGCTAGGTCTGGGGTGTGGTCCATGCCGAGGAAGCCGGTGCGCTCGCCGTAGCCCACCACGTGGCAACCGACGCAGTCGGGGTAGGCCGTGACCGGCCAGCCGTAGCGCTTCGGATCGGCCTCGGCCTTGACCAGGGTTTGCCAGGCGGCCGCGTGGCGGCTCTGCTGCCAGGCGGCCAGGGCGCTCGGGTGGCAGGTGCCGCAGCGGGCCGTGCCCACGTAGTCGTGGCCGTTGGCCGTGGCACGCAGGTTCGCCATCTTGCCCAGCACGCCGTCCTGCTTCACCTGCTGCCGATGCTGCAACAACGCTTGCTTGACGTCTGGATCGCCACCGCCGCCAGGCACCGTGCGGCTGCCGGCCAGCGGCACCACTTCGGTGCCGACGCGTGGTCCTGACGGCAGGCGGGCCAAGGTCACCAGCACCAGGTTGCGGCCACGGATGCCAGGGAAGACGAAGGGCACGCCGTCGACCAGTTCGGGGTGGGCGGGTGGGTCGGTGTATGCCGGGTCGAAGCACAGCACCAAGTCGGGCTTGGGCGCCAGTTCGGTGACGATGCGGCGCGCGGCGACATCGCCGGTGTGCAGCAGGAGCACACGCAGGGTCGTGGCGGCCGCACCCTCGAGACCGCGTTGCCAGGCGGCCGCCGGCGCCAGCAGTTCGAGGGGCGCGCTGGCCTTGCTTTCGTCCGCGGGCAGGCTGGTGGTGAACGACAAGAGCCGCACGCGCTGGTCGCGGACCACCTTCTCGACGAACGGCACGCCGGGCCAATCCGCGGCCGTCGAGCGCAGGTCGGTGGTGACCAGGGTGGCCATGCTGGCGTAGCTCGTCCATTCTTCGCGCGGCAACTGCAGGTCGCGCGGCCCGACGCCCAGAGCGTCGTAGGGATGCTGCATGCCGAACAGCACCGAGAGCGCGGTGAAGGCCTTCTGCAGATCCAGTTCGCTGGCGCCGGCGACCAGGTCGCCACCTTCGACCAGCAGGTCGTACTGGCGTTGTTCGCCGAGGTGCTGCATGCGCCGCGGCAGGCCGCCGAGCTGGCCCCCGGCGCAGCCGCAGGGCTCCAGCCTGCCGAGCATCGAACCCGACACGACCAGGCGGATGCGGTCGACGTTCGGCTCCGGTGCAGAGGCAGCGGTCGGCGACGCCCCATTCGGCGGCGCCGCGGGCGGGGCTTCGCGCCGGCACTGCGGCAACACGGCCAGGGCCACCAGCAGGAGGGCGGCCTTGGCGAGCACGGGTTGGATCATGGTTCTTTGCGCGGGAAGACGGCGAGTTCGATGGTCAGTCGGGCGTCGTCCTCGTGGGCGCGGCGGACCACGAGCTGCGCCCGGCAATCGGTGGGAAAACCCCGGGTGGTGCGCACGAACATACGCTGCTGCCGGCCCGGGGCCGGCGCGAACTGCACGTCGAAGGCGGAGCGCAGGTCGCGGCCCTGCGCGTCGACGATCTCGGCCAGGGCGAACTCCGCAGCGTCACCAGCGCGGTGGTCGACCAGTACCAGGAACTGGTTCTGCCCCTCGTCGGGGCGCTGGCCACGGTCGGTCGGAGCGTGGAAACCGAGTTTGGCCAGGGGCTTCGCCTCGAGGTCGGGCACCACTTTCCAGGTCGCTCCCAGGTGCACCTGGTAACCCGGCAGGTTGGTGCCGACGCGCACCACGGCGCGCTGGTTGCCGAGTTCGCCCGGGGTGCAGCGCACGCGCAGCAGGGTTCGGTCGGCCCCAGGCTCCAAGGCCACGGTCAGCGCCGGATCGCTGCTCTCGGCCGGGCCGAACACGACCCCGGGATGCGCGTCGTCGCCGCGCAGGGCCACCAGCAGTTCCGGCCGGGCCGACTGCGGCACCGCTTCGAAGTCCAGCGTGGCGAACGGCCGCAGCTCCACCGGGCAGTCGACGCCGTAACGCACCTGCAGCGGCCACTGGCGCCGCCCCGTGCCGTCGCGGTCGTCGGTTGGCTGCAACAGCAGGTGGCCGTTGACCGTGGTCGGCGGCAGATCCACCGCTTCCTTCAGCGCGGTGTCGATCAGGATGCGCACCACCAGTTGCTCGTCCTCGGTTGGCAGGTTGTCTGCGTGGGGCGCCCCGTCGATCGCACGTTCATTGCCGTTCCGATGCCGCAGCAGAACCACCGCCCGCCCGCACGAACAGTCGAACTGGGCCCGCAGGGGCACGCACGGCTTGCCCAGGAGCTTGGCGTCGAACACAAAATCGTGGTCGCGCGAGGCGCCGTGCGGGATCACGCCGAAATCATGGCGCAGCACGGGTAGCTCCACCGCCACCGGCGGCGCGGGATCCTTCCGGCACCCGAGGACGCTGCACAAGATGGCGAGGAAACCGACGGCACGTCGCATGCTGGCCATAGTATGCCCTGCCGCCCCGGCAACGCAGCCCCGCGCCGGCGCCTCGGGGCTGGATGCTTGGGTTCGCGAGTTGCGGTTCCCCGAGTCGCGCCGGCGCGCAGCACGCGCTGAGTTGGGGCGGCGGCTGTGCGGCCGCCGCAACCCGATCGCCGGCGCCTCGGGGCTGGATGCTTGGGTTCGCGGGTTGCGGTACCCCGAGTCGCGCCGGCGCGAAGCACGCTGAGTTGGGGCGGCCGCTGTGCGGCCGCCGCAACTCAGGGCTGGCCCGCCGCCACCCTGCCCGGCCCGACGCGGGCCATGTCGCGCGCCAACTGCAGCACGATCGGCTGCAGCAGCGGCCCCGGGCATTCGGTGGCCTTGAAGTCGCGGTGGCAGAAGATGCCGTCGGCGCCGATGCCGTACTGTTGGGCGAGCTGCCCGACCAAGTGGCGTAGGGTGGCCACCTGGTTGGGCGTCGGCGGTTGGCCTTCGCGGCCGCGCATGAAGTTGCCGAGCAGGCAGATGCCGATGTTGCCGACGTTGTTGCGGCCCTCGGCGTGCGCGCCCTGCCAGCGCAGTTCGCGCCCTTCCCAGACTCGGCCGGCCGGGTCGATCAGGAAGTGGTAGCCGATGTCGGCCCAGCCCGAACCCTGCATGTGGTCGCGCTGGATCTTTTGCAGCTGGGCGGCACAGGTTTGCAACCGCGTGTCGCGGAAGTAGACCGCCGAGTGGTGCACCGTGAGTCGGGTCACCTTGGTCATCGCGTCCAGGTTGCGCCGGTTGGCCTTGGCGGCGCCCCACACCGAGCGGCTCTGCACCGGCAGGTCGGCCAAGCGGGGCGTCGACGCCGGCCGCGGCACCTCGGGCACCGGCAGCCGGCGGAGCAGTTCGGGATCGAGCGCCAAGGCGCGGGCGCGGTCGCGGTCGAAGCGACCGAGCTCCGGCTTGCCGCGCGCGGCGAAGGCTTCGGCGCGCAGGTAGCGCGCGAACGACTCTTCGTTGGCCGAGGGGCGCACCACACCGTGCAGCACCTCGGCGCACAGGTCGATGGTGGCCTCGGTGCGACCTTGACGCAGGTGCAGGTGGGCGGCGCGCAGTTTGGCGGCGATGGTGTCGAAACTGCGCAGGCGCTCGAGTTCGGCCTCGGCATCGCCAGCCGGTTCGGCCAGGGTCACCGCGACCGACACGATTTGAGGCGGTGGGTCGAGCGGCGGGCGCGTCGTGGTGCACGCCGACAGGGCGAACCACACGCACGTAGCCGCAGCGAGGGCGCGCAGGCTCGGGGCCGAACGGCTACGGGAAGGACGGAGCGGAGCAGACGTGGACAAACCCAACCTCCTGCGGGCGGCGGTTCCTGACCGGGAGTGCGCCGTCCGCTGCAGTCCCGGGATGGTACTGGGCGCGGTCGTCCAATGCCATGGCAAGTTGGCAGGTGTTTGCCGGCCGGATCGTCTTCCAGCCGGGCTCTGCTCAGGGCGTTGGGCGCGGCCTGCCGATAGCCACCCGAGAGGTCGATGCCCATGCAAGCCACGGTCGTTCTGCATCTCACGGGTCCGCTGGACCACCTGCGCCTCGTGTGGCAGGCCGGAGAGACTCTGCTCGAGTCGGTGGCGTTTCCCGACGACCCCGAGGGCAACCGCTACAACATCCTCCTGGCCTTGCAGGAGATGGTCACCAACGTGCTGCGCCACGCATACCAACGGGACGACGCGCAGCCGGTCGAAGTGCGGTTCGCGGTGACGCCGGAGCGCTTTGCGGTGACCTTGCGCGATCGCGGCCCGGAGTTCGATCCGCTGCAGTTCGTGCCGGATCCGGCCTGTCTCGCCGGCGACATGCCGAGTGCATGCGGAGGTTTCGGCATCCAGATCGCCCGTGAAGTCATGGACGAACTCACCTGGCGCCGCAACGACGGCTGGAACGAGCTCACCATGGGCAAGTTGCTGGCGGTGCCGGCCGCTCGCTGAGCCGCGGCCGCCTTCCCTGCCTCACCACGGAATCTGGAACCACACGCTTGCTGCGGATCACCGAAGCTCTGCTCGCGGACTTGCCCGCCGTCGTGCCTGGGGCGGCGGTGCTGGTGCGCACCGCCGGCGCCGAACGGCAGTTCGGCGGTGCAATCGGCGTGGGCCAAGCCTGGCAGGAGCACCGCTGCGAGTTGCCGGACGGGGAAGTGGTGGCGAGCCTCGCCACCGCGGATCCCGCTGCGGGCCGCCTGGTGGCGGTCTTGCTCGACCTGATCGAGCAGCGCGAGCGTCTCGAGGGCGACATGGAGAGCATGAACACCAGCTCGTTGCAGTTGCTCGAGCACGTGGCCACGCTCAACGAGACCCTGCCGCGCCTGTCGACCGAAGCCGACGACCGTGCCATCGCCGAGACGGCGGCCCGGGCCTGTCTGCGCGCCACCGGGGTGCAGCACGTGTTCTTCTGCGCCCACCACCAGAACCACGGGGTCGCCGAAGTCCTGGCCCACTGCGCGGCCGAAGGGGCCCCCGTCGGGACGCCGGTCGACACCGTGATGCCGAGCGACCAGGGCCTGCTCGCCGAAGTGCTGGACAGTGCCGAAGGCGTGGTGTTCCGCAGCGTGCCAGCGAACGGCCGGCTCGGCGAACCGGGCAGCCCCGAAGCGCTGGCGCAGCACATGGTGCTCGGGGTGCCGGTCGCCTACGGCACTGGCGAGCGCCGTCACCTGCTGGGGGCCCTGCTGTTGGTCGACAAGGCCGAGGCCGGCCTCGGCGGCGAGGCGACGCTCGGCAGCCAGGAAGGCCAGGCGGCGGAGTCGTTCGCGGCGATGCTCGGTGCAGTGCTCGGCGCGCGCAAAACCGCGGCCTTCGGCAAGGAACTGAGCATGGCGCAGGCGATCCAGCGGCAGATCTTGCCGGAGCGCCCGTTGCAGCTCTCTGGCTTCGACATCGCCGCGGACTACCAGGCCTGCGGCGCCGTCGGCGGTGACTACTTCGACTACGTGCCGATGGCCGACGGCCGCACGCTGGTGGTGGTGGCCGACGTCTCGGGCCACAACCTCGCGTCGGGCATGATGATGGTCAGCGCCCGGGCCACCTTGCGCACGCTGGCGTCGGTGCGCAGCGAGCCGGCAGCAGTGCTGGCCGACTTGGCCTCGGCGATGTACGGCGATCTGACGCGCACCGAACGGTTCCTCACCGCGGCAGGGGTGGCGCTGGCGCGCGGGGCCACCCACATCGACTACGTGAACGCCGGCCACAACGACCTGTTGGTCTACCGGGCCGCCACCGACCGCGTCGAACGGGTCGCCAGCGACAGCACCATCCTCGGCTTCCTGCCGCGCCCGGACTATCGAGCCCGCAGCATCGCGGTGGCGCCGGGCGATTGCCTGTTGTTGTTCACCGACGGCGTGAGCGAGGCGATGGACCAGGAGGGCGAGATGTTCGGCGAAGACCGCCTCGCGGCGCTGTTCGCGCAGCTCGCCGCCGGCCGCACCGCCGCCGGCATCATCCGCGGGCTCGGCCACGAGCTGCGTGCGTTCCAGCGCGGGCGGCCCGGCGGCGACGACGTGACCATGGTGGCGATCCGCTGCGTGGCCGACGGAGGGCACCGGTGAAGCAGCGCATCCTGGTCGTCGACGACGAACCGTTCATCTGCCGGTCCCTGTCGTTCGTGCTGAAGAAGCACGACTACGAGGTGTTCGAGGCGCGCAACGGCGAAGAGGCCTTGGCGGCGATCGCGCAGCACCGGCCGGATCTGGTGTTCCTCGACGTGATGATGCCGAAGTTGAACGGCTTCCAGGTCACCGAGCGGGTGCGCGCCGACCAGAGCCTGGCGGCGGTGAAGATCATTCTGCTGACGGCCAAGGGGCAGGAGTGCGATCGCGAGGTCGGCAAGAACGCGGGGGCGAACGACTACATGACCAAGCCGTTCAGTCCGACCAAGATTCTCGAGCGGGTGAAGCAGGTACTCGGCGGGTAGGGGTTGGTGGTGGTCGCAGTGCCAGTGCTTCGCCGCTACGCTGCCCAGCCGTGACGCCCGCCCGCCGCCTGCTCTGGCTCTGGCCCGCCGCAGCGGCGCTGCTGTGGTTCTGGCCGGTGCTGGGCCATTGGTTTCGCAGCGACGACCTGCTGACCGTCTACTACTGGGATCGCGACGGCGCTGCGGTGCGCTGGGACCGTGTGTTCGAAGAATGGGTGCGGCCGTGGTTCGGCGTGCGCGACCTCTACCGGCCGCTGGTGAGCCTCAGCTTCGGACTCGACTACTGCCTGTCGACGGCGCCGTTCGGTTTCCACCTGACGAACGTGCTGCTGCTCGGCGGCACCGCGGTCGCGGTGGCTCTGGCGGCGCGGCGCCTCGCGCCCGGGCGGCCGTTCGCGGCACTGGCGGCGGCTCTGGTGGTGGTGCTGCATCCGGCGGCGGTCGAGCCGGGGGCATGGATCGCGGCGCGCACCACGGGCCTGCAGGTGTTCTGGTCGGCGGTGGCGTACTGGAGTTTCCTGCGCTGGCGCGACGGCGCGGCTGGTTTGGCGCTGCCGCTCTCGTGCACCGCGCTGGCGTGCGCCAGCAAGGAAGGCGCGGTGCTGCTGCCGCTGTCGTTGGTGTGGCTCGACCTGCTGCGCGGGGGGCGGCCGCGGGTTCGGGCGCACCTGCCGTTCGCGCTGCTGGTGGCGGGTTGCCTGGTGTGGCGCAGAGTCTTGCTCGGCGTGTTCACCACCGCCGAAGCGGGCCACGGGTTCACCGAACGGCTGCCGGTGTGGTGGCAGTTCGTGGGCCAGTTGCTGGTGCCGCCGGGCGTGGACCCGTGGTGGTGTGCCTCGGGTGCGGCACTGCTGGTGGGCCTGGCCGTGGCCGGGTGGTGGCGGGCCGGGCTCGCGATGCTCTGGGCGCTCTGCCTCCTGACCCCGGGCACGTCCCACTGGCGCGGTGGCAGCGAACTGGCCGGGCGGTTCGTGTTCGACGCGGTGCCGGCGCTGGGGCTCGCGGTGGCGGTGGTGCTGGCCGCGGTGCCGCAGCGCCCGGTGTTGCGGTGGCTCTGCGGGCTGGTGGTGGGTGCGTGGTTGCTGGCACTGGCGTTGGCGAGCCGCGCCGAACTTGCGCGCTACGGGGCCGACGACCAGACCGTGCGCGCCGCCCAGCGCGAACTGTTGGCCGCGGCGCGGGACGCCGGGCCGGGGCGGCCGTACGGCGTGATCGGGCTGCCGGGCCTGCCGCTCCTGCAGCCGGAGACCTGGGGTTTCTTGACCTTGCGGCCGTTCGCCGAACGGGACCTGCCGGTGGTGGGGCTGACCAACGTGCTGGCCAGGAACGGGGCTGCGCCGGAGCTGTTCGGTGACACGTCGGTGGTGCACCTGCTGGTCGCGGAGGGGGCTGGTGTGGGCCGGTGGGACGAGGTGGGGCAGCGGCTCGTGCCGGTGGTGGCGGCGGCGCCGGGGACGGTCGACTTCGTGCGCGACCCGGCGCAGCCGGGCCGGTTCCTGCCGCCGCGGCTGTTGCCGCCGACGGCCGTGGCGCAGCTCGAGATCCGGACGCCGGAGCCGGTGGCCGAGTGGCGGATCGAGATCCTGGGCAACCTCGCTGGGGACTACGCGGCGGCGCCGATGCGGGCGAAGGCGGCGGCTGGGGTGGCGTGGTGCAGCACGGTGCAGGTGCTGCCGTGGCTGGTGGCGGCGACGTTCGGCGGCGGCCCGGCGGGGGTCGAACTGCACCGGGCGGATGCGGAGCTGCCGCCGCCGGTGGGGACGACCGTGCGCGCGCATGCGCGGCTCGCGCGGGTGGAGCTGGGGCCAGGGCCGAAGGGTTCGGTCGAACGGGCTGGGCTCGGGGCCGTGCTCGCACTGCCGGAACTGGCCGCGGTGCCGTTCCGGCGCTACCTGCTGCTGCCGACCGGGGTGTGGTCGTGGCAGGCACCGGGCGGTGCGCGAGATTTGCCGGTGCCGGTCCGGGACCAGGTCACCTTTGCCGCCGACCTGCTCGGTGGCTGTGCGGTGGCCTGGGCGTTCGTCGAGGTTGGGGCCGGGTTGGCGCCGGTGCGCGCGGGGGCGTTTGGTTCGACGGCAGTGCGCTGATTCTGTCAATTTGGCGCACGGGCGCGGGCTGGGATCTGCCAATGCGGCAGATTCGACGGCCGGTAGGTGTTCGCAAGACGTTTAAAATAAACGCCTTAGGATTCGTCGCTGGCAAGGCACACCAGTTGCCCAAGGCGGTCCGCGGCACCGAACCCGGCAGGCGGGTGGGGTGCCGCACGCCGTAACCCCCGGCAGCCAAGCGTCCGGGCCAGCAGGAACACCATGTCGAAGATCGTCGGTATCGACCTCGGAACCACCAACTCGGTCGTCTCGGTGATGGAGGGCGGCGAGCCCAAGGTCATCGCCAACATGGAAGGCGCGCGCACCACGCCTTCGGTCGTCGCGTTCACCGCGAGCGGCGAGCGCCTGGTCGGCGCGCCGGCCAAGCGCCAGGCGGTCACCAACCCGACCAACACCGTCTATTCGATCAAGCGGTTCATGGGCCGTCGCCACGCCGAAGTCGGCGACGAAGAGAAGATGGTGCCCTACAAGGTCGTCGGCGGGGCCAACGAGTTGGTCAAGGTCGAGACGATGGGCAAGCAGTACACGCCGCCCGAGATCTCGGCGCAGATCCTGCGCGCGCTGAAGGAGTCGGCGGAAGCCTACCTCGGCGAGGCGGTCGACCGCGCGGTGATCACGGTGCCGGCCTACTTCAACGACAGCCAGCGCCAGGCGACCAAGGACGCTGGGCAGATCGCCGGGCTCAAGGTCGAACGCATCATCAACGAACCGACCGCGGCGGCGCTCGCCTTCGGCCTCGACAAGAAGGCCAAGGGCAAGAACATGAAGATCGCCGTGTTCGACCTCGGCGGCGGCACCTTCGACATCTCGGTGCTCGACGTCGGCGAGGGGGTGTTCGAGGTCAAGGCGACCAACGGC
>JAEUHP010000192.1 GCA_016795295.1 Planctomycetota bacterium | reverse complement strand
CACCGCGCAGGCCGTGGGCCGGGAGCTGCCGTTCGGACGGCCCAATGTGGTGGTGATCCTCGCCGACGACCTCGGCTACGGCGATCTGCGGTGTGCCAATGCGGCGGCCAAGGTGGCGACGCCGCACCTCGACCAGCTCGCCCAGCAGGGCATGCGCTTCGTCGATGCGCACAGTCCCGCGACCGTCTGCACCCCTTCGCGCTATGGGCTGCTGACCGGGCAGATGCCGTTCCGCGTCGAGAACGGCGGCAAGGTGTTCAGCGGCGTCGGTGGGCCGTCGCTGATCGCCAGGGGTCGCCTCACCTTGCCAGCGCTGCTGCGCGCGCAGGGGTATGCGACGGCGTGCATCGGCAAGTGGCACCTCGGCCTCACGTTCGCCGACCAAGACGGCAAGCCGGTGCACGGCGACGACCTCGCCGCGGTGCAGCGCGTGGACTTCTCCCGCCCGTTCGTCGGCGGGCCCCTGGCACACGGCTTCGACCGCTTCTTCGGCACTGCCTGCTGTCCGACCACGGACTGGCTCTATGCCTTTCTCGACGGCGATCGGGTGCCCGTGCCGCCGGTGGCTGCGATCGACCAAACCAAGCTGCCGAAACACGTCTACGCCAACGATTGTCGGCCAGGTGTGATCGCGCCGGACTTCCCGATGCAGGAGGTCGATCTGGTGTTCCTCGAACGGAGTCGTCAGTTCTTGCGCGAGCACGTGCGGCGCGCCCCGGCGCAGCCGTTCTTCCTCTACCACGCGATGCAGGCCGTGCACTTGCCGTCGTTCGCGGCGCCGCAGTTCGCCGGCAAGTCGAAGGCGGGGCCGCACGGCGATTTTCTGGTGGCGATGGACCATGTCGTGGGCGAGCTGATGGCGGAGTTGCAGCAGCTGGGGCTCGCGGAGAACACGGTGGTGGTGTTCACCTCCGACAATGGCCCGGAGACCACGAGCGTCGTGGCGATGCGCGCCGACCACGGGCACGACGGGGCGCGGCCGTGGCGCGGCATGAAGCGCGACGGCTGGGAAGGCGGCCACCGCGTGCCCTGCCTCGTGCGCTGGCCCGGCCGGGTGCCGGCCGGAGCCGTGAGTTCGCAGCCGACTTGCCTCACCGATCTGCTGGCGACGGTCGCCAGCATCGTGGGCGCGGAACTGCCGGACGACGCGGCGGAGGACAGCTTCGACATGCTGCCGGCGTGGTTGGGCAAGGCGAAGGAGCCGATTCGTCCGTACCTGCTGCACCAGGCGTTCGGCGGTGCGCGTACGCTGTCGATCCGGCGTGGCAACTGGAAGTACCTCGACCACGCGGGGTCGGGTGGCAATCGGTATGAGCAGGATGCGCGGCTGCGGCCGTTCCGCGTGCCGGACGAGAGTGGTGCTGCGGTGCAGCTCTACGACCTCGCGAACGACCCGGGCGAGACGAAGAACCTGGCGGTGGAGCGGCCCGAGCTCGTGCGCGAACTGGCGGCGCTGCTCGCGGCGACCAAGGCCGCTGGACGCAGTCGGCCCCGGTTGCGCTGAGGGTTCGGGCGTGCCGCGGCGGGTGCAGGTGGATGGCGACCGCCCTGCGCATGGCGTTCGCAACCTTCCGCTCCTCGAGCTGTGTCGGTGGCCGCCCCCCGACGGCGACCATCCCCAGGCCACCGCGAACTGCGGGTCTACTTCGGCACGCCACCATGCCAACGGCCAGCCAGCGAACGGCAAAAGCCCGCTGCCCGCGCCCGCACCGCACCGCGCCGATCGACCGCCGCACCCCACCCTCGACCAACCCGTATCCCCCGACCCCGCCGCTCGCTATCCTGTTCGCCCCTTGGCCGCGACCTCCGAGCAATACCTGGTGGTGCCCGACGCGCTGCGCGCCGTCGACCTGCTCGATTTCCTGGCCGAAGCGCGCCCGACCCTGCACCACCAGACCTTGCGCCAATGGCTCGCCGCGGGCGACATCCGCGTGAACGGCGTCGAAGTCCTGCACACCGTGCGCGTGCGCGCGGGCGACGTCGTCGAAGTGCCGACGGACCGCACCGACCTGCGCCCAGCGCCCGCCGTGGCGCACCAAACGGCCCCGCGTGGCCTGCCGCCCGTGCTGTGGGAATCCCCGAGTGCCCTGGTGCTGGCCAAGCCGGCGGGGGTGCCCGTGGTGCCCGACCGCAGCGGTGCCGACCGCGGCCTGCACGGCCAGTTCGAGGCGCTGCGACCCGGTGCCGATCTGCGCGTCGTGCATCGCCTGGACCGCGACACCTCGGGCTGCCTGTTGCTGGCGAAGGGCCTCGCGGCAGCGCAGCACTTCGACGCCCAGTTCCAGAACCAGGCGGTGCACAAGACCTACCTCGCGCTGGTGCTCGGGGTGCCGAGCGAGGCGCGGTTTGCCATCGACGCCTGGCTCGGCCCCGACCCGCGCCGCCCGGGCAAGGTGGTGGCGAGTGCGAGCGAACGCCGCGGCTATCGCTCTGCCCACAGCGACGTCGAGGTGCTCGAGAGCTTCGGCCGTGCGGCGCTGTGCGCGGTGCTGCCGCGCACCGGCCGCAGCCACCAGATCCGCGTGCATTTGCAGAGCGTGGGCCACCCGATCTACGGCGACCGCGACTACGGCGGCCCGGAGTTGCTGCTCTCGGAGTGGAAACCCGGCTACAAACTGCGCCCTGGCGTGGCCGAACGGCCGGTGCTGGCGCGCCTGTTCCTGCACAGCCAGCGGCTCGCCGCCCAAGACCTCGACGGCCAGCCGTTCGCGGTCGAGGCCCCGCTGCCCGAAGACCTGGAACGCGCGTTGGCCCTGCTGCGCCGCCACGGCACCCGCCGGAGATGAAATCATGCGACTGAAGACCCTGCCCGAAGATTTCCGCGTGCGCGAACTGCTCGACTGGCCCGAAGTGCCGGAGGGCAACTTCGTGGTCCACGTCCTGGAGAAGGAGAAGCTGTCGACGCCGGAGGCGCTGGCGATCCTGGTGCGCGATGCGGGGGTGGACCGCAGCGCGATCGCCTACGCGGGCCTCAAGGACCGCCAGGCGGTGACCACCCAGTTCCTCACCATCGAACGGCGCGCGGTGGAGTTCTCGCTGCCGAACCTGCGGCTGCGGCCGGTCGGCACCACCGACCAGCCGATCCACAGCCGCATGAGCCGCGGCAACGCCTTCACCATCGTGGTGCGCGGCCTGTCGCCGGTGCAGGCCGTGCAGGTGCGCAGGAGCCTGCCGTCGCTGGTCACCACCGGGTTCCCGAACTACTTCGACGACCAGCGCTTCGGCTGCCTGCGCCATGGCCAGGGTTTCCCGATGCGCAGCGTGCTCGGCGGCGACTTCGAACGCGCCCTGCAGCAACTGGTCGCCGAGCCGTCGCCGGTGGCGATCACCGGTGACGTCAAGCTGAAGCGTTCGCTGCAGCTGCACTGGGGCGATTGGGCCACCTGCGCGCGCATCGCCCGCGGCCCGGCCTACCAGCCGTTGTTCCACCACCTGGAAGCGCATCCCCAGGACTTCCGCGGCGCCCTCGAACACGTGCCGCTGCGGTTGCGCGTCATCCAGGCGTTCGCCTACCAGTCGTATCTGTGGAACCGCGCCGTGAGCCGGTTGATGTGGGGCGGTGTGCAGTCGAGCCAGCGTCTGCGCATCCAGACCTTGATGGGGGACCTGCTGGCCTGGAAGTACCTGGCGCCGGAGAAAGAAGAGAAGCTGGCGGCGATGCGCACGCCGCTGTTCGGCGTCGAAGGCGACGGCGGCAGCGAGCCGTTCCGCAAGGCGATGATCGCCGAACTGCAGGCCGCCGGCCTGCGCCGCTCGGACTTCGTCGACCACGAGGTGCCGGGCATGGTCTGGCGCGAAGAGGCGCGCGAGGTGCTGTGCAAGCCGCGCGACGTCGAGGAAGTGCGCATCGAGCCCGACGAGCGCAATCCGGGGCGGGTGTGCGCGACGCTGCAGTTCGCCCTGCCGCGCGGTGCCTACGCCACCATGCTGGTGAAGCGCTTGTTCGCGCCGAGTTGGTACCAGGACCGCGACTTCCAGGAGCGCGACCGCGCCGAAGGCAACCCGCCGGAGCGCGGTGGCCGGGGCGATGGGCCGCGCGGCCGTGGCGGCCGGGATGGTGAGCGCGACGACGCGCCGGGCAGCGGCGAGCCGCTCGGTGGCTCCCCGAGTGGTTTCGCGGCACAGCGGGCGGCGCGGCGCCGCCGGGGTGCCGCAGCCGAGCCGCGCGGGGCGGACCCGGTGCTGCCCGAGCCAGGTCTGGCGGACGGGCCTGGCCCGGCGGTGCCCGGCGCCGAACTGCTGGACGACGAGGACGGGCTGGCCTGATCGGCAGGGTTGGCCGGCGGTGTTGCGTTGCCGGCAGTGTTGCGTTGCCGGCGGTGTCGGGCCGGCCGGATCGCTGGCGTTGCCCCTTGCGCCGCCAGGGCGGGCCGGGTTTCATCTTCGCCCCAGTCCGGGGGCGTAGCTCAGCCGGTAGAGCAGCGGCCTTTTAAGCCGTAGGTCGCAGGTTCGAGCCCTGCCGCCCTCACAGTTTCCCAGCCAACCCGTGCCAGGCTGCCAGCCATGATCGACCCCGAGTTCCTGCGCCTGCTCGTCTGCCCTGCGTCCCGCGTGCCGCTGCGCATGGCCACGCCGGCCGAACTCGCCGCCTGCAACCAAGCGATTGCGGCGGGAGCGGTGGTCAACCGCGGCGGCAGCCCGGTGGCGGCGGCGCTTCAGGGCGGCCTGGTTCCGGTCGATGGGGGGGTGCTCTATCCGATCGTCGACGGCATCCCGATCCTGCTGACCACCGAAGCGGTGCCCCTGCCGGCGACGGCCAAGGCGAACAGCAAGTCCTGAGCGGCTGGCTGTTGCGGATTCGGCTGGCTGGCGGGTGGGTACTGGTTGGCGGGGTGGGGGTAGCGGCCCTTTCCGCTTCCGGTGTGCAGTTTTTTGCCCGTTCCCCCTGCCGGGATCGCCGGGGTCGACGGTATCCTGTTACCCCCGATCCATGGCGATGAACCCCGCAGAACCGCCCGTTCCCCAGCCGCCGGCCGATGCCCACTTCGACGAGCACTCCGGCGTCTACGGCTTCTTCCGCCGCCACCAGCGCAAGCTGCTCTACACCGTGGTGCTGTTCACGCTGCTGACCTTCTCGGTCGGCGGGCCGATGACAGTGGCCGTGCAGGAGCTGTTCTCCACCCCACCGCCGATGGCGACCATCGAAGTGGGGGGCAAGCGCGTGTCGATGGAGCGCGACGACTACCTCTACGGCCAGGCCATCGCGCGCTCGCGCGGGGCCCTGATGGCGGTGGTGCCGTCGTTGGACGCGGGCCAGGGCGGCATCAACGACGTCGGTGACGTCTATGCGATCCTGCGCCGCGTGGCGATTGCGTCGGGCCTCGACGCTTCGTTCGCCGAAGTCGATCGGGCGATCGCCGCGGTGCGCGAGCGCAGCAAACTCGACAGCAACGTGCAGGTCGCGGCGCAGTCGGGCTTCGCGTCGCTGGCCGAGTTCCGCGACGTGATGCGCGAAGCGATGCGCATCGGCCAATTGATCCAGCTCCAGACCCTGGTGCTGGACGACAGCGATGCCGCGGTGCTGCAGCAGGTGATCGCCGACAAGGAGAAGATCACCTTCGCCGCCGCCTGGTTCGACGAGAAGGCGCTGGAGGCCCAACTCAAGAAGGACGGCTCGCTCACCGACGACGACCTGCGCAAGTGGCTCGACGGCAAGTCGGACGCGGACAAGAACCGCATCCAGGTCTACGACACCAACCGGGTGGCGCTGACCATCGGTGCGGCCCGGTTCGCGGCGTTCGATGCCTCCCAATGGCAGGAGGAGGTCCTCAAGGACTTCCAGGTCGGCGACGAGGAGCTGAAGAAGACCTACGAGCAGGAGAAGGACCGCTTCAAGCTGGCCGATGGCAGTGGCCACAAGCCAGCGGACGACGAGTCGGTCAAGGCCGAACTCACCAAGCTGCTGCAGCTCGACCAGGTGGCGAACCACCTGCTCGGCAAGTTGCGCGAGGAGCTCAACAAGTCGATGCAGGCCGCCAACGAAGAGCTGCGCAAGTGCAACGAGCAGCAGGTGGCGGCGCAGAATGCCGTGCAGGAAGCGGAGCGCAAGGTCCTCGAAGCCAAGGGCAAGCTGAACGAGAAGCCGGAGGACCCGGAGCTGCGGACCGCGTACGACGTGGCCAATGCCGCCTTGCAGCAGGCCCAGCAGGTGCCGCCGGCGATGGAGAACGCCAAGAAGGAAGCCGAGGAAGCGGTCAAGGCCGCGCGCGCTGGCTTCGACTTTGCCGCCAAGTTCACCGAGCTGACCAAGGACAAGGCCGGGTTCGAGCTGAAGTCGTTCGACGACAAGCGCAACGGCGAGCAGCTCAAGGATCTCGAGCAGGGCGGTCTGGGCCTCGGCCAGTGGCCGCTCGCCACCTACGCGACCTACCTGCAGAACAAGGGTGATCTCGGCTTCCAGCCCGGGCGCACCAGCGTGGCGACCATCCTCTACCAGGTCCGCGACATCGAAGTGCGGCCGCTGAAGGCCTGGGAGCAGCTCAAGCCGCTGCTCGAAGGTGCCTACTACACCGAGCAGGCCAAGGACCAGGCCGAGGCCAAGAAGAAGGTGCTCGAGGCCAAGCTGCTCGAACTGGCCAAGGCCAAGATGCCGGAGAAGGTGGCCGAGCTCGAAGGCAAGCGCGCCGAGACCGCCCAGAAGAAGCTCGCCGATTGGGAGGCCGAGACCACCGCCGGGCTGCAGAAGGCCGAGAAGATCCTCGCCGACGTGCCGCCCGACACCCAGGCGGCGATGGCGTGGTCGCAGAAGCGCCAGTTGCTGCGCGACGCCCTCGACAAGAAGGCCGACAAGCAGAAGGCCATCGACGAGGAGGTGCAGAAGCAGATCGAAGCCGACATCGCCGAGGCGGCGAAGGCCCACCACGCTGCGGTGCTCGCGGCGGCGGCGGAGCAAGCCGGCTTCACCTTCGGCAACCTCGGCCCGCACTCCCGCGAGCTGTCCCAGCGGCCGCGCTTCGACAAGCGCTTCGACCCGACCGTGGTCTACCTCTGGCAGAACCACGGCAAGATGAAGGTCGGTGAATCGACCGGCGTGGTGCAGGACCTGACCAACCGTCGCTGGCTGGTGGGCGCTTGCACGGCGGTGGCGCCGCTGGAAGCGAGCGACGTCGAGCGCCGCGAGTTCGCGATGCTGCGCAAGGGCATCTACTTCAAGAGCTACGCCGGTCTGCGGGCGATGCAGGCCTACCAGCAGGCGTGGACCAAGGATGCCCTCGAAGCGCGGTACAACTACCAGGCGCCGAAGGGTGAGCAGAAGGTCGATTCGCCGGCCGGCGGCAGCCCCGCGGGCGGCAAGTAGCCGGCGGTCTGGTTGCCTGCGGTCTGGTTGCCTGCCGTCTGGTTGCCGGCGTTCTGGGCCGCGGCGGTGCGCCGGCATCCAGCGCGCCGGACTACCTTTCGGGCTGGCGCTCGGCGAGCGCCAACACCGAGTGCCCGAACGGCAACGACAGCCAGCGCAGCAAGTATCGCTCGCTGGACATCAGGGTCGTGAACAGCCAGTTCAGGAACCTCGGCAGCGGCACCGACATGTTGTTGTAGTTCGGCGGCAGGCGGCCGAGCCGGTCCATCAGCTTCTGCCACAGCACGGCTGGCACGATCAGCGGCAGCAGCAGCGTGTTGAAGTAGCTGACCTTGCGCGGCCCGAAGCCCGCCCGCTGCAGCAGCCGGAGCAGGCGCGTGCGCGTGTAGCGGCGGCAGTGATGGGCCGTGCGGTCGTTCTGCGACCACAGCCACTGGTACGCCGGCACCGAGACGAACACCGACCCGCCGGGGCGCAGCACACGACGCACTTCGCGCAGCGCCTGCTCGTCGTCGGGGATGTGTTCCAAGGTGTCGAACAGGCACACCAGATCGAAGGCGCCGTCGTGGAACGGCAACTCGTAACCCGAACCGCAGGCCACGTCGGCGAAGCCGCGCTCTTTGCAGTAGGCCACGTATTCGTGGTCGATGTCGATGCCGCTGACGCGGCCGTAACGCTGCAGGGGGCCGAGCATGCCACCGGCACCGCAGCCGATCTCCAGCACCGCGCGCGGTGCCGCGCTCGCGGGCCGCGCTTCGGTCTTGCCGAGGGCGCGGTCGAGCAGGTCGAAGAAAATGCTGCGCCGACTGCGGAACCAGAAGTGGCTCGGCTCCAGCTTGGCGAACACGGCGTAGGCAGCGCGGTCCATCGAGTCACCGAGGGCGCGCGGCGACGATGATCTCGTCGCGTGGGTTCACGTAGACGCTGCAGCCACGGAGCAGTTGCAGCGGCTTGGCCAAGAGACCGGGAATGCGGCCGAGCCGTCCGGCGCGCTCGGCGAGGAACGCGAACGACACGTATTTGCCGGCGTAGTCCGCACCGATGCGTTCCACGGCGAAGCCGCAATCCGCGAGCAGTCGCGTGATGGTCGCCGGGTCGAAGTGGTAGAGGTGTTCGTGGTGCTTGTAGTGGTGCCAGCGCCGGCCCAGCAGGCGTGCCCAGCGCGAGGCCACGTTCTGGGTCTCGAGCAGGAGATGGCCGGTCGGCCGCAGCAGTTCGCGGATGCGCCGCAGCACGGCTTGCGGCTCCGGCACGTGCTCGATCACGTCCCACAGGGTGATCAGGTCGAACGACGCGGACTGGTAGTCCATCGCCGCCACCGCATCGTCGAGCGTGCCGATGTGGATGCGTTCCTTGCCGAGGGCCGCGATCGCTTCGCCGGCGATCGCTGGCGAGAGTTCGACGCCGTGCACGTCGTGGCCGAGCGGGGCGAGGACCCGCAGGAAGTAGCCGGCGGCGCAGCCGACGTCGAGCACCCGGGCGCGGTCGGGCAGCCAGTGGCGCACCAGGGCCAGCCGCCGCTGGAACGTCTTCAAGTACAGCGCGGCTTCCCGTGCGTAGTCGGCGTAACCGCGTACCTTCGGGTTGTCGCTCTTCCAGTAGCCCTCGCCGTAGACGTCGAGCAGCGCCTGCCCCTGCAGGCGGGGCGTCACGTAGACGAGGCCACACTGCCGGCAGGTGACGACTTCGAACGGCGGGTCGGCGAACTTGCGGTCGCGCTCCGCCGAGCCGCACAGCTGGCAGTGCGTGATCGGCGCCGCATCCCGCAGGGCTTCGGGCGCGACGGGCGCAGGCTGGCCTCGACTGGGAGTCTGCATCAGCCTCGGTCCAGATGCGGGAGGGGGGCGGGCATGGCTGTGCGGGCGAACATGCTAGCGCGGGCCGACCCGGTCTGCCGGGTCGTTCGTCGCCACCTTGGCACTGCGCTCGAGAAAGCGCTTGCGGCAGATGGTGCGGAACATCCGCCAAGCCGTGCGCGCCTGGCGGCCGAACGTGTCGGAGTGCTTCGATTCGCCGCCGAGCCGCGCCGCGTAGGTGACCGGGATCTCGATCACCCGGCAACGCTCCTGGAGGGCTGCGCACATCATCTCGGGCGAGAACGCCGGACCGGTCTGCGACAGGCGCGGGGCGATGCGTTCGAACGTGCGCCGCCACAGCGCGCGGTAGGTGCAGCCGACGTCGGTGAAGCGCGGCTCGTGGGGGCGCAGCCACAGGAGCTGCAGGAACTTGGCCATGAACACGTTGCCCCAGCGCAGGATCGAGCGCATGTTGGCGCCCTGCTCGAGCATCTGGCGGGTGGTGCGGGTGCCCATCACCATGTCGGCGTCGGCCAGGTAGACCAGGAGCTTCTCCAGGTCGCGGGCCCGGAAGCTGCCGTCCGCCTCGACCAGCACCAGGATGTCGCCGGTGGCGGCGCGCAGGCCGGCCAGCAGCGCCGAGCCGTAACCAGGGCGGCTCTCGACGACCACCCGGGCCCCGGCGGCCGCGGCGATCGCCGCGGTGCGATCGCGGCAGTTGTTGTCCACCACCACGATCTCGTCGAGGTGCGGTTCGGCGCGGAACTCCGCGACGACCTGGCCGATGGTCGCTTCTTCGTTGTAGGCCGGGATCACCAGCGAGACCTTCCAGGTGCGGTACATGACGGGCGGCGAAGGATACCTTCGGCTGCGGCAGAGGCTACGCCGGACCGTAGCTCTCGGCCGGTCTTCGGGTTGCGCCCAGGGCCCCGGCCGAAGCGGCCGTGCCATGGGGGGGCTGCCGGCCAACCCGCCGAGCCGGGGCGATCTGGAAGCGAGACTCCCTGGCGCGCGCCGAACGCCGAGCGCACTGAACCGCGGCCGGCCGAATCCGTTTGCGGGCCAGAACGCCCAACCTTTACCCTGTCCGAACTGCCATGAACTCGATGCTGCGGAGTGGATTCGTGTTGCTGTCGTTGGCCGCTGCGGCCGTGTGCGCCCAAGGGGACACCCTGCCGGTGCGCAAAACCGGCGCGGTCTACCGCGAGGAGGTCGACGGCTTGGTCCGGCTGCTGCGCGAAACCGCCACCCGGGCCAACCTGCCGGCCCTGGGCGGTGACTCGGTGCTCGCCACGGCACAGATCCTGGCGGCGATGGGCCACTGCCATCGGTTCTACGACCTCCATGCCGGCCCGGTGGTGCGGCCGTCGTTGCACTTCGTGCTGAAGCACCGCAAGGCCGACGGTGGCTTTGGCGATGCGGCGACCACGGTGTGGGTGGCCGACGCCCTGGCCGCCTACGACACCGAGGGTTACCGCACCGAGATCGCCGCCGCGCGCCGCTGGCTCGCGCAACACGGCGCTGGCGAGGCCGCCGCGCCAGCCGGGCTCGAACCCGCGGTCCTCGCGGTGTTGGGCCAGGTGCGCGCCGACGTGTTCCCGCAGGATCTCGCCCGCGACGCCGCCCAGCGCTTCGCCGCCTGGAAGCAGGCGCCCGAAGGTCTCGACCGCGGCGCCGCTGCGGCGGCCCTGGTGCAGCTCGTGGCCTGCCAGATCGCCAACCGGCGCCTCGACCAGCAGGGCCAGCAGGAGCCGGCTGCGGCAGCGTTCTCCCCGGCCCAGCAGAAGGGCTTCGAGTTCCTGATCGGCAAGCAGAAGGACGGCGTGTTCTCGGTCCAGGTGGGCAAGGACAAGGTGATCCCGCATCCCGGGTTCACGGCGCTGGCCCTGCTGGCCCTGCAGACCAAGCCGAAGGCGCTGCGCTCGGCCGCGGAGCAGGCCACCATCGACCAAGGCCTGCGTTGGCTGTGCAGTCTGCAGGCCGAGGACGGCACCATCGGCCAGGAACAGCCGAACTACATCACCTGTGCGGCGGTGGCCGCGCTGGCGCGCTGGCACGACCCGTCGGCCAAGCCGGTGCTGCAGAAGGCGCAGAAGGCGATCCTCGGCTTCCAGAACCTGGAGCGGTCCGGCTACACGCCCGCCGATCCCGACTACGGTTCGATCGGCTACGGCGGCGGCCAGCGCGGCGACCTGAGCAACCTGCACTTCTCGCTCGAAGCGCTGCGCGCCACCGGCCTGCCGGCCGACCACGAAGCCTTCCAGAAGGCGCTGGTGTTCTTGCAGCGCACGCAGAACCTCAAGTCGCGCAACGATTTCGCCGGCAAGGTCAAGGATCCGGACCGCGGCGGGCAGTTGCTCGACGTGACCTCGGGCGACGACGGCGGCGCCAGCTACTACCCGGGCAATTCGGCCGCCGGCTACCTGGTGCTGCCGGACGGCAAGTCGGTGCCGCGCAGCTACGGTTCGATGACCTATGCGCTGCTGAAGTCCTACACGCTGTCTGGTCTGTCGCGCGACGACGAACGGGTGCAAGCCGCCGTCCGCTGGGTGTCCGAGCACTGGGATCTCGCCAGCAATCCTGGCGCCGACCCGGCCCTCGGTGAGAAGGTCAAGTTCCAGGGCCTGTTCTACTACTACATGGTGCTGGGCCAGGCGCTCGACCTCGCCGGCCTCGACACGGTGCAGGTGCCAGGGCCCGCGGACGAGCAGGGGCAGCGCAAGACCGAAGCCGTGGCCTGGCGCAAAGCGCTGCGCGCCCAGCTCGAAGGCATGCAGTTGGCGGACGGGTCGTGGCTGAACGGCCAGAACGGCCGCTGGTACGA
Source organism: Planctomycetota bacterium (assembly GCA_016795295.1). GTDB lineage: Bacteria > Planctomycetota > UBA1135 > UBA1135 > UBA2386 > JAEUHP01. The sequence continues at coordinate 1,562 of JAEUHP010000192.1, read as the reverse complement.
GAGCCAGCCGGTGCTGTGCACCTGCTATGCCCTGACGGCGCTGGAGCGCTGCCGGTGACTGGCGCGCTGCCGGGTACTGGTGCACCGGCACAGCCACCCGCCGGCGGGCCGCTGGTGTTGCCCGCCGTCGCCGCCTGGTTCCGCTTCCCCAAGGGGGCCGCGGTGCACCTGGGGGCGGTCGATCCCACGGCCGCCGGCGGGCCGCGCTTCGTCGACCTCGGGCCCCTGGACGTGCAGGCGCTGCTGGCCAGCGGGGCGCTGCGCAAGGCCGACCTCGCGGCGCGCATCGCGCGCGGCACCACGATGCCGGTGCCTACCCAGTTCGCGCTGCCGGTGCCGCAGCCGGGCAAGATCCTGTGCCTCGCCAAGAACTACGTGGCGCACGCGCGCGAGTTCGGCGCCGAAGCGCCGCCTGAGCCGATCTTCTTCGCCAAGCTGCCGGACACGCTGGTGCCGCACGGGGCCCCGGTGGTGCTGCCGCACTGGCTCGACACGCGGGTCGACCACGAGGCCGAACTGGGTCTGGTGCTCGGTTTCGCCGATCCGGAGCGGCGCGGGGCGAAGTACGTGGCGGCTCCGGATGCGGGGCGGCTGGTCGCGGGCTACACGCTGCTGAACGACGTGACGGCGCGCAAGCTGCAGGGCAGCGACCGGGAGCAGAAGTACCCGTGGCTGCGCAGCAAGTCGTTCGACACGTTCTGCCCAGTGGGGCCGTTCGTGGTGCCGGCGGACGGGTTCGACGCCTCGGACGTGCGCATCACGATGCGGGTGAACGGGGTGGTGCGGCAGGATGCGCGCACCCGGGACATGGTGTTTCCGGTGGGGGCGGCATTGGCGGCGATGGCTCGGTGTACGACGCTGCGGCCCGGGGATCTGGTGGCGATGGGCACGCCGGAGGGCGTGGGGCCGGTGGTCGAGGGCGACGTGATGGAGGTCGCGATCGACGGGCTCGGGGTGCTGCGCAATCCGGTGGTGCGGGAGCGGGTGTAGCGGCGCGGGAGCGGGTGGCGCGGCTGGCCGAGGATGCCTGCCCCTCGGGCGGAAGCCGCCCCGAGGAAGTTGGTGCCGGAGGCGGGACTTGAACCCGCACGCCTTGCGGCGCGGGTTTTTGAAACCCGTGCGTCTGCCGATTCCGCCACTCCGGCCGGCGCGAGGAGTATGCCACCGCGCGAGGCCGGTGCAAGCGGAAGCCGGGAATCGCGCGCCGCTTGCGCTGTCCGTTGGCCTTGGATCGACACGGCCTTGCCGCCGCCGGTCCAGGTGTGTCCCCCCCCGACCTCGTCTCGGCAGGGGGTGCGCAGATGCTCGAGAGGGATTCGGCAGAGATTCGACAAGCAGGCCGCCGAGTTGGGCGCGGTGGTTCCCGGCCTGTCGGCAAGGTGCTTCGTGCCCAGCTCGATCTGCCATGGGCGGCGGAGGCTGCGTTGGGGCCCCGCTGCGCATCGGCTGAACCCGGAGGGCATGCTCTGGGCTCAGCCGGTGTTGGGCAGTTCGTGCACGGACAAGAGGCCCCGGCGGCGCCAGCCGATCGCGAGCAGCCAGGTGCGCGGCGCTGCCACCGG
>JAEUHP010000161.1 GCA_016795295.1 Planctomycetota bacterium | reverse complement strand
CTCGGCGAACCTGCCGTTCCCGATCGGCGCCAGCGCGGGTTTCGCCGGCCTGCAGTTCTTCAGCCAGGCCGTGGCACTCGAGGTGGCGTCAGGCGCCTTGTCCGCCTCGAACGGGTTCGTGCTGCAAGTCGGTTGGTGAGCTGGCGGGGGCAGTGCCAGCGCCACTGCTGCCCACCCATGCGCACCGCGTGCACGAAGCAGCGGTAGGTCGCAAGGAGCGGGCCGCCCGCCAAGCTGGCTGGCTCACTGCACTTGGCAGCGCGCCCCTTGGCTGCTGGCGACCGCACCGCCGGGCAGTGGCACGAAGGCCTGCAACACCAGTGGCAGGCCGCGCAGCCCTGGCAGAGCAGGGACCGGCCAACGCGCCGTGGCCAGTCCCGTACTGTCGAACGACAGCCACTGGACCGCGTGGGGCGCTTGCCATGCCGTGTACAGCGGCACGCCGAACCAGGTGCTCGCCGCTGCGGCCTCCTGCAAGCTCAACACCTGCAACGCGCTGCCACCGGCAGGCCCCTGGTCGACGCCGATCGACCACTCCGCATTGCCGACGAACGGCGCCGCATCCGCCAGCAGCTGCGGTGTGCCGCCCGCCCAGGCCGTGCCGACCCCGAATCGCGGGCTGCCCGGCGCAACCCGTTCGGACCACAACTGCGGCCGATCGAACGGTGGCTGCGCGAGGCGGACCCGCGGATCTACCAGGCCGTTGGTCAAGAAGTCGAGGAGTTGCTGGGTCTGCAGCGCATCGATGCCCAAAGCTGCCAGCTCGGGATCCCGTGGCCCGGCGGTACCACCGCCGTTGCGATAGAATCCCACCACCTGGGTCAGCGTCGTGAACCGGCCGTTGTGCATGAAGGTCGTCTTCAAGGCCGCATTGCGCAGGCTCGGCACCTTGAAGGTGCCGAGGTCCGCCGCCTGTTGGCTGACGCCGCCGCGCCCCGGGTCCTGCGTCACCGGCACCAGCCCGAGACCGCGGTAGCCATGGTCGGTGAACAGGCCGGCGGGATGGCAGATGTGGCAGCGGGCCTCGTTCGAGAACCAACCCAACCCCGCCTGTTGGTCCGGAGTCAATGCTTGGCTGTTGCCGCGACGGAACTGATCCCACGGCGTCTGGTCGGCGACCAAGGTGCGCAGGTAGGTGGCGATGGCGAAGGCGATCCGCGTCGGCTGGATGGCGGGGGTGCCGAATGCCGCGGCGAACAACGCCGGGTAATCGGGTGCCGATGCCAGCGCAGCCTGCACATCCGGCGGCAGTGCGGTCGCCAGCGCCAAGGGACGGATCGCCTGCAGTCGCTGCACCAATTCGGGCCAAGCGCGGCCCGGACGCGACATCTCCACGGCATCCAGGAACGGATGCAACACCAGGTGCTCCAAAGCGCCGCCCACCGGAATGAGCACTTGCTGGCTGACGGGATCGACGAAACGCCCGTCCGCGCGACCATCCCAGAACAGCTCCGGCGCCCAGGCCGCGTTCAGCACCATCGGTGCCGCGCGCGGGGTCACCTGCGGGGCCACGCCAAAGCGCGGATCGCGCGCGAGATCGCCATTGCTGGCGCGCCGCTCCACGCCAGGCGAACCGAACGTGTCGTCCGCAGTGAAGGGGACCGCGTCGGCGCCGGGATGTCGCTGGCGGCGTGGATCAGCCCCGCCTTGCTCCGGCCGATGGCAGGTGCCGCAAGCCATGCGGCCGTTGCTGGCGAGCTGTTCTTCCCAGAACAACATCTTGCCGAGCACCGCTTTGGCCGGGGTGACCGGATTCTGCGGTGGCGCGGATGGCGGCGCCAACGGCGCCTGCGCGGCAACGACCACGACGAGGCCGAGGAACCACCCACACCCGGACAGGATCCTGCGCAGCGACACGGGCTACTCCGGAGCAGCGACCGCGCCGCTGACCATGACCCGGAACGGTTGCGGCGGCAACGGCCGCACCGCGGCGGCCTGCGGTCCGAACACCTGCAGGCCACCGGCCTGCAGCACCACCAGCCGCGCATCCGGCAGCAGCGCCAATTGCGCCGTTCCGACCAGCAGCGGCCCCAACACCAGCCCTCCATCCGCCAGCAGCAAGGCCGGGACGGCCACGGCAACGCCGTCCAGCGCAATCAAGGTGGCCGCATAGGCAGGACTGGCGTGCAGCGGTGGGCTCACCCGCAGCCCGGTGGGAACCGTGCCGCGCAGGCCGCCATGCGCTCCAGAAACCCACAAGGTGCCGCGATCCCCGGGCACCAGCAGGTCCGGGGTGCCGGACAACGACACGCCCGGTACGGGCGGACCATTGCCAACCACCGTCAACAGCGAAGACTCGTTGGTCGGATCGAGGCGGCGCAGGGGCCAGCGGTTGCCGAGCCGTTCCACGCTGAGCTCCAGACCTTGCTGCAACGGCAAGCGGGCCTGCACGTCGAGGGAACCGACGAAATACGGCGGTTCCG
>JAEUHP010000081.1 GCA_016795295.1 Planctomycetota bacterium | reverse complement strand
TCGGTGGCGTACCAAGCGGTCACGGCGCTGTCGGGGTAGAGCTCGCCGAGCCACGGGATGCCCCACCAGTAGCCAGTGCTCGCGGCGCTGCGCACCAGGCGGCGCTGGCCGATGATGGTGTCCAGGAAGCCGGTGCTGCCCGGGCTGCCGTGCGGCCGGAGATTGCTCGGGATCGAGTTGTTGTAGCCGTTCGCCGAGTCGTAGCCGATGTCGTTGCCGATGCCGACGTAGTAGTACGAGAACCCGGTCAGCGTGGTCCAGACCCCGGCACTCCGGGCCAGACCGCTGCGCAGCACCTCGAACAGCCGCGGCACGTCACACGCCATCGCCGATTGCCAGCGATTGCGCAACAGGCCACTGCTGATGCTCGGGTAGTTGGCTGCCGAGTTGTTCGAGTTGGTGAGAGTGTCGTGGTACCAGTTGTAGCCGTTGGGATAGTCCGGGTCGGTGTTGAACAGGTCCTTGTACGGGCAGTGCCGAGGGTCGCCCTGGAACTGGGACCGTTCGGTGATCGGCACCGCCTCGCGGTTGCTCGCCCACCAAGTGTACGTGGTCGACAGGTTCTCCGGAGCGTTGCGCCGGGCCGGCGGCCACATGGTGCCGCTGGTGGCCGGATCGCTGCCCGACCAGATGCGGGTCCGCACTTCCAGCACCACGTCGCTGTTCGGGTTGTAACGCGCACCGTTGTCGCTGACGAAACTCAGGTTGGTCAGCGTGGTGGCACCGATCTGCAAGGTCCAGCGTGCGGTGTTCTTCGGCAGCGTGCTGTTGGTGAACAGATTGGTCGAGAAGTCGCGCGCGGCCTCGACCGGGCACGGGATGTACGGCATCCAGTACAGTTGTGCCTGCTGGCTCGCGGCCAAGCCACGCCCTGACACCGGGGGCGCCACCACCGGCGTGTTGTACAGATAGATGCGGGTGAACCGCGATTGGCCCGAAGTGCCCGGATCGACGAATTCGGCGCGGTAGTACATCTCGTTCGCCTGCAGCGTCGGGTCCCCCGCCACCTTGGCGTTCGCGAACGCGTAGTAGCTCGTGTCGTTGAGCAGACCCACTGGCACGCCACCGCGCAGGTTCTGCAGCGTGCAGGTGGTCGCCAAGGCCCCCGGGATGCTCGGGTGCGTCAGATCGACGCCCATCACCTCCACCACCATCGGCACCGTCATGATGCTGCTGCCGGTGTAGGTCTGGGAGTTGTCGTTGTACGCGTACATGCGCAGGCGCACCGGATCGCTGGAGCCAGGCGTCGCGGCGTTGCGCGCGGTGCGCAGTTCTTCGGGATGCGTGACACAACGCACCCGCGGCAGGTTGACCGGATCGCGCGCCGCGTCGCTGAAGTTGCGCAGCGCCGGCATCGGCAGCAGTTCGCCGTGCAGGTTGACGACCAGAGCGTTCTTGTACTGGTCCGGATTGCTGTAGAGATCCTCGAGGAACAACCGCAGCGTCGGCTCCTTCGACATGTCCGTCAGTGCCGCCGGCGGCGGGGTTCCGGCCGCCTGGGCGGCGGCGATCTCTGCCTCACGCAGCTCGATCGCCTCCACCCGCTTCTGCCACAGCGCCAGTTCCTGTGGGTAACGCATGGCGTGGTTGAAGTAGTCGCACAGCGCGTAGGGATGCGGGTTCAGATTGGCGTCGTAGCCGTTCTCCTCGACCCCGTCGTTGCTGATGCGGCCGCGGAAGTTGTCGGGCACGTAGTAGTAGGTCGACGCCGAGCCGGACGGCATCCGTCCGGGATAGTGGTAGGCCTCGGTGATGTTCTGGTTGCTGTCGACGGCCTCGTTGATGAACGGGCGGTACGATTCGCAGCGGCCGAAGCTGGACTTGGTGATCCAGTGGGTGCGGAACTCGAGGCCGGGGTTGCGCGTCTCGAGGTCGGTGATCATCGACTCGACGAACGGCTTGATCGAATCCATGAACACCCACCAGCCCGGGATGTTCTCGACCGCGAGGAGATAGACGTCGAACACCTGGGTGGTCGGGTAGGCCTTGCCCGCCGAGTTGATCACCGCAGACAGGTCGGCCATCGGGTGCTCGACGCCATCGTTGCCGCGCCGGAACAGGCGCACCGTCACGTAGCGCACGTTGCGGTTGTTGAGCCCCACGAACGGGCGCACCGAAATCCGGCGCGACCACACCCACTGCCCGTCCCGCTGGTAGTTGCCGGACAACACGTGGTCGGGCGCCACCAGCTGGTTGGTCGCGTCGGTGGTGATGGTCAGAGCCGGCCGATTCACCACGCCGTCGTCGAGCACGTCGAGGTCGACCGCGGCGTCGACCTGGCCGCGGTCGACGAAGCCTTGAATCTCCGAGAGGATCGCCTGCGCCTTGCTGTAGGCGAACACTCGGTCGCGTTCGGTTCCCGTGGTGTTGTAGTTGACGGCGATGTGGTTCACCAGCACGACGGCGCCGACCACCAGGATCAGCATGCCGAAGGCGAGCTCGGCGAAGGTGAAGCCAGCTTGCTGGCGAAGATGATGTAGGGAGCGGCGCATGGGGTGCAGTCCTCCTCGGTCGGTCGAAGACCGACGCAATGCCCTTCATCGGCAGCGAGGCCCCGGCACCTGGGTCCACCTGGCCGTCCCGTCCCACCTTGGGACGCCACCTCCGTCCGCTCTGCGGTGTCGCAGTTTGCAACAGGCGACCGGATGGCCGATGCTGCGCGCTTGCGCTGGTTTCCCTCGATCGTCAGGGCGTTCGGCCGCCCGACCCGCCTGCTGGCTCGCCGCTGGCCGCTGGTGCTCGGCGGCACACTGCTGGTCCCGGTCCATGCCGCGGTCCTGCTGTGGATGCCGAGCCTGCTCGGGCAGGCCCTGGACGGCCTGCAACACGCCGGTGCCGACCGGGCGGCGGCCACCCTGGCACTGCACACGACTTGTTGGTGGCTCGTGGGCCTCGCCCTCGCCGAAGCCGCCAGCCGCTACCTGTCGCGCAAGGCCCTGATCGACGTGTCGCGCCAAGTCGAACAGGACCTCAAGGACGCGGCGATCGCGCACTTGCAGCGCCTGCCGGTGTCCTGGTTCGACCGCGCGCGCACCGGCGACCTGGTGAGCCGCCTCACCCAGGACGTCGAACTGGTGCGGTTCGTGATGGGGCCGCTGTTGCTGCACGGTGGCAGCACCTTGTGCCTGCTGCCGGCAGGGGCGGTCCTGATGCTGCGCATGGACGTGGCCGTGACCCTGGCCTGCTGCAGCGGCTTCCTGCTGATGTTCCTGCTGATGCGCACGCTGTTGCCGCGCTTGCACCGCTGGAGCAAGGCCAGCCAGGAGGCGATCGGCGCCATTTCGCAGCGGGTCCAGGAGGACTTCGCCGGCATCCGGGTGGTCCAGCAGTTCGCCGCCGCCGACCGCGAACGTGCGGCGCTGGCCCGGCAGAACCGCCGCTACCTGCTGGCCAATCTGCGCCTGTCGCGCCTGCGTTCGGGCATGTCGTCTTTGACCCACACCACCAGCGGCCTGGTGCTGCTCGCGGTGCTGGCGGTCGGCGGCCACCAGGTGATCCACGGGGCGATCACGGTCGGCCAGCTGTTCGAGTTCACCGGCTACCTGGGCTTGTTGACCTTCCCGCTGGAGATCCTCGGCTGGACCATCGCCACCCTGCCGCGGGCCCATGCCGCCGGGCTGCGCATCGAGGAGCTGTTCGAGACCGAGACCGAACCGACCGAAGGCGCAGCCCCGCGGCTGCGCTGCGCCCTGCGGGTGCAGGACCTCACCTTCACCTACCCGGGGGCTCTGCAACCCGCTCTGCAGAACGTCTCGTTCCAGCTCGAACCAGGGCAGAAGCTCGGCCTGTGCGGCCCCGTCGGCAGCGGCAAGTCGACGCTGCTGGCGGTCCTGCTGCGCTTCTACGACCCGCCGCGGGGCACCGTGTTCGTCGACGGCCACGATCTGCTCGACCTCGCCCCGGCGGCGGTCCGCGCCCTGTTCGCGGTGGCGCACCAGGAACCGTTCCTGTTCAGCGCCACCATCGCGGCCAACCTCGAGTTCGCCGCCCAGGCCGCCGACGCAGCACGGCTGCAGGCCGCCACGGCAGCCGCAGCGCTCGACCAGGACCTGCCGCAACTGCCGCAGGGCTTGGACACCGTGGTCGGCGAGCGCGGGGTCGTGTTGTCGGGCGGCCAGAAGCAGCGGGTGGCCCTGGCGCGCGCCCTGTGCGCCGACCGCCCGGGTCTGATGCTCGACGACACCCTGTCGGCGGTCGATCCGCGCACCGAACGGCGGATCCTGGCCGGCCTCTCCAGCCAGCGCGGCTCGCGCACGGTGCTGGTCACGAGCCACCGCCTGTCGGTGCTCGCCGATGCCGACTGGATCCTGGTGCTCGACGCCGGGAGGGTGGTCGAGGCCGGCCGCCATCAGGACCTGCTGCAGCGCGGCGGCCGCTATGCCGCGGCCGTACGTCGGCAGAGCGAAGCCCAGGCCCTCGAACAGGCCGGCGAGGCCAGCCCATGAGCGACCCCTACGCGGAACCCGATCCCGACGGCCGCATGCAGTGGGCGATCCTGGGGCGGCTGTGGCCGTATGTGCGGCCGTACCGGCGCGGCTTCGCCGCCTGCCTGCTGATCCTGCTGGTTTCGTTCAGCCTCGAACTGCTCGGCCCCTGGTGCCTGCGCCATGCCATCGACGGGCCGATGCGCCAGGTCGGGCTCGCGACCGACGAGCGCCTGCGGCAGCTCACCGGCTACGGCCTCGGCTTTCTCGCCGCCACGCTGTGTGGCGCCGGGCTCGGCTACGTCTACGGCTTGTGGACCGCGTGGAACGGCCAACGGGTGATCCGCGACGTGCGGCGGCAGCTGTTCGACCACCTGCTGCACACGAGCCTCGCCCACCACGAACGGCAGACCGCCGGCAAGTTGACCACGCGGGTCACCAGCGACGTGGAGAACCTGAACGAACTGCTCGCCACCGGGGTGCTGCAGTCGGTGTTCGACCTGCTGAAGATCTTCGGTGTCTTGGCCGTGTTGTTCTGGCTCGACGTCCCGCTCGCCCTGTTCACGCTCGGCACCGCCCCGGTGGTGATCGGCCTGAGCCTGTGGTTCCGCGCCAAGGCACAACGCGCCTACCGGGCCGTGCGGGGCAAACTGGCGCTGCAGAACGCCTACACCACCGAACTGGTGGGCGGCATCCGCACCACCCGCGCGTTCGGCCAGGAGGCGGCCGTGGCCCAGCGCTACGCGGGGCGCAACGCGGACACCGCCACCGCCTGGCTCGGCACCGTGTTGCACTTCTCCCGGTTCTTCGCCCTGGTCGATCTGGCCCTGCGCGGCACCACCATCGGCCTCTTGTGGTTCGGCGGCCACGCGGTGCTGGACGGACGCCTGGAGCCAGGGCAGTTCGTCCAGTTCTGGCTGTACTACGGACTGTTCTCCGGGCCGGTCAAGGAGCTGGGCGAGAAGTACAACGTGCTGCAGGCGGCGTTCGCCAGTGCCGAGCGGGTGTTCGGGCTGCTCGCGGAGCCGGTGTTTCCCCCACCGAATCCGCGGGCCCAGCCGAGTCCACGCCGAGGTCGGGCCCAGGTGCACTTCGAAGCCGTCGACTTCGCTTACGTGCCGGGCCACCCGGTGCTGCGTTCGGTGTCGTTCACTGCCGCGCCCGGCGAGACCATCGCCATCGTCGGCCCGACCGGTGCCGGCAAGACCACCATCCTGTCCCTGGTGGCGCGCCTGCGGGACGTGAGCGGCGGCGCCGTGCGGCTCGACGGCACCGACGTGCGCGAACTGCAGGTCCGCGACCTGCGCCAGCGCATCGCCTACGTCGCGCAGGATCTGTTCCTGTTCCACGGCACGGTGCTGGACAACGTGCGCCTGTTCGACCCCGCGATTCCGGAGGCGAAGGTGTGGCAGGCACTGGAGACGGTTGGCGCGGCGGCGTTCGTGCGCGCCCTGCCCGCGGGACTCGGCGCGCAGGTGGAAGAACGCGGGGCGACGTTCTCCCAGGGCCAACGGCAGCTGCTGGCGTTCGCCCGGGCGTTGGTCACCGACCCCGACGTGCTGGTGCTCGACGAAGCCACCGCCAGCATCGACAGCGAAGCCGAAGCAGCCTTGCAGCAGGCACTGCGCGCCGCCCTGCACGGTCGCACGGCCTTGGTGGTCGCCCACCGGTTGTCGACGGTGCGCGAGGCCGACCGCATCCTGGTGCTCGATCAGGGTCGCATCGTCGAAGCCGGCAGCCACCGCGAACTGGTGGCGCAGCGCGGCGCCTACCACCACATGCTCAACGCCCTCGGCCCCGCCGCCACCGAGCCGCTGCCGCCCTGATCGCCCGGATCCGCACCGGCTCCGTTGCCAGTGCAGCAAACCAGGAGAGTAGCGGCGCTCGACCGAGCCAACGCGCTCACTGCGGCGCGGCCAACAACCCCTGCGCGTGCAGCAACCGACTCTCCGCCACCCGGTAGTCGAGCTGGTTGCGCAACAGGCGCGTGCGCGCTTCGCGCAGCTCCTGGTTGCGGCGCTGCACCTCGAACGCGGTCGACGCGCCGACCCGCAGTTTGACCTGCTCGGTCTCCAGATTGGCGGTGGCGAGCCGCACCGACACCTCGCCGGCGGCGATGCTCTGCGCCAGACTGTCGAGGCTGCGCACCGCATCGCGCACCTCCTTAGTGACGTCGAGCACCGCAGCATGCAGCCGGCGACGCCGCTGCTCGAGGTCGAGCATGGCCCGCAGCTGCCGCGCCTGCGCCGCGCGATTGCCGAGCGGTAGGGCGAACTCGAAGCCGACGTTCCAGTCGGGATACGTGTTGTCGATGGCGTCGTTCCAGGTGTCGCGGAACTCGGTGCGCGCCGCATCGCTCGACCAGCCGCCGACGAAGTCGAAGCGCGGCAGGGTTTCGTTCTGGGCCTGCGCCAGGGCGACTTCGGCGGCGCTGATCTGGGTGCGCAAGCTGTCCAGGTCCGGCCGCTTCTGCACCGCGATCTGCACCAAGGGCGCGAAGTCGCGGGCCTCGGCCTTCGGCTCGATCGCGATCTCGCTGCTCGGCCGCAGGTTGATGCGCCACAGCTCCGGATCGGTCGCATCGAACAACAGCCGGCGCAGTTCGTCCTCGCGGGCCCGGATGTCGTTCTCGGCGGCGATGCGCTCCTCGCGGCGGCGCGCCAGTTCCGCCTCGTCGGCGATGCGGTCGCGGGGTGCCAGGGCCTGCACCTTGATGCGTTCGTCGGTGATGCGCAGCTGCTCCTGCGCGACCGCGAGTGCGGCATCGACCACCCGCCAATTGGCCCGCGAGAACGCGAGCTCCCAGTAGGCCTGGACGATGCGCATCAGGGTGTCCTGCACGGTGCGCTGGAAGTCCTGTTCCGCTTGCACCATGCCGAGCTGCGCCGAAGTGCTGGCCGCCAGGTTGTACTCGGTCCAACCACCGCGCAGCAGCGGCTGGCGGAAGGTGGCCCCCCATTCCGCCGTGTGCAGCTTGGCGGGGAACGCCGGCGAGCCACGCGCTTCGATGCGCGCCGGCCGGAACGCCAGGTCGAACGCCCCGCCGGTGATGGTGCGCTGCCGCCAACCCATCGCGCCATCGATCGTGGTGCGTTGCACCGACGGCTGGAACGCGTTGCGCTGCGGCGCCCGGGAATCGCTGTAGTTGCCGTTGACGTAGAGTTCCGGAGCGAAGGCCGCTTCGGCGAACAGCAGGTCGGTGCGCGCCTGCTCGGGCAGCAGCTCCGCGGCCCGCAACGGCACGTTGCCGGAACGGCCGATGCGCAGGGCATCCTCGATGCTGAGCAGGCGCACGGCCTGGCCGCGCGCTTCGGCCTCCTGGTCGATCGCGTTCGGCGGCTCCTGCGGGACCGCCGCCCCGGCCTGACGCGCGGCGGCCAGCGGCCCGGCGGCCAACACGGCGGCCGCAACCAGTTGGGCAGCGCCCACGAACTCGTGGCCGAACCAGCACGCGCGCCGAGAGCGCGCTGGGCGCCGGGACGAAAACGTCGGAGAAGAGCAGGACTGCGGCCCGTGGACTGGCATGTGCAGGGAATCCAGTGGCCTAGTTGGTAACCACTTCTGCCGCGCAAACCCAGGGAAAAGGGGCCCGGGTCGACGCGCCGGCGGCCGCCGCCCACCCACACTCGGGCACGCCGCCCCGCCGTGGCCGTGGTTGCAGGAGCCCGCTAGCCTGCGCCCGTGGACCTGCCCACCCCCTTGCGCCGTGTGTTCGCCGCGATGCCCGACGCCACCCTCGGCGCGTTCGCGCCGGGCCGGGTCAACCTGATCGGCGAGCACACCGACTACTCGGGGCTGCCGGTGCTGCCGTTCGCCCTGCCGTTCGGCGTCGCCATCGCCGCACGACCCCGGCACGACGATCTCGTGTGCCTGCGCCACCTCGAACCCGACCGTTTCGCCGCGGCCGTGATCCCCCGCGCCGAACTGGCCAACCGACCGCGTACCGGCACCTGGGTCGACTACGTGGTCGCCGGCCTGCGCTGCCAGCCACCCGCGAACGGGGTCGACCTGCTGCTGGGCGCAGACCTGCCGATCGCCGCTGGTTTGTCGTCGAGCGCCGCGCTGGTGTGCGCCGCAGCGCTGCTGTTCGCCCCGCGCGACGTCGACCGGCTGCACCTGGCCGAACAGTGTGCGGCCGCCGAGCGCTACGTCGGCACCGAAGCGGGCGGCATGGACCAGGCGGCCGCGCTGCTGGGCCAGCCCGGCCACGCGTTGTTCCTGCACTTCCGGCCCCTGCGCGCCACCGCCGTGCCCCTGCCGCACTCGGCCGCGGTGGTGGTCGCCGACTCGGGCGTGCGCGCCGAGAAGGGCGGTGCTCTGCAGGCTGCCTACAACGAACGCGTGCACCAGTGCCGTCGTGCCGCGAGCTTGCTCGGGGCTCCCGCCGGCGGCCTGCTCGGCGACGTGCCCACGTCCCAGTGGGCCGCCAGCGCCGCGCTCGCGGACCCACTGCTGCGCCGGCGCGCCGGGTTCGTCTTCGCCGAAGCCGCGCGCACCAGCGCCGCCGTCGCCGCGCTGCGCCAGGGCGACCTGCCCGAACTCGGCCGCCTGCTCACCAGCAGCCACCGCGGCCTCACCGACGACTACGAAGTCGGCCACCCAGCCGTCGACGCCCTGGTGCGGGCCGCCCACGCCGCAGGTGCCTTCGGCGCGCGCATCGTCGGCGCCGGCTTCGGCGGCTCGGCGATCGCCCTCGGCACGCGCGAGACGGCAGCCGCCATCGCCGCGGCCATGCGCGCCGCCGGCGCGGTGTCGACCTTCGTCGCCGAGCCGAGTGCCGGCGCTTGCCGCGTGGCAGGTCCGAAAGCCGCGCCGAACGCCGGCTGACCAGGGGCGACCGCGCCCGTCAGGCGGGCGCTGCGGCGGCGGCCAGCGCGCGCAGTTCGGCGATGCGCGCTTGGCGGTCTGGGGCACCGAACACCGCGGTGCCGGCGACGAACACGTCGGTGCCCGCTGCCGCACTGGCGCCGATGGTTTTGGTCCCGATGCCGCCGTCCATCGACACGAGGCCGGTGTAGCCGAACCCGCGCAGCGCCCCGACCTTGGGCAGCACCTCGGGCAGGAAAGCCTGCCCGCCGAAGCCGGCGAACACACTCATCACCAACACCAAGTCGAGGGCGCCGACGAACGGCCGCAAGGACTCGACCGGCGTGTCCGGCTGCAGCGACAAGCCGGCTTTGGCGCCGCGCGACCGGATGTGCTGCAGCAACCCCAGCACGTCACCCCGGCCTGCGAGTTCGACGTGGAACGTCAGCCACGCGGCCCCGGCGTCGAGGAACGCATCGGCGTAGCGCCACGGATCGGTGATCATCAGGTGCACGTCGAGCGGCGCCCGGGCCACCCGATGGATGGCGGCCACCACCGGCGGACCGAACGTCAGGTTCGGCACGAAGTGCCCGTCCATCACGTCCAGGTGCAGCCAGTCGGCTCCGGCCGCTTCGACCGAACGCACCTCTTCGCCGAGCCGCGTGAAGTCGGCGGCGAGCAGCGACGGTGCGATGCGGATCGGCCGCGCGGCCACGTCAGTAGGCTCCCGCCGAGCCACCGCTGCGGTGGTCGCACACCCCCAGGCGCTGCCCATTGGGCAGCACTTCGATCGCCAGCACCTGGCCCACGCCGCGCGGCTCGGGATCGAAGGTGTGGCCTTTCGCCGCCAGCGCCTGGCGCACGTCGGGCGGCAGCGCCAGCAGCTCCCACCGCACCGTCGCCGGCTGCCATTGGTAGTGGATGCGCGGCGCCTGCACTGCGGCCGGCAGCGACAGACCGAACTCGAGCCGGGCCAGCAGCACCTGCAGCACGGCATTGATGATCCGGCCACCCCCCGGCGAGCCGAGCACCAGCTGCAGTTGGCCGTCCCGCAGCACCAGGGTCGGCGTCATCGACGACAGCATGCGCTTGTGCGGCGCGATCGCGTTCGCCTTGCCACCGACCAGGCCGAACTGGTTCGGCACGCCGGGCTTGGCCGAGAAGTCGTCCATCTCGTTGTTGAGCAGGAACCCGGCCCCGGCAACCACTTCGTGGGCGCCGAAGGTGTCGTTGATGGTGGTGGTGCACGCCACCGCGTTGCCGAACCGATCGACGATCGAGAAGTGCGTGGTGTCGTCGGACTCCACCGCCCCCGGCGGCACCCCCGGCGCCACTTCGCTCTTGCGCTCGCGGCGGATCGACTCGCGCAGCTTCGCCGCGTATTGCTTGTCGGTGAGACCGCCCAGCGGCACCGCGTAGTGGTCGGGGTCCCCGAGCCAGCGCGAGCGGTCGGCGTAGGCGCGTGCCATCACTTCGGTGAGCAGGTGCAGGTACTCGCTGCCGCCGAACCCGAGCGGGGCCAGTTCGAAGCCCTCGAGCAGGTTCAACATCTCGACCAGAGCCACGCCGCCCGACGACGGCGGCCCCATCGTCAGCACTTCGTGGCCGCGGAAGGTGCCGCGCAGCGGCGCGCGTTCGCGCGCCACGTAGGCCGACAGATCCGCCGCGGTGACGAACCCACCACCCCGCACCATCTGCGCGGTGAGCAACTCGGCGGTGGCACCCTTGTAGAAGCCGTCGTGCCCGCCCTTGGCGAACCGTTCCAAAGTGGCGGCCAAGTCCTTCTGCACCAGGATCTCCCCCTGCTGCAGCGGCCGATCGCCGTTGAAGAACACCGCCCGGGTCGAGGCAAAACGCCCGAGCGCTTCGCGGTGCTGCCACAGGTCCGCAGCCAGGAACGGGTCGACGACGATGCCCTCCCGCGCGAGGCGCAGCGCCGGCGCGGCCAGCGACGGCAAGGAACGCGTGCCGAACTTCTGCAGCAAGAGCCACAGGCCCGCGGGGGTGCCCGGCACGCCCGCGGCACTGGCGCCATACCGCACCTTGTCTTCGTCGACGCTGCCGTCGGCCTTCAGATACATGCCGGCCGTGGCGCTGCGCGGCGCCATCTCCCGGCAGTCGATGGTGGTCGCGGTGCCATCGGCCATGCGCACCACGAAGAACGCGCCGCCCCCCAGGTTGCCGGCCTGCGGATGGGTGACGGCGAGCGCCAGGGCCACGGCCACCGCCGCGTCGACCGCGTTGCCGCCGTCGCGCAGCACCTGCAGGCCGATTGCCGTGGCATGGGTCTCGGCGGTGACCACCGCCGCGTCGCGGCCGAGCGCGACCAGATCGTTCGGCGGCGAAGTGCCCACCGCGCCGAGCAGCAGCGCCGCCGCGACGGCGAGCGCGCCGCGCCCAGCTCCCGCCCCGAACCAGGCCATCCCCCCGCGCCCCATCATCGCTCGGGGCTCCCGAGCCCCTCGCCGAGCTTCACGCCCTGGCCACGCAGGTAGGCGAGCACCCGCTCGACTTCGGCTTGTTCGCCCTCGACTTCGAGCGCGATGAAGCCGCCCTGGTCGGTGACCGAGGCGCCGCGGATGTTGACCACCAGGTCGAAGGTGCGGTTGATCTTGTAGAGCAACGGCTCGCGCACCAGTTCCTGGTCGAACTGGAAGTGGATGTTCTTCTTGATCTTCACGGGGTTTCGCGCTGGCGGACCCAGCGGGGGGAACAGCATACGGAGCTGGGCACCGAGTGCCCCAGGCATTCCCCGGCACCACCGGATTTCTCACCCTTCCCACCACGGCCCGTTGCGTGGGGGAGCCTCGCGCGCTTGCCTGCCGGCATGCAGGTGCGGCTTCTGTCCTGGAACGTGCACAAGTGCGTCGGTGGCCTGGACCGTCGCTACGACCCCGGCCGCACCGCGGCGGTGTTGGCCCAGGCCAGCCCGGACGTGGTCCTGCTGCAGGAAGTCGCCCAGAACGGCCGCTGGTACCAGCACCACCGCCAGGTCGACGTGCTCGGCGACGCTTTGGGGCTGCCGCACCGCAGCTACTTCGTCAACGTGCGGTTCGGTCCGCGTCGGGGCGAGTACGGCAACGCCATCCTGAGCCGGCTGCCGATCGCCAGCACCGAGAACATCGACCTGACCCAGGCCGGGCGCAAAGCGCGCTCGGTCCTGCACGCCGAGCTGCGTTGGCCAGCCCCTGCCGGCGGCAGCCGCACCCTGCACGTGTTCAACCTGCACCTGGGCCTCGGCGAGCGCGAACGCCGCGCCCAGCTGCAGCAGTTCTTGCAGGCGCGGGCGTTGCTGGCCATCCACCGGCAGACCCCCGTGCTGGTCGCCGGCGACTTCAACGACGTCTACGGCACCCTCGGCCGCCGCCTGCTCGAACCCGCCCTGTTCCGCGGCCCGGTGCGGCCGCTGCGCACGTTCCCCGCCTACGCCCCGCTGCGCGCCCTCGATTCGCTCTACGTGCGCGGCGACCTCGAGGTGCGCAGCCTGGTCTGCTGGCGCGGCAAGGGAGTGCGGTTCGCCTCGGACCATCTGCCCCTGTTCGCCGAACTACGGCTGCGGCAGGACAGCTGACTCGAAGCCGGCGGCCAACGCCTGGCTGCGCACAGCGGCGCGGCCCCTCTACGGACATGCGCGGACCACGTGCCCGCGGCCTCGGGCGCTACGGTCGCGCGCATGCAACGCCCCTACCGCGTGCTCGTCCCGCTCGGCGTGGTCCTGGCCGCCCTGGGGTCGGCGTGCCGCGATCTGCCGCGCGCCGCAACGGCCCCCCATGGGCGCGGCGCGGCGCTGTTCGCGTACCACTGCGCCGCCTGCCACGGCGCCACCGGCGACGCCGACACCCCCCTGGCGAACCTCTTGTGGCCGCGGCCGAACGCCTTCCGCTCCGGGCGCTTCAAGCTGGTCAGCACCGACAACGGCATGCCCACCGATGCCGACCTGGTGGCGACCCTGCGCCGGGGCATGCCCGGTTCGACCATGTTCGCCTATGGCTGGCTGCCCGACACCGACCTGCAGGCCCTCGCCGAGCACGTGCGCGACCTCGCCGTGGCCGGGCGTGCCGCCGACTTGCTGGCCGAAGCGCGGCTGGTGCGCCAACCCCTGGCGCAAGACGCCGCCGAACAGCGGGCCCGCGCCGCGCTGCGGCCAGGCGCGCCCGTGGCCACGCCACCCGCCACCACCCCGGATCTCGCCGCGCTCGAGCACGGCGAACGGCTCTACCGCCAGCACTGCGGGGCCTGCCACGGCAGCGACGGCCGCGGCCTGCCGGACCACCGCGAATGGACCCAGGCCACCAGCGACGCGTGGGCGCGCGACTTCACCGCCGGGTTCCTGCGCGGCCCAGCCCACCCCACGGCCCTGGCGCAACGCATCCTGGCAGGCATGCCAGCCGCCCACATGCCGGCCCTGCGCCTGCCCCCGGATGCCACCGCAGCCTTGGTCGCCTACGTGACCACGCTGATCCCCGACGGCGCGGGCGACCACCACACACAATGGCCGCGGCAGATCCGCGCCGCTCGCCTGGAGGCGCTGCCGGCCCGCGACGACGATCCGGCGCTGCGCGCCCTGGAACCCGTGCGGCTGCCCACCGCCCCCCTGCGCTGGCGCGGCGACGCCTGCCGCGAAGTCTGGCTGCGCGCGGCCCACGACGGCCACGAGCTGTGGCTCGAACTGCGCTGGGCCGACGCGCAGCGCGACGACCAGCCGCGCCCCGAACGCCCGCGCGGCGACGGCATCGCGGTGCAGTGGACGCGCAGCGCCGAACCGCCACTCCTGGCGATGGGCAGCGCCGACGCCCCGGTGAACCTGTGGCGCTGGCAGAGCTACGATCCGCGGGAGACCGCCGGTCTGGTCGACCTGCTGCAGGCACCCCACGGTGGCCTCGATGCCGTGCCGCAGCTGCGCCCCGCCGCGCGCGCCGAGTCGCTGCGCTTCGACGGGCCCCGCGCCGCCGCAACCGAGCCGGGCGATGGACTGCCACTGCGCGCCACGGCGACCTTCCGCGACGGCGAATGGACCGCGGTGTTCCGGCGCGGGCTCGCCGCCCGCGACCGCAGCGAAGTCGACCTGCGCCTGCCCGGGCCGCTGCAGTTCGCGATTGCGATCTGGGACGGCCAGATCGACGCACATGCGGGCTCCAAGGCGGTGACCACCTGGCACCGGCTCGAGCTCTGACCAAGGCCTGCGGGCAACGGCCGGCGATTTCGCTCCAGCGCCAATCCGTCCGCAGCCGAACCGCGACCCGCTCGACCGGCTGACAATCGATCGTCCCACATTGACGCCCTGGCGGGTCAATGGCACCCTTGCCCAACCTCCGAGTCCCTCCATGCAAACCACCCACGCTCTGCTCGCGTCCCTTCTCCTCTCCTCGTTGGCCCTCGCGCAAACCACGATTGGCATCGACGACCAGAATCCCACCACGGGCACTTCCAACGCGTTCCCCTTCAGCATCACCGGCGGCCAGACGTCCCTGCACGTCTACTCGGCCCAGGCACTGCGCGCCCGGGGCATCTGCGGCGGCGCTCTGCTGACCAACCTCGAAGTCGCGCCTTCGACTGGCTCCTCGGGCACCTACAACGCCCCGCAGGCCAAGCTCGAGATCGGCCACCTGGCGGTCAGCCCACCGGTCGCCGGCAACTGGACCGGGCACTTCTCGAACTCCGTGGTGGCCCACGATCTGACCTCGGGCCCGTTCAGCTTCCCGTGGACCCTGGGCACCTGGACGCCGCTCCCGGGCGTGCCCACCTCGTTCTTCGTGTGGAACGGCGTGGACGACGTGGGTGTGCTCTACACCAGTTCCTCTGGCGTCACCGGCGGCTTCAGCGCGCGGCGCTCCGCCACGCAGTTGCGGCACTACGTGGCGGTCTTCAACGCGACCACCCAGGCGCCGACCTCCAACGGCCTGTTCGCGATGAAGGTGCAGATGACCTGGATCCTGGGCTCGGCCTGCGCCGGCCGACAGGCCTACGGCACCGGCTGCGGCGGGCTCACCCTGGCCGCTTCGGCCGACCCGGTCCTGAACACGACCATCAACCTCGTGACCTCGGGCATCACGCCCACCGCGCCGTTCGGTGCGATGTGCTACGGCTTCACCCAGTTCAACCCGGGCGTGCCGCTCGACAACCTCGGCATGACCGGCTGCTTCCAATACAACGAACTGCTGGCCGTGAATCTGTTCCTGCCGCTCGGCGCGCCCTCGGTCACCAACCCGTTCGTGGTGCCGAACTACCCCGGCGTCACGGTCCAGACCCAGTCGGTCGTCTTCGACCCGACGGCCGCGCTCACCCCGCTGGGCGCCGTTGCCACGGGTGGTGTCGCGCTCACGATCGGCAACTGACCGCAGCGGCGCCGGGTGACCACAGCGGCGCTGGGAACCACGGCGGCGCCTTGAACCACCGCGGGGACATCGGCAGTCCCCGCATGCGCGCAGCGGCCAGCTCGACCTCAGCGCCCCGCCAACGCCGCGCCGCACAGCTTGTACAGCACGCGCGCACCGACGTTGGCATCCCACTCGGTGTCGCCGGGCGCCACTTCGACCAAGTCGAAGCCCACCACCGTCCGGCCGCTCTGCGCCAGCACCATGAGCAGGTGCGCAAACTCACCGAACGACAAGCCGCCGGGCACCGGCGTGCCGGTGTTCGGGCACAGCGACGGATCGAGGCCGTCGATGTCGATGCTCAAGTAGACCTTCTGCGGCAGGGCCGCGATCGCCTCCTGGCACAGCGTGTCGAAGGTCGTGCCGCGCGCGCGCCGGCTCTGCCAAGCGAGATCGAAGTGGGTCACCACCCGGCCGCCGCTCTGCTCGATGCTGCGCAACTCCGGTTCGCAGAAGTCGCGGATGCCGATCTGCACGAGCTTCGCCACACCGGGCACTTCGCGCAGCACGTTGGCCAGGATCGACGCATGGCTCCAGCGGAACCCTTCGTAGGCTTCGCGCAGGTCGGCGTGGGCGTCGACGTGCAGGATGCCCAGGCCCGGGTGCTGCTCGGCCACCGCCGCGATCGCGCCGAACGGCACCGAATGGTCGCCCCCGACCACGCCCGGCACCACGCCGCGCCGCAGCAACTCGGCCACCTGCGCGCGCACCCGGCTGTTGACCAGGTCGCCAGCGGCCTCGACGGCGCGCAGGTCGGCTTCGTTCGGTGCGTCTCCGGCCGCGATCACGCGTTCGGCGATCGGCCGGGCGTGGCCATGGGCGGCCAGGATCGCCGGATCCTCGGCCAGCATGTGGATGCCACGTTCGTAGATGCGGCCGAACTGCAGGTCGTAGAGGTCGACCTGGGCACTGGCCGCCAGGATCGCCGCCGGCCCCCGTTCGGCCCCGCCGCCATAGGAAACGGTCGCGGCGAACGGTACGGGGACCAACACGATGGCGGACTCCTCCGCCGAATGCGGTAGGCCGAAAATTCCGGCGCCAGGCTTTGCTGCGGCGCTGGGATCGAACGGGGTCATGCGGGGTTCCTACCGCGGGTCGAGGCTCGGCGCAACGAGCCACTGAAGTGGGGTTGCCGCGACCCGCTGACCGCTGCGGGGGGCGCGCGCTTCGGGGGGCGCGCTCTTTGAGGATCTGGCGCGCTCTCGTGGGGCGCCGGAAAAAAAGGCTCCCTGGCTGGGGGTGCTTTTCGAATTTCAGGAGGAGTCAGCAGCAGCAGGAGGAGGGAAAAGAATCCAGCCAGGGAGCCCACCTCGTCTCGTTTGCGGGTCCATGCCACCCGCACCCTCTTCTAGAAGCGACCGCCGCGCTGGTAACCACGGGTGCGCAGAATCTGCACGGACAAGGGCTGAGGGGCAGGGCGCAGGCCTGGGGCAGTTGCCTCTTGAGCCGGAGGGCCAGTTCTGCTTACATGTTTCGCCCGCCGGGTGCCCAGGCACCGCGCGCGGCCCGTGGCAGGATAGCTCAGCTGGTTAGAGCGGCGGCTTCATAAGCCGTAGGTCGCCGGTTCAAGTCCGGCTCCTGCT
>JAEUHP010000079.1 GCA_016795295.1 Planctomycetota bacterium | reverse complement strand
GCGGCGACCCGGCCTGCGACACGGCGGACCTCGACGACGCGGTCGGCGTGGGGCTCGGCAACCTGCGGCTCGACTACGCCTTGGCGGGGCGGGCCCTCGAAGTGCTCGGCGGCGGCGTGTTCTGGCCCGGTGAGAAGGCCCTGGCGGGAGCGCCGGCATCGGTGTCGCCCCACCATCTGGTTTGGGTCGACGTGCGCGCGCCGCGCTGAGCTGCGTCCCATGCCGAGGAGCGAAATCGATCACATCGCCGTCGACCCGAACGTGCGCTTCGGCAAAGCCTGCGTGCGTGGTACTCGGATCACCGTTGGGGAAGTGCTGGAGTTCTTGGCCAGCGGACGAGTCGAGATAGATCTGCTCACCGAGTATCCGCAGTTGACCCGTGTCGACGTGCTCGCCTGCTTTGCCTGGGCCGCCCGACGTGAACAAGGCGGCGGTTCGGACCAAGGCGCATGACTCAGACTGTCAGAGACTCGACGAGGATCTGAGCGAAGCCGTGCTGGGTAGGTTGCCGATCTTGCGAGAGCACCGACCTCGAAGCTCCGGGTGGAACTGCCCGTGCCGCCGCCGCATCCCCATCGGCGCCAACTGCCATGTGCCAGGGTTGTCGCTTCTGCCGATGGCCTCTGGCAGTTGGCACCGGCCCAAGGCCATGATGCCACCCACCCCTCGGATCCGCGGAGTGCTGTGACCACCTACCTGCTGTTCGGACTGTTCGCTGCGACCCTGCTCGGCATCGCCAAGTACCACAAGTTCGCCCTGCCGATCGCCGCCAGCGGCTTGGCGCTGGTGGTGCTGACGCGCCTCACCCTCACCGATTTCCATCTCGGCCACCATCTGGCGCACGAGTGGCGCACCATCGTCAACCTGGGTGGTCTGTTGGTCGGGTTCGCGGTGCTGGCGAACTACTTCGAACGCAGCCATTTGCCGGAGAAACTCACCGAGGTACTGCCCGGCGGCAAGCTCGGTGCGTTCCTGCTGCTGGTGCTGGTGTTCGTGTTGTCGGCGGTGCTCGACAACATCGCCGCGGCGCTGATCGGTGGCTCGGCGGCGATCACGCTGTTCCAGCGGCGTGTGCACATCGGTTATCTGGCGGCGATCGTGGCCGCCAGCAACGCCGGTGGCGCGGGGTCGGTGGTCGGCGACACCACCACCACCATGATCTGGATCCGGCAGTATGCCTGGACCGACGTGTTGCACGCGGCGGTTGGCGCGGCGGTGGCGCTCGGCTTCTTCGGCTGGTTCGCGTGCCGCCAGCAGCACAGCCTGCAGCCGCTGGTGCGCAGCAAACACAGCCATGGCGGGTTCGACGTGGCCCAGGTCGGCGTGGTGCTGCTGATCCTGGTCGGCGCGATCTCCACCAACATCCTGCTCGAACTGCCCGCGGTCGGGGTGTGGGCCGCGATCCTGCTGGCCCAGTTGGTGCGCAAGGCCGATTGGCGCGTGGTGCCGCCGGCTGCGTTCGGCGCACTGTTCCTGCTGAGCCTGGTGCTGTCGGCGTCGATGATGCCGGTCGAAAGCCTGCCGGAAGCCTCCATGGCCACCGCGTTCGGCCTCGGCATCGTGTCGGCGTTCTTCGACAACATCCCGCTCACCGAGCTGGCGCTGAAGCAAGGCGGCTACGACGTCGGGTTCTTGGCCTACTGCGTCGGTTACGGCGGTTCGATGCTGTGGTTCGGCTCGTCGGCGGGCGTGGCGATCTCGGGCTTGTTCACCGAAGCGAAGTCGGCGCAGCGCTGGCTGGTGAGCGGCTGGCACGTGGCGGTCGGGTACGTGCTCGGGTTCGCGGCGATGGCTCTGCTCCTCGGTTGGCACCCGCATGCGCCGGAGGGGGGTCGTGGCAAGGGTGCTGCCGACCACAGCGCACCGCCGGTGTCGGTGCCGCAGGAGCAAGGTCCCAGCGGCCTGCCGATCAAATAGCGGGCAGCGCCGGCCCGGATGGTTGCTTCCGCGGCGTGGCGCCGCCGCCCCGTCCGGTTCGGCTTCGCTCAGCTCAGATCCATCGCCGCCGCCAGCAGCTCCCCGTCGCTGCCGCGCGACTGCGGCACGCGGAACGGCAGCAGGCAGCGCTCGGCGGTGGTGAGCGTGGCCGTCACGTGGCCTTGGGTGCGGACGGCGGTGAGCTGCCACCGCGGGCTGCGCAGCTCGACCGCGGTCGGTGCCCCGTCGGTTTCTCCCGAGGGCACTTCCTGCACCTCGGTGCCGGCCTGCAGCCGTTGTTCGAGCCATTCGCCGAGCAGTTGGGCACCGCCCAGCCCCATGCGACCACAGTGGATGGTGGCGCGCAGCGGTTCTTCAGGACGATAACCGGCGCGCGACAGCCCTTCGGCCAGAGCCCGCCGCCAGGGGCGCAGCCGCAGCCAGTGCAGGTCGGTGCAGCGCACGCCGCGGGCGGCGATGGCGCGCACCACTTCGAGTTCGACCAGTGGCACGCGG
>JAEUHP010000056.1 GCA_016795295.1 Planctomycetota bacterium | reverse complement strand
GCCCAGCAGGATCTGCTCCGGCGCGAGCCCGTGCCGGGCGGCGATTGCCGCGCGCAATCCTTCGCCGTGGGTCGGGGGACTGGTCTTGACCAGCCATGCCAAGTGGTCGCGAAGGGTTGCGAGTACTGCGGGCGCCGGCTCGTACCAGGCGTCCAACACGTCGGCATCGACCACCAGGTGGCGGCGTTCCAGGTCGCCGAAGTCGGTGCCGATCGCATCGAACGAGGCGCCGCCGTGGAACGCGTGCTGGGGCCCTGGCGTCACGCGGTCACTTCCCAGCATCGCCCTTGGCTGCCACGAGAGCCCGGCACTGGCCGTCGAAGAACTCGATGCATCGCCGCACGTTGTTCTCGAGGGGCTTGCCACGCCCAGTCTCGTACTCGATCGAGACCAGACCCTGGAAACCCTGCCGCTGCAGTTCGGTCAGCATCTGCGTGGCTTTGCCCTGCCCAGTGCCCCAGGGCTGGTCTTCACCCGTCGGATCGGCTGGAGCGATGTCCTTGAAGTGCAGTGACTTGATCCGGCCCGCCAGCGTGCGCAAGGCCGCGACCGTGTCGACCCCCGAGCGTGGCCAGTGCCCGGTGTCCGCGCACGCGCCGAGCAGCGCGTTGCGGTTCTTGACGGCCGCCAGCACGGTTTCTGGATTCCAGTACCGTGAGGGCTTGGGGTGGTCGTGGCAGGCGATCTGGATGCCGAATTCCACCGCGAGCTTCTCGACCACGTCCCATGCGTCCGGGTCCGGCTCACAGGTGATGGTGCCGATGCCGAGTTCCTTGGCGAAGGCGAACATCGGCCGGCTCTTCGCTTCGTCGTTGGCGAAGCCGACCACGCCGAACGCCATGGCTCGGACCCGCGCGGCAGCCAGTTTCTGCTGCAGTGCCGTGCGGTGTTCGGCAGCCATTTCGGGGCCGACCTTGGCATCGCCGTGTGCAGGGGACAGGCGCTGTCCTGGATACAGCTCGATGTAGCGCAGCCCGAGGGCCGCTGCCGTGTCGATCGCTTCGAACGCCGTGCGGTCGCGGAACGTCCACGCCTGCACGCCGAGCTGCCAGCCGAGCTGCTCGGCCGCCCGGTCGTCGCGGGCGGGGACCTTCGGGGCAGCAGGCTCGGTGGTCGCGGTTGCTTCCGGTTGTGTCGGTCGGGGCGGGGCGGGCGGTTCCGTGGTCGGAGGCGAAACCTGGGCGAGTGCAGGCAGGGCCAAGCTGCCAGCAGCAAACAGCGCCACGAGACGGGAGCGTGTGGGCGTCATCTCGGTAGCGTGCCGCTCCGCGTCGCGCGGGTAAAGGGGCTCGCCGTCGCTATAACGACACCGCATGGACGTGCTGCACGTCATCCACCAGTTTCCCCCCGAGAGCCGCGGTGGCTCGGAGTCGTACGCGTTCGACGTCGCCCAGCGGCAGCGCGCCCTGGGGCTGGACGTGCAGGTGTTGTCCGGCAGCAAGCACTGGCAGCCCGCGGTCGCCCTCGTCGCGGACACCGTCGAGGGACTGCCGGTGCATCGTCTGCATCGCGACGACCTCTACTTCGACCACCACGCCAAGATGTGGCACCCGGAGGTCGAGGCGCTGTTCCGTGAGCGTCTGGCGGCGTGGCGGCCCAAGCTCGTCCACGTGCACCACTGGGTGCGGCTCACCTGCAACTTGGTGGAGATCTGCGCCAGTGCCGGAGTGCCGGCCGTGGTCACCCTGCACGACTACTACACGAGCTGCCCGCGGGCGTTCCGCCGCCGTGCCGACGACGCGGCGTGCCGTCGTCCCCTCGGCCCGGATGCTTGCAGCACGTGTGTGCCGAAGCACGGCTACGAATCCGCAGCCGAACTCGACGCCGGCGTGCAGCTGTTCGCCGACCACTACCGGGCCGAACTGTCAGCGGCACGCGCCGTGCTGGTCTCGGTTGGTTCGACGGCTGCGCTGCTGTCGGCTGCCACCGGCGTGCCGCGGGCGCGCTACGAAGTGTTGCCGCTCGGCTACCGGCCACGTTGGCCGGGGCTGGCGTCCTTGGCCGGCCCGCGCCGTGACGCGCCAGTGCGCTTCGCGTTCTGGGGCGGCATCGGCCGCCACAAGGGCGTCGATGTGCTGCTGCGTGCCCTGCACCGTTGCCACGCCGAACGCCCTGGCCGGGCCGAACTGCACCTGCTCGGCGGCGCCGAGAGCGAGGCGTTCGAGCAGGAGTTGCGTCGCCTGGCCGAGGGGCTGCCGGTGGTCTGGCACGGTCCGTTCGACGCCAAGGGGCTGCGCGCGGCGGCGCCGCACGTCGGTGTGTTCCCCAGCACCTGCCTCGAGACCCACGGTTTGGTGCTGGACGAGTGCTTCGAGCTGGGCCTGCCGTGCATCACCAGCGACCTCGGCGCCTTGCCCGAACGTGCCGGCGGTGCGGGCCTGGTGGCGGCCGCCGGTGATCCAGCAGGCTTGGCTGCTGCCATGCTACGGTTCGTCGACGAGCCGGAACTGTGGGGCACTCTGGCGGACCGCAGGCCGCCGCCGTCTCCGAGCCTGGACACCCACGTGGATGCCCTGCTGGCCGTCTACGACCGGGCACGCAACCAGCCTGCGCCGGTGCCGTTCGCGCCGGCCGTGGCCGGGCTGCGGCGCGTGCGGTTCTTGCAGCAGCAGCGCGAATCGGCGCTGGGGCGCGCAGCGCGGCCGGGTGGACCGATCTGACCTGCGACGTCGACGTCCGCTGCGCCCCACGCTCGCTCACGGACCTCGGTCGTCGTCGTCGTCGTCCCCGTGCACCGAGATCGCCCACTCCGGATAGGGCGTACGGCCGCGCTGGCTGCGCCAGAGAATCCGGTTCAACAGGTCCTCGGGAGCGCGGTCGATCTGCGCGAAGTCGAAGGTCGCCGATTGCTCGGCGTCGGCGCGCAGCACCGGGTCCGCGATTGCGGTCGGCTGCGGATTCATCTGGTCGAGCGGCACGTTGGTCGGCAGTGCCACGAACGGCGTCAGGTCCGGCGTGTCCTGGAAGCAGTCGAACATCGGCTCGGCGCTGGCGTCGAACACGTTCATCGGCCGCAGCCCGAGGATCTGTTCGATGGTGCGGATCACGCTGGTGGTGTTGTACTGCGTCGACACCGTGACGCCGCGACGCGCGTACGGGCTCGCCACGTAGCAGGTGGTGCGATAGCCACTGACATGGTCCCAGCCGTTCTGCGGATCGTCTTCGATGCCTAGAATCGCCATGCGCGGCCAGAAGCGCGAATGAGACAGGGCCTCGACGATGCGGCCGAACGCGAGGTCGTTGTCGGCGACACACGCCGCCGGAGTCGGGCAGCCCGCTTTGGTGCCCGAGGTGTGGTCGTTGGGCAGGCAGATCAGCACGAGGCGCGGGAACTCGCCTTTGCGCTCGAACTCGGCGAGTTCACGCAGCACGAAATCGGCGCGGAACTGGTCCGGCACCGACATCTCCCAGCCGACGTAGCCGCTCGGGCTGTACGGCACGAGCGACGGCACGCTGGCGGCGCAGCCGAACACCACTTCGTCGGTGCGGTCGCGCCAGGCCCGGAAGCACGCACCGAAGTCCGGGACGCCCTTGCGGCCGTCGCGCCAGCGCACCTCGGGGCCGCAGAACTCGCCGTAGTTGCGCAACGTGAGTCCCGCGGCGATGGCGTGGTCCCACAGGAACCCCGCCGGCGAGTACGACAGGGCGTCGGATTCGTCTTCACCCATGCCGTCGGGGTAACTGCGCGGCCAGCCGGCGAAACTCTTCTCCAGGTAGTCGGTGGCGAACGCCGCCGTGGTCCATTGGTGGCCGTCCGCCGACAAGATGCCAGCGCAATAGGTGTTGTCGAGCAGCACGAACTGCCGGGCCAGTGCGTGCTGGTTCGGGGTGATCGTCTCGCCGAAGATGCACAGCTCGGCATCGCCGTTGCCACCGACCAGATCCCCGAGGACCTGGTCGTAGGTGCGGTTCTCCTTGATCACGTAGACCACGTGTTCGATGCAGCTCGGTTCGCCGATGCGCTCGGGGATCGGCCGCGGTGGCTGGCCGGAACGTGCGGGCAGGCGCGCCGCCTCGATGGCGTCGCGCCGCAGCAGGCGTGCCACTCGCGCCGTCGCCGCTGGCAGTTCGGCTGCCGCCGGTTCGCGCAGCACCACCACCGAACCCTGGTACTGGTGCGTGTTGAATTCGGGCACGCCGCTGCCTTTGCGCTTGCGACCCTCGGTGAGCCCTTTCACGTGCGCCACCGCCAATTCGCCGCGGGTCGGATCCAGGCACAGAGCCGCCGGGTACCAACCCACCGGCACACAGCCGAGCAGTTCGCTGTCGCCGCGTTCTTCGGGTTCGAACTCGAACACCGCCACGGCGTTCATGGTGCCGTTGGCGGCGTAGAGACGCTCGCCGTCGGCCGAGAAACACACGGCGTTCGGCGAGGCCTGCAGCAGGTCGTTCTGCTGCATGCGGGCCCACAGCGTGTCGGCCACGCGGCCATCGCGGTCCAGGATCGTCAGTGTGTCGCTGCCGGCATTGGCGCACACCACCCAGTTGCCGTCGGGCGACACGGCCAGGTCGCTGGCGTGCAGCCCGGTGCGCACTTCGGTCAGGAGGGCACCCGCGGCGAGATCGAGCACGGTGACCGAGCCTTCGCTCGCGATGTGCCGCACCGGATCGACTCGCACCACCGTGCCGCGGCCTGCCGGGCCGGTCAGATCCCCAGCCTCGGGACGCCGGCCACCCCAATTGCTGACGAACGCCCGCGTGCCGGCCAGCACCACGTCGAACGGTGCCACGCCGACCGGGAACGTGCGCAGCACTGCGCCACTGGTCGCGTCGAGTTCGAACAACTGGTTCGAGAGATTGCCGCACACGTAGAGACGGCGACCGTCGACCGACAGGGCCAAACCGCTCGGGATCTCTGCCTTGCGCCGCGGTGCGTTCGCGGGCGGCAGCGGCAAGCTGTGTGAGGGTTGCACCGAACCGTCGTCTTGGACGCGGAACACCTTGACGGTGCCGCGCACGTTGCTCAGGAAAATGGTGCGGCCATCGCCGCTCACCACGAGCCCGGTGTAGCTGGCTTGGCCGTCTTTGTCCGGGGCCAGTTCCATCGTGCTGGTCGCGGCGTTCGGTGGTGCTTGCCGGTCGGCAGGCAGCGGCACGCGCTGGGCGATGGCGCCGGTCGCCGCGTCGAGCACGACCAATTCGCTGGTTTTGCCGGCGGTGTAGTAGTGGCGACCGTCGTTCGAGCGCGCCAACACCTGGGGGCGCATGCCGGGCAATTCGGTGATCCGGCCAGTCGGGGCGACGACCTGGTTGACGGGTGTCGTGGTCTGGCCATCCGGGCCGCGCCCGACCGGCGTGCGGGGTGCGGGTGGGCGGGCTGGATCGCCGAGGGTGCAGGCGACCAACAGCAGCAACGAAGCGAACCACGGCGAGCGGAGCGACATGGTGCGCCAGTATGGCGTGCATCCGGGCGGAATCGGTGGGTTTGCCTCGACGCAGCCCCGGCGCGCCAAGGGCCGTGCGCGCGTGGGGCCGCGGCCGATCGGCGGGTGCCGGAGGGGTCGCTCGACCTGCACCCCTGGGGCGCCGTGGTGGGGGACGGCGCAGGAGCCTTGCGGCCAGCTGCGCCTTGCCGTCTGCTCTGTCCCCCGGGTCGGCCCTGTGCACCACTTGCTCGTCGAACATCCAGGTCTGCAGGCCTCCGTCCAAGACCTTGGGCGGGTTGGCTTCGCCAGCCAGGGTGTTGCCCCAGGTGGCGCCGCGGATCCGCTGGCGCTGCGCCTCGGCAATCGCCTGGTCGGCAATCCCGAGGGGGCCTCGGGCATCGAACTGACCCTGCTCGGCGGCACGTTCGTGGCCGAGGCTGCCTGCACCGTGGTGCTCACTGGCCTCGGCGTGCCGGGGCCGTGGCAGGTGCGCGACCTGCGCGCCGGCGAACGGCTGGTCGTGGGGCGCCTCGGGCCGGGTGCGCGCGCCTACCTGTGTGTGCGCGGCGGCATCGACGTCCCGCCGGTGCTCGGCAGCGCCGCCACGCATCTTGCGGGCAGCTTCGGCGGCCTGGGTGGTCGGGCGTTGCGCGCGGGCGATCGCCTGCCGATCGGCAGCGCTGCGGCGGAGCCGGTGCAGTTTCGGTCGTTCGATCCGGCACAGCTCCCCGACTACGTGGCTGGCCCCCTGCGGTTGGTGCCTGGAGCGCAGCACGCGTGGTTCTCGCGCACTGCGCGGGAGGCTCTGGTTGCCCGTGAGTGGCACGTCGCCGACCACAGCGATCGCACTGGCGTGCGCTTGCGCGGCGAACCACTGCCGGTGCCGAATCGCGAACTGCTCACCGAGGGTGTGCCACCAGGGGCGCTGCAGGTGCCGCCCGATGGCCAGCCGATCGTGCTGGGCGTCGACCAACCGACCACCGGGGGCTACCCGAAGATCGCCACCCTGGCCGCGGTCGACTTGGCGCGCTTGGGGCAGTTGGCGCCGCGCGTCGCGGTGCGCTTCGTCTGGATCACCGCGGCGGTGGCGCGGCACCTGCAACGGCAGCGGGCGGAGGTGCTCGATGGCCTCCACTGATCGGCACCCGATTCCGCGCGCGGCGTGGTTGTCGCTGTGGGCGGCCGGGCTGGGTTGGCTGCTCGATGCTTTCGACGTGATGTTGTACGCGTTCGCCCTCGAAGCGATCCGCAGCGAGTTCGGACTGTCGCAGCAGGGGGCGGGGGCCCTGGCCTCGGCCATGTTGGTCTGCTCGGCGGTCGGCGGCATCGGCTTCGGCATGCTCGCCGATCGCATCGGCCGCGTCCGGGCGCTCGCGCTGGCGATCCTGGTCTACTCGTTGGGCACGGGTTTGACTGCCGCCGCCGACTCGGTGTGGGCCCTCGTGGTGTGTCGGGCGGTGGTCGGCATCGGGCTCGGTGGCGAATGGAGTGCTGGGGCGGTGTTGGTTGCCGAAGCCTGGCCCGCGGCGTCGCGCGGCCGCGCGATCGGCTGCATGCAGGCTGGCTGGGCGATCGGTTATGCGCTCGCAGCAGTGGTCGCGGCGGCGGTGATCCCGCGTCATGGCTGGCGGCCATTGTTCGTGCTGGGCCTGCTCCCGGCACTGCTGACGTTCGCCATCCGCCGGTTGGTGCCCGAGCCGGTGCGATCGCCCGCGGCTGGCCCGCGGCTCGCGCCGTGGGCGGGGCTGCGGGCCGTGTTCGCGCCCGAGCTGCGACGCCGCACCCTGCTGGCGACGGCGTTCGCCACCTGCTTGCTGTTCGCCTACTGGGGGCTGTTCACCTGGCTGCCGACGTTCTTGGCCAGTCCGGTGGCGCAGGGCGGTGCCGGCCTCGGCCTGGTCAAGAGCACACCGTGGATCCTGGCGGTCCAGGGCGGAGCGTTCGTCGGCTACATCGGCTTCGGCTGGCTGGCCGATCGGCTCGGCCGCCGCGCTGCGGTGCGCTGGTTCGTGCTCGGTGCCGCACTCGCGGTGCCGGCGTTCGCCCTCGGCGCGCAACACGGCGAACTGTTGTTCTGGCTCGGACCGTGGATCGGTTGCTTCGGCCACGGGCCATTCAGTGTGTTCGGCAGTTTGTTGGCCGAGCTGTTTCCGACGGCGATCCGCGGCACGGCACAGGGGTTCTGCTACAACGCGGGGCGGGCGCTCTCGGCGCTGGCGCCGTTGTCGCTGGGCGCCGTGGCGGACGTGCACGGCCTTGCTTCGGCCTTGCTGCTGACCGTGTTGTTCTTCGCCGCGGCCGGTGTGCTGGTGGGCTTCTTGCCCGAGACCCGCGGGCGGGAGCTGGAGTGACCACGATCGACCTCAATGCCGATGTCGGCGAAGGCTGGGACGATGCGCCGCTCTACGCCGTGGTGAGTTCCGTGAACGTGGCTTGTGGCGGCCATGCCGGGGACGCGGCGAGCATGGCCCTCGCGGTCCAGCGCGCCCGCGAGCACGGCGTGGCGCTGGGCGCGCATCCGAGTTATCCGGATCGCGCCGGCTTCGGCCGCTGCGCACCCGCTGGCATGGCGCGCGCCGCGCTGCTCGAGGTGCTGCGCGCGCAGGTGGCGGCTCTGGCGAACGAAGCGCGGCGTCAGGGTGTGCTGGTGCGCCACTGCAAGCCGCATGGCGCGCTCTACCACGACTTGTCCAGGGACCCAGCGCTGGCCCTGGCGGTTGCCGCCGCCGTGCACGGCGAACTGCCCGGGCGGCCGCTGGTGGTGTTCGCCGGTTCGCCAGCCGAGCAGAGCTTGCGCGCTGCCGGTCTGCCGGTGGCCGCCGAGGGCTTCGCCGACCGCGGGTATGCTGCGGATGGCAGCCTGCTGCCCCGCAGTGCGCCTTCGGGGGTGCTGCACGAACCGCAGCGGGCGGCCGAGCAGGCGGTGGCCCTGCTGCGCCGGGGCGGCATCGACACGCTTTGCGTGCACGGCGACACCCCAGGCGCTCTGGCGATCGCCCGGGCCGTGCGCGCTGCGCTGGAGGCCGCGGGCGCCGCCGTTCGGACTCCAGGGTAGGCGCCCACCGGCCGGCGATGCGCGGTCGGGTACGCAGCGGCCAGGGTGGCTGGCGAACGGGGCTGGGCCAAAGCTCGTCCGGTCGGGTAGAATTCCGCCACGGCCGCCCCTCGGAGTCGTTGCCAAGCACATGAACGCCCATTCCTCAGTCCTCACGTCGTTGCTCGTGGTCGGTGCCCTCGGTGCGCAGACCTGGACGCGGGCGAATCCCGCCAACTCGCCGACCCTGCGTCGCGCCGGTGCCATGGCTTTCGACGGCACCGCGAACCGGCTGGTGTTGCATGGCGGTCTCGATCCGAGCACCAGCACGCTGATCGACGAAACCTGGGCCTACAACGGGATCACCTGGACCCAGCTCACCCCGACCAGCTCGATGCCGGGCCGTTGGGGGCACGTTCTGGTGCGGGACACGCAGCGCAACCGCTTGGTCACCTTTGGTGGCCGGTCGCCAACCGTGAGTGTTTCGGCCAACGACACCTACGTGTGGAACGGTTCGGGGTGGTTGCAAGTCACGCCGGCCACGGTCCCGCCGCCGCGCCATCTCTATGGCATGGCCTACGACCAGCGCCGCGATCGGGTGGTGCTGTTCGGCGGTCGCGGCAATCTGACCACCTTCGACGACACCTGGGAGTTCGACGGCCTCGAGTGGCGGCATGTCGACACGGTCGAAGCACCCTCGGCGCGTCAGGAGATGGTGATGGCCTACGACGCCGGGCGCGCGGTGACCGTGGTGTTCGGCGGGTTCCACTCGCCCAGCGGCACGGTCCGTCAGGACACCTGGGAGTACGACGGGGTGCGGTGGGCCGAGCGCGTCTTCGCCACGCCGCCGGCACCGCGCTATCGCGCCACCGCCGACTACGACACGCGGCGCCAGCGGATCGTGGTCTACGGTGGTTCGGACGGGCAGAGCGTCCTCACCCAGACCTTGGAGTACACCGGGGACGAGTGGCTGGCGATCCAGGTGGGGGCGGGCTCGCCGTTCGCGACCGAGATGTACGGGGCGTTCGACGCGTCGCGCAATCGGTTCGTGACTTTCGGCGGCTTCGGCACTTCGTTCGGCAACCAGACCTGGGAGTACGCCGGCGTCAACGGCGGCATCTTCGGCAGCTTCGGGCACGGCTGCCCGACGAGTGCCGGGATCGCCACGATCCAGGCGGCGGCTACACCGCGGATCGGCCAGCAGCTCGACATGGTGGCGGCGCCGATTCCAGCCAACACCACCTTCGTCCTGTTCGCCCAGGGTTACACGGCCAACACTTGGAACGGTGGGCCGCTGCCCCTCAGCCTGGCGCCGTTCGGCCTGCCGGATTGTTCGCTGGAAGTGGCCGGGGTCGGCACCTACGGCGTGGTGGTCGGCGCAGGTGCGGGCGCAGCGGGCTTCGGCTTTCCGATCCCCAACCAGTCGGGCTTGTTGAACGTGCTCTACTACGTCCAGGCCTTCATTCCGGACGAGGCCGTGAGCAATCGCATCGGCGGCATGAGCCGCCCGGCCCGGGCCGTGATCGGCGGCTGAGGCTGCCGCGCCACGCCGGAGCGCGAATCTGCCGGCAGGAATCCGCTGGCCAGGGGAGTATGGTGGGCGGCGATGGTCCACACTCCCCCGTTCCGCCGCGTCCTGATCGCCAACCGTGGCGAGATCGCGGTGCGCATCGCCCGCGGCCTGCGCGAACTCGGTGTCGAGTCGGTCGCAGTGCACAGCGATGCCGACGCGCGCTGCGCCCACGTGTTGGCCGCCGACCACGCACTGCCGCTGGGCGGCAACACCGCCGCCGAGAGTTACCTCGACATCGCGAAGGTGCTCGACGCTGCCCGCCGTTCCGGTGCCGAAGCGATCCATCCCGGCTACGGCTTCCTGTCGGAGAACGCCCGTTTCGCCCGCGCGGTGCGGGATGCCGGGTTGGTGTTCATCGGTCCCAACCCCGAGGCGATGGAGCGGCTCGGTGGCAAGAAGGCGGCCCGTGAAGAGGCGATCGCCGCGGGCGTGCCCGTGATCCCCGGCACCGAACAGGACGGTGGGGATCAGGTGCTGGCGGCCTATGCGCGTTCGATCGGCATGCCGGTGATGGTCAAGGCCAGTGCCGGTGGCGGCGGGCGAGGCATGCGCTTGGTCGAGCGCGAAGCCGACCTCGAAGAGTCGATCGCGGCGAGTCGG
Organism: Planctomycetota bacterium; assembly: GCA_016795295.1. Taxonomy (GTDB): domain Bacteria; phylum Planctomycetota; class UBA1135; order UBA1135; family UBA2386; genus JAEUHP01. Next base: position 41,836 of record JAEUHP010000056.1, on the reverse strand, counting down.
CGCGAGGCGGCCGCCTCGTTCGGCGACGACCGACTGATCCTCGAACGCGCCGTGTTCCCGGCTCGGCACATCGAGATCCAGCTGATCGGCGATCGCCACGGCACCGTGGTTTCGCTGCACGAGCGCGAGTGTTCGGTGCAGCGGCGCAACCAGAAGGTGCTGGAAGAGGCACCGTCGGCCGTGGTCGACGAGGCGCTCCGGGCGCGCATGGGGGCTGCGGCGGTGGCGCTGGCGCAGCGGGTCGGCTACGACAACGCCGGCACCGCCGAGTTCTTGCTCGACGACCGCGGCAACTTCTACTTCCTCGAGGTCAACACCCGCCTGCAGGTCGAGCATCCCGTCACCGAATTGGTCACCGGGGTCGACCTCGTGCACCTGCAGGTGCACGTGGCGGCGGGTGGCCGCCTCGGCGACCTGCTCGCCGGGCGCGACCTGCGCCCGCGCGGCCACGCCATCGAGGCCCGGCTGTGCGCCGAGTCGCCCGAAACGGGCTATTTGCCAGCGGCGGGACTGCTGCGGTTGGTGCGCGAGGCGGAAGGGCCCGGCATCCGCTGCGACAGCGGCGTCTACACCGGGTGGGAAGTGCCGCCCTACTACGATTCGATGCTCGCCAAGCTGGTGGTGTGGGCTCCGGACCGGGCCACCGCGTGTGCGCGTTTGAGTCAGGCGCTGCGCGACACGGTGTACCTGGGCATCCCGACCAACGTGGACTTCCTGCGGCGCGTGGTCGACGACCCCGCGTTCCGCGCCGCCCGCCTGTCCACCGACATGCTGAAGCGCCGGCCAGAGCTCGCCACGGGTCCCGGGTTGCCGCCCGAGGACCTGGCACTGGCCGCAGCGGTGCTGTGCCAGGCGCTGGCTCCCGCCGGCGGCGGCGGGGCTGGACGGGCGGCCGGGGCGGGGCCGCGCCAGGCTGCGGCAGTTTGGCAGGAACTGCCGGGTTTCCGGGTGTTCGAAGCCGAGGGGGGAGCGCGATGAGAATTGGCCGCGAGTTCGTGCGCGACGGCAAGACCGTCGCAGTGACCGCCGAGCACCTCGGCGCCGACCGCTGGCGCGTGCGGGTGGGGCCTGCCGAGTATCTGTTTCGGGCCCAGGCGCTCGGCGATGGCGGGGTGCGTCTGTGGCCCGAGGGCCAGGACTTCGAGCGTTCGTTCGTCGCCCATGGGGCGCCTGCCGGCAAGGACTTTGCGGTGCGGGTCCATGGCCACACCCATACGCTTGCGGCGCCCGGGCCGCGCCGGGGCAACGGAGGGCCGGGGGGTGACGGCTCGGTGCGTGCGCCGATGACGGGCACCGTGCTCGAAGTGCGCTGCCAACCCGGCGAACGCATCGCCGCCGATCAGACGCTGGTGGTCCTGTCGGCGATGAAGATGGAGCACAAGCTGGCCGCCGGCATCGACGGCGTCGTCGAAATCGTGACGGCCAAGGCCGGCGCCACGGTCGACCAAGGCGCGGCGCTGGTGGTCGTCAGGCCTGAGCGGCCGGCAACCGCGTCCTGATTGGCCGGGGGGCCGGCCTGCGAGTGGGGCGTTCCCCGGCTCCAGGCTGAGTGCAGTGGGTTCTCCTGGCCGGGCCGGAGCGTGCAGTCCGGCGCTGCATCAGCGCCCCATGAACTCCTGGTTCTCAGCGCCCTGATCGACCAGCCGCACCACGATGCCCGTCACCGTGGCCATCGGCTGGCCTTCGACGCAGGGGAACAGGGTGTTGGTGAACTGCTGCTGCAGCTGGTTCTGCCAATCGGCGCGGCTCTGCTCGGTGGCGAACTCCTTTTGGAAGTTGGTGGTGTCGAGTGCGCGCTGGGCGATGGCACAGGCCTCGGCCCAGTGGTTCTTCACGCACTGTTCGGCGAGCGCCGACTGGTTGCCGGAGACCCGGTAGACCAACTTGACCCGGAAGCGGTTGTTCGGCGTCGACAGCGGGCGGTCGATCAGCCAGTCGCTCTCGACCGAAATGGGCTCGCTTGCCGGTTGCGGCCGGGTCTCGCCGAAGGGGGCGGGGGCTACCATGGTCCCCGTGGTCTCGGTGTCGGTGGTCGAGCAAGCCGCGGTCATGGCCACGAAGGGGAGCAGAAGGCAGCGCAGGGAGGACTTCATGGCCTCGGGGATCGGCTTTCCGGGCGGCTCGGCTGAAGTCCGTCGCCCGCTGGCAGCCATGCCAAGGGGTGGCCGCAGGTGCCTTTGCCGCAACTTCTCTCGGTTGGCAGTTGCAGAACTTCGCCAGCTGCCAAAGATTGGCCCGCCCCCAGCCGCCCGCTCGTCCGTCGTCCCGTCGACATGGTTGGCCTCCGCATCGTCCTGCGCCGGATCGAACCGGCCGAAGAACTGCGGCAGCAGGTGTTTCGCCTGCAGCCCGGCGGGGTCGTCACCTTCGGTCGCAGCGCCGACAACGACTTCGAGGTCGCCGATCCGGAGCGCAAGGTTTCGTCGCGGCACGGGCGCATCGAGTGCATGGCCGATGGCTCGCTGCGCGCCTTCGACCTCGGCAGCCTGAATGGCACGCTGCACGACGGGGTGCCGATCGACGCTGGGCAGGGTTTGGTCTTGGCTCCGGCCGATCGATTGCAGGTGGGCGACTTCGAGCTGCTGCTCAGCCTCGAGCCTGACCCGGTGGCGCAGGGGGTCGATCTCGACGCGACCCTGAGCACTGCCGATCCGGCGCGGCGTGCCGAGCAGGTGTTGCAGCAGCTCGCGACGCGCCACGCCGAACTGCTGGCCAGCCCTGCCCCGGTGCGCGCAGCGACGCTGGCTGTCGAGTTGCGCCAAGGCTTGGCCGATCTGCCGCCCGAGACGGCGGCCGCCGTGTTGCGCCTGTGTGGCAAGAAGCTGGGTGGTGTCGGTGGCAAGGCTGCGGGTGCCAAGCGCGGCGGTGCCGAGGGTGGGGCGACGGAAGACGCCGAAGCTGGGGCCCTCGCCGCGCTTCAGGCGCTGGCGGCTCCCCTGGTGCCGGGGCAGACGCTGCGTTCCGCGGCGGATGCGCAGCTGTTCGCCAACTTGGTTCGCCAATACTGCGACGCTTCGGTGCAGTGGCTCGGCCAGAGCCTGCAGTCGCGAAGCCTGTTCGCCAAGGAGTTCGGCGCCGAGGTCACCTTGGTGTTCCAGCGCACCGAGAATCCGTTGAAGGGGCTCGAGGCGAAGGAACTGGCCCAGTATCTCTTCGACTGGAGTGGCCCGGCCGGCGAACACGTGCGCCGGCACTACTTGGAGGCCGTCTTGCACGACCTCGCCGAACACCAGCTCGCGGTGCTGGCCAGCGTCCGTGAGGCGGTGGGGCAAGTGGTGGCCCAGCTCGCTCCGGCGCGCATCCTGGCGGCTTCGCAGAGCGAGCGGAGCTGGTCGTTGGCGTCGCGTGCGGCCAGAGCCTGGGAAGCCTACGAGAAGCTCTACGCCGAGCTCTTCGAGGAGCGCGGCAAGCTGTTCCAGCAAGTAATATCGCCGGCCATCCAGCAGGGCTACCTGCGCCAACACGAGCGGCCCGCCGAGGGCGCAGAGCCGCAGTCCGAGGATTCCCGATGACCCCATCCCTCCGCTCTCGCCGCCGCGCGTCCGTGCGGTTCCTGGCCGGCCTGCTGGCCGCAGCCCTGCCGACGGCCTGTGCCAGCGGTCCGTACCAGGCCGAAGTGCTCGCCGTTGGCGCCGCCAAGCTCAATCCGACGTTCGACCAGAAGCCCAGCGCGGTGAACATCCGCCTCGTGGCGCTGCAGGACAAGGATGCGTTCCTGAACGCGAGCGACGCCGACCTGCGCGCCGATCCCCCCAAGTTGCCCTCGGGCACCTGGACTCCGCCACACAAGGACGACGTCGTCTACGTCGACCAGAAGTGCTGGATCGATTTCGAGATCAAGCCCGGGGTCCGCTACGTCGGGGTGGTCGGCATGTTCAACGAAGAACACCCCAACCAGCGGCTCTTGCTCGAAGTGGGCGAGCTGAAGAAGAAGAAGCTGGTGTTCGCCGATTTTGCCGTGGCTCTCGCCGATCGCGAATCCGGGGATCGCAAATGACCGGCGCCGCCGAGGACCAGGTCCTGTGGGGCGAGGGCATGATGCTGGTGCCCCAGCACTTCCAGCAGTTGCAGCGCTGGGTGGCTGCCGAAGCACGGGACCGGGCGCGCGGTGCTGCCGCCTACCCGTGGGGCTGCGCGGATCTGGAGATCGACCAACGCGCTCTGGCCGGTGGGCAGTTCGCCCTGCTGCGCGCCACTGGCACCTTCGCCGACGGCACGCCGTTCGCCGCCCCCGACCGAGACCCGCTGCCAGCGGCCCGGCAGTTGACCGAACTGTTCCCGGCCACGCAGTCGAGCCTGACCGTGTTCCTGGCATTGCCCCAAGCCAAGGCGGGAGCGGCGGTGTTCGGCGCCGATGGCAGCCTGTATCCGTTCGTGAAGCGCTCCTTGCGCCTCGGCGACGAGGGCCGGCCCGGCGTCGATCGCGAGATCGGCACCTTGGCGCGCAACCTGTTGCTGCGTGGTGACGGGGAGTCGCGTGACGGCATGCTGGTGCTGCCGGTTGCGCGCGTGGTGCGGAGCGGCACCGGGTTCGCCCTGGCGGCGGATTTCGTGCCCCCGGCGACCACTCTGTCGGCGGCCCCGCCGGTGGTGTCCGTGCTGCGCCAAGTGGTCGGCCAGCTGACGCAGAAAGTGGCCGAGCTGGCGTCGCGCCGCCGTGGGGGTGGTGGGCTCACCGATGCCACCGCCTGGCTGCTGCTGCACACCGCTGCTGGCAGCCTGCCCGGCCTGCGCCACTGCCTGTTGCACGACCGGACCCCTCCCGAGACCGCGTACCTGCAGCTGGCCCGGTTGTGCGCCGAACTCGGTGTGCTGCACACCAAAGCCGCCGTCGGCGAGGTGCCGGCCTACGACCACCTCGACGCCGGGGCGTGTTTTCAGGGCCTTGGCAAGCAATTGCAGGAGATGCTGGGCGAGTCGGCCCCGACGCGTTGCCTCGAGCTGCCGATCGAGCGCCAGGGCGACTGGCTGTTCACGGCCAAGGTGCCGTCGCCGTCGCTGCTCACCAACGGCCGCCTCTACCTCGCCGTGAAAGCGGATGCGCCGGACGAAGACGTGCAGGCGCGTTTCCCCGGCCTGGTCAAGGTCTCGTCCAAGGATCGCATCCAGGACCTGCTGATCCGGGCGGTTCCTGGGCTTTCGATCAAGGTGGTGCCGCAGCCGCCGCCCGAGATCCCGGTGCAGACCGGCCGCAACTACTTCGTCTTCGAACCGGGCGGCGAGCACTGGGAGGCGATCGTCGCTTCGCTGACGCTCGCCGTGCACGTCTCCCCCGGTCTCGGCAAGGTCACCATGGAACTGTTGGCGGTGAAGGAATGAGTCCAGGAGCCACCTCCGTCGCGGCACCCGTTCGGCTGCCCGATCTCTGCGGCGAGTTGTTCGCGTTCGCCCTGACCCTGCGCAGCGCCAAGGACCCGGGCAGTGCCGCGGCGCTGCGGCAGACCATCGCCCAGATGTTCGATCGGCTGGGGCGTGCCGCCCGGGAAGGCCAGGTCGACTCGGGACACCTCGACCAGGCGCGTTACGCGTTGTGTGCGCTGCTCGACGAGATCGTGTTCGGGTCGCGTTGGGAGCTCAAGGCCGAGTGGCTGAACCAGCCGCTGCAGATGGCCTACTTCCAGGACTTCAACGCGGGCGAGCAGTTCTACAAGCGTTTGGAGGAGCAGCGCAGCAAGAAGGAGGCCCGCGAGATCGACTTGCTCGAGGTCTACACGAACTGCCTGCTGCTCGGCTTCCGCGGCAAACACGCCGATCTCGCCGGCATGCAGAAGGTCGCCGAGCTGGTCGATCAGTTGGTGCAGGAGATCCGTGCGGCGCGCGGCTTCGGCGATCGGGCGTTGGCGCCGCGCTTCCAGCGGGAGGCCGCCCTGCCGGCCCAAGTGCGTCGCCTGCCGGTGTGGGTGGTGGCCAGCGCCTGTGGCGCTTTCGTGCTGTTGCTGCTGCTCGTGCTCGATGCGATCTTGGCCAGCAAGGCCGGTCCGGTGCTCGCCGCTGCCGCGGCAGGAGGCCGATGATGCTGAAGAAACTGCTCGGCATCGTGTTGCGTCCGCCCCTGCCCCAGATCGTGGGGTTGCTGCTGCTCACGGCAGTGGTTTGGTACGGGGGACGCGCCGCGCGTCCCTGGCTCGGCTTCGCCGACCCCACCCTGGTGGTGCTGTGCGTCTTGGTGTGGGTGGTCGCGGGGCTGCTGTTCGTTTGGCGGCGTCTGCAGGCCGCCCGGCGCGCCAAGCTGATCGAGGACCGTTTGCGCGGCCAGGCCCGCGAGCATCGCGAGGCGGTGCGGCCGGACCGGCGCCAGCATCTGGACGCCCTGGAGAAGCAGCTCGACGGTGCCCTCGCAGCCCTGAAGAACAGCAAGCTGGGCAAGGGCGCGCTCTACCAGCTGCCATGGTACATCGTGATCGGTCCGCCGGGCTCCGGCAAGACCACCCTGCTCCGCGAATCGGGCCTCAATTTCCCGCAGTCCGAACACGGCCGCGGCCTGCGCGGCATCGGCGGCACGCGCAACTGCGACTGGTGGTTCACCGATTCGGGCATCCTGCTCGACACCGCGGGTCGCTACACCACCCAGACCGAGGATCGCGACGAATGGTTGGCGTTCCTCGAGATGCTGAAGAAGGCGCGCAGCAAGAAGCCGATCAACGGTGCGCTGATCGCAATCGGCATCGGCGATCTGGTGCAGGCCACCGACGAGCAGCTCAGCGAGCACGCGCGGCGGATCCATGCGCGGGTCGCCGAGTTGACCGAGCGCCTGGAGATGGTGTTCCCGGTCTACCTGCTGTTCACCAAGTGCGACTTGCTCGACGGCTTCGTCGAGACCTTTGGCGCCTACGGCAAGAAGGAGCGGGGCCAGACCTGGGGCTTCACGTTCCCCTACCTCGGGGCGCGTCCGGAATCGCTCGGTGAAGCGTTCCGGAGCGGCTTCGACGAGTTGCAGCGACGCCTGCAGGGCGAACGCCTCGCGCTGCTCGGCGGCATCAAGTCGTCGGCGCAGAAGCGCAAAGTGTGGTCGTTCCCCATGCAGTTCGCCGCGGCGCGCGAACGGTTGGCCGCGTTCGTCCAGCTCCTGGCGCAGCCGAACCCCTACCACGAGAGTTCCGAGTTGCGTGGTTGCTACTTCACCAGTGGCACGCAGGAGGGCAAGCCGCTCGATCAGTTGTTGCGATCGATGCGCGATGCCGCAGGCCTGCAGGTGGAGGGCGAGGAAGCGGCCGAGGGCAAGGTCGACAAGAAGTCGTACTTCATCGACGAGCTGTTCACCCAGGTGGTGTTCCCCGACCAGGACCTCGCTCGTTCCTCGACCAAGGCCGAGCAGCGGCGCGAACTGCTGCGCCGGGTCGGCATGATCGGCGCCGCCGCCGCGGCCCTGATTCTGTCGGTGCTGCTGGTGCTCTCGTTCGTGCGCCACGCCGGCCTGATCGAGCGCAGTGAGCGGGTGTGCCGCGAGGGAGCTCAGTTCGATCCGACGGTGGCGACCCAGCTGGCCGTGGAAGAAGGCAGCGGCGCGCAGGTTGGCCGGCCGTTCGAGGCCTTGCGCGAGCTGTTCGTCGAGCTCGACCGCGAGTACGGCTCGGTCGGCAGCTACGTGCTCGGCCAGGTGAATCCACTCTACGAGCGCTGTGTGCGGCCGCTCTACGTCGCCAAGCTGCGGGCGGCCTTGATCGAGCCGATCCAACAGCGGTTGCGCGAGTCGCTGGCCAAAGCCGTGGCCGAGAAGGGCCAGGGTCGCGACGTGCGCGACATCGCCGACGAGCTGACCGCGTACCGGATGCTCGGCGGCGAACTGCTGCTGAACCGGCAGTGGCTGGCGGAGGACTTCCTGAAGCGCCGCGGCTACTGGACTTGGCGCCCTGGCCAGGAAGTGCCGGCCTGCCGGCCGCACCGCGACGCGTTCCTCGAACGGGTGGCCACGGCGGTGTTCCGCGACTGGCAGTTCCTGCCCGAAGAGGCCGTGGTACCAGCCGTCAACGAGTTGGTGCGCGGCAAGGACATCTACGGCCGGGAACTGCAGGCTGTGCTGGAAGAGCAGGGCCAGGCCGGCAAGGTGGGCTGGTCGAAGATCCTGTCGCAGAGCCCGCAATCGGGGTTGCTCGACGAAGGGGCGGGTGTCGTCGCGGCTTACGTCAACGAAACGCCACTCGACCCGCTGCTCGAGAAGAAGGGCGACTTGCTCGGCGGCAACAGCAGCGAGACGCTCAAGGCCCGCTGGAAGCAGGAAGCCATCGACGAGTGGAAGTCGCAGCTCGCCAAGATGGGGCCGCGCCGCAAGTCCAACCTCGAAGACGCCATGAAGGACGTGGCGCAGCTCACCGGGGAAGACAGTGTCTACACGGCTGCCTATCGCGAGGTCTGCAACCGCCTGAGCGGACTCGGGGTCGAGTGTCGGGTCGGCGACCTGGCTTGGCTGCGCGAGACGCTGAAGTCGATCCAAGACCTGCGCGACGTGGTGCAGCCGCTCTTCGAAGCGCGGCCGCACCTGCAGCGCATCGTGCCCGAGGCCAAACGCGGCGAAGCGAGCCAGCTCGAGCGCGTGCGCCAGGCCCTGGCCAAGGCCCGCATCGGCGTGCGCACCAAAACCGAAGAGTATGCCGACGCGCAGCTCAAGGAGGCCATGCAGCGGGCCCTGCTCGGCCTGCTCGACGCGGTGCAGTTCGCGTTGGCGCGCGAGATCGAGGAGGAGACCAACAAGGTCTGGCGCGAAGGCATCGGCAAGGCGCTCGAAGACTTCGGGCGGCGCTTCCCGTGTGCCGCCGACGGCGCCGAGGTGGTCGACACCGATCGTTTCGAGGCGGTGTTCAAGAAGGGCGGTGAATTCGAGTCGGCGCGCAAGTGGTTGCGCTACCTCGAGGAGACGGCGCAGGCCGTCGGGTTCACCGAGTTGCACCCCGAGTTCGCCGGGGACCTCGCCTACCTGGATCGGGTCCAAGCCGCCCTGTGCAACGCGGGCGCTGGCGAGTTCGGCTGCGACGTGGAGTTCTTGCTGCAGAAGGTCGGCAACACCACGGCGGCGCGGTTCCAGCTCGGCGACGAGAAGGTCGAGGCCAAGCAGCGCGAGACACGGCGTCTGCGCTGGCGGCCGACCCTGGGTGCCGCCGTCGAGGTGGTCGGCTTCCAGGTGTTCCAGGACAAGGTCGGCGCACGCCTCGAAGAGCTGGGCAAGTGGGGGCTGCTGCGCCTCTGCAGCCAAGGGCGGGTGGAACCGGCCAACTTCCAGGGCAAGGACTACACCGTGTTCCGCTGGGACTCGTTCAAGCACCCCAAGACCGGGCAGCCGCTGGCCGTGGGCGAGACCAAGGCCGAACTCGCGCTGCTGGTGCGCACCGAGTCGGGGCCCAACCCGGTGGCGCCGGGCTTCTTCACGCGACGCTTCGCGACGGAGGTGTTCCGTGCCAGCAGCCGGTGACGCCACGGCCTACTGCTTCGGCAAGGTGCCGAGTGCTGGCGACTTCGTGCGCGGTGCGCAGCACGTGCCCGAGGCGGAGGCGCTGGACCACTGGTTCGAAGCCGGTTTGGAGCGCAGCCGCAGCCTGCTCGGTGAGACGTTTGCGGCGCGCTTCGACGCTGGGGTCGAGACGCGTTTCCTGTGGCTGCCGACGCACGGTCCCGTGCTGGGCGGCTGCTTCGGCCCGTCCCAGGACGCGGCCGGGCGACGGTATCCGTTCGCGGTGGGCTTCCGGCTCGGCGCGGCGCCGACGGCGCAGCGGCATGCTCTGCCGACGGCAGCGGCACCGTTCTTCGCGGTGGCGAGCCAGTTCCGGCGCGAGGGTTGGCGAGGTCGTGCCCCGGCCGACATCGCCGCGGCGGCACGCCAGCTGACGGCTGCGTTCGACCTGACGGCAGCTGCGACGGCGGTGGACGTGGCGCAGGCGGCTGCTGCGCCGGCGGCGGCGTTCGACCCTGGCCACGGCCATGCGGGGGAAGTGCTCGAGGACTTGGCCGGCGCTGGCTCTGCCCCCGTTGCGCCGAAGTACTGCTTGCGCTGGCATGCGGCGGCCGGTGAGGCGGCCCTCGGGTTCTGGCTGGCGGCGGCAGGGCGGATCGCTGCTGGCCATGCGCAGCTCTGGTTCTGGCCGGCCTTTGCCTCCGGCAGTGCCGCGCTGCGCCTGTTGCTCGGTGTGCCGGAGCCTCGGGCATTTCCGGGCATGTGCTGGCCCGAACTCGACGACGACAGTGCCTTCGATCTCGGCCGTGGTGGCGACACCTCCCGCCAGACTGCGGCGGCCCAGCGTTTTGCGCCGGTGCTCGGTGCTCGCGACCAGCGCGCCGCCCTGGCGGCGCTGCGCTCGGGAGGCCGGTGATGGACTTGGCTCTGGTCGAGAAGCTGGGTCTGGATCCCGCGCCCGGGGCCACGCCGGCCGGGGACTCGATCCGTTACGATCCCGATTTCGAAGCCATCTCCGCCGAGATCGAGAAACTGACCGCGGTCGAGCAGGCGCCGGTGGACTGGCGGCGCGTGGTCGAGCTCGGCATGGGCTTGCTGAAGAAGGGCAAGGATCTGCTCGTCGGCAGCTACGTGGCGGTCGGACTCTTGCAGCGGGAGGGTTATGGCGGCCTGGCAGCGGGTTGCGTGATGCTGCAGAACATGGTCGGGACGTTCTGGGACAACTTGTTCCCGGAATTGCGACGCCTGCGCGCACGGATCGCTGCCTTCGACTGGTTGGCGGCGCGTTTGGAGAAGGTGCTGGCGACCAAGGGGGATCCCGGTCTGCGCGATGCCGAAGCGCTCGACCGGGCGATCGCGGCCTTGCAGGCCATCGCCGACGACCGTGCCCACTTCGGTGACGAGCCGCCGAACCTCGCCCCGGCGGTGCGGGCGCTGCGCAGCAAACGCGCTGCGATTCCCGAGCCGGAGCAGCCGAAGCCTGCCGAACCTGCTCCGGCGGCGAAGACGGAAGCGCCGGCCGAGCGGCCAGCACCGCCGCCTCCGCCACCCCCGCCGCCGCCCAAGGCCGCGGATCCGGCGGCCGTGGTCGCGGCGCTCGGTGGACTGCGCGAGAAGCAGATCGAATATGCAGCCGTGCTGCGCACGGCCGACCCGGCGGACCCGCGCGCCTACCAGCTGCTGCGCGAGACCCTGTGGAGCGACTTTGCGCTGCCGACGGCACGTGACGACGGTCGCTTGCCGACCAAGATCGGTGATCCGGCGCAGCTCGCCACCTGGCGCACGTTGCTCGACACCGGGGAGTTCCTGCCGGTGTTGGCCGAAGCCGAAGCGCTGGCTGCCGCGCACCCGCTGTGGCTCGATCTGCAGAAGCTGCTCGTCGAGGCCTGCGATGCTGGCGGCCGTCGGCAAGCGCGGGCTCGCAACGCCATGCTCGTCGCCCTGGCGCACCTGCTGCGTCGCCGTCCAGACCTTGCCGAAGCCATCGACCAGAACGGCAAGCCGCTCGCCGGCCCCGAAACCCGGATCTGGCTCGGCAACGAGGTGTTGCCCGAGGCCGCGTCGGCCAACGGTGCCGCGGCGGAAAGCGACGTCGGCTCCGCAGCCAGGAAGCTGGCCGCCCGCGGCAAGCTGGGCGACGCCATCCGCTTGCTGACGGCGCGCATCGACGCCACTGCCGGCCGCCGCGGCCGCTTCGTGTTGCGTCTCGACCTCACCCGGTTGTTCCTCGAAGCCGCGCGCGTCGACCTCGCCGTGCCGCAGCTCGAGCAGCTGGAGAAGGAAATCGCCCATTTCTCGCTCGAGGAGTGGGAACCCGACCTCGCCACCGAGGTCGTTCGTTTGTTGTGGCAGTGTTGCGCTGGCGGCAAGCCGCCCGCAGCTCTCGCTGCACGGAGTCAGGACATCTATGCGCGACTGTGCCGATTGGACCCGGCCGCCGCGGTCACCGGAGCAGGTCCCCAAGGAGTTTGACACATGGCCAAAGACGGATCCGTAGCGCCGCGCGAGCGCGTCAACATCAAGTACCGCCCCGCCACCGGCGACGCGACCGAGCAGAAGGAGCTGCCGCTGAAGCTCTTGATGCTCGGCGACTTCACCCTGCGAGCCGACGCCACACCGCTCGAAGAGCGCAAGCCGGTGAAGGTCGACAAGGACAACTTCAACGAGGTCATGCGCAGCATGGACCTCAAGCTCGACGTCAAGGTCAAGAACACCTTGTCCAAAGAGCCCGACGCCGAGATGGCCGCGAGCCTGAAGTTCGCCAACCTGGCCGCCTTCAGTCCCGAGTCCATCGCCGAACAGGTGCCCGAGCTCAAGCAGCTGCTGGCGTTGCGGGAAGCGCTGGTGGCTCTGAAGGGCCCCCTGGGCAACCTGCAGGGTTTCCGCAAGAAGATCCAGGACCTGCTGCAGGACGAGGGGAGCCGCAAGAAGCTGCTCGGCGAACTCGGCCTCGGTGGTGATGGCGCGCCGGGTGGCGACGCCGGTTCTGCCCCCAAAGCCAACTGATGCACCGGAGTTTCCACCATGTCCGAAGCGAAGAAAACCCAATCCGAAGCCCAGTTCGCCGCTGGCGACGACTCGCTGCTCGACCAGATCATGCAGCAGACCAAGCTCGCGCCGAGCGACGAGAGCTACGCCGTGGCCCGGCGCGGCGTCGAGGCGTTCATCGGCGAGCTGCTGGCGCCCAAGGCCGAGTACGAGAAGGCCGACAAGCGCGCCGTCGACCAGATGATCTCGGAGATCGACCGCAAACTCAGCGCGCAGATCGACGAGATCCTGCACCACAAGGACGTGCAACAGCTCGAATCCGCGTGGCGCGGCCTGAAGTTCGTCGTCGACCGCACCGACTTCCGCGAGAGCAACAAGGTCGAGCTGCTCAACGTGTCGAAGGACCAGCTGCGCGAAGACTTCGAGGACTCGCCCGAAGTGGTGCGCAGCGGCCTCTACAAGCTCGCCTACACGGCCGAATACGGCCAGTTCGGTGGCGAGCCGTACGCGGCGATGATCGCCAACTACGACTTCGGCCCCGGCGCACAGGACGTCGCCTTGCTGCAGAACGTGGCGAGCGTCGCGTCCATGGCGCACGCGCCGTTCATCGCCGCGGCAGGGCCGAAGTTCTTCGGCCTGGAGGGCGACTTCACCGGCCTCGCGAACCTCAAGGACCTCGAGTCGGTGTTCGAAGGGCCGCAGTACGCCAAATGGCAGTCGTTCCGCAATTCGGAAGACGCTCGTTACGTCGGTCTGACCTGCCCGCGCTTCCTGTTGCGCCTGCCGTACGGCGAGGACAACCCGGTCAAGGCGTTCGACTACAAGGAGAGCGTCGCGGGTGGCCACAACAGCTACTTGTGGGGCAACACCGCGTTCGCCTTCGCCACCAAGCTCACCGAGAGCTTCGCCAAGTTCCGCTGGTGCCCGAACATCATCGGCCCGCAGAGTGGCGGTGCGGTCGAGGACCTGCCGTTGCACCACTACGAGTCGATGGGGGCCAAGGAGACCAAGGTGCCGACCGAGCTCCTGATCTCCGAGCGCCGCGAGTACGAACTGGCCGAACAGGGCTTCATCCCGTTGGCCATGCGCAAGGGCTCCGACAACGCTTGCTTCTTCTCGGCGAACAGCGTGCAGAAGGCCAAGACCTTCGGCACCAGCAAGGAAGGCAAGGACGCGGAACTCAACTACCGGCTCGGCACGCAGCTGCCGTACATGTTCGTCATCAACCGGCTCGCCCACTACATCAAGGTGCTGCAGCGTGAGCAGATCGGCAGCGCCAAGGACAAGACCGGCTTGCAGCGCGAGCTCAACAGCTGGCTCAGCCAGTACGTCGTCGAGGACGACAACCCCTCGCCGGACGTGCGCGCGCGGCGCCCGCTGCGCGAGGCCCAGATCCTCGTCGAGGACGTCGAGGGTGAGCCGGGTTGGTACCGCGTGCGCATGCAGGTGCGGCCGCACTTCAAGTACATGGGCGCGTTCTTCACGCTGTCCATGGTCGGCAAGCTGGACAAGGAGTGACGGCGGACCGGATCCCTCCGGTTCGTCGCTTTCCTGCAACGGCACGTCGAGTTCTACGTCGTTCGAGTAGTAGCAGTTTCCCCCGTCCCCCCAAGCCGGCTGCAACCCGCGGCCGGCGAACCACTCAGGAGTAAGTCATGGGTAGCATGAAAGTGTTCATGAAGGTCGAAGGCATCGCCGGCTCGTCGCTGGAGAAGGGCCGCAAGGACTGGAGTGACGTGCGCGGTTTCGAGCACGCCCTGCAGTATCCGTTCGACATGCGCGACAACCGCGGCCGCGGCGAGCCGGAGCACGGCGCCTGCACCGTGGTCAAGGAGATCGACAAGGCCTCGCCGAAGCTCTACGAGGCGCTGGCCAAGAAGAAGAAGGTCGAGTCGGTGTTGCTCGAATTCGAGCGCGACAAGCCGGGTGAGGGTTCGACCGAAGCCTACTTCCGCATCGAGCTGCACGACTGCCGCGTGATCAGCGCTCGGCCGCACGTGCCGAAGCACACCGGCCCGGCCGAGAACGCGCCGCCGCACATGGAGGAGATCGGCTTCGCCTACCGCAAGATCACCTGGACCTGGGATTCGGGTGGCGCGATCGAGACCACGTTCGACTTCAGCGATCCGAAGGCGTGAGCCACGTGTCCTGAAGCGATCGTCCCCGATCCGCAGCTTGCTCCGGTCGCCTGACTCCTGTCCATGGCACTCGCCGACGAGACCCTGTTCGAGCGCCTGCAGCGCGGGCGGCCGGTTCGTGACCCGTCGCTGTCGATCGATCGTGCGCGCCTGCGCCGATCGCTCGCCGCGAATCTGGAGCGACTGCTGTCGTCGCGCGAAGGCCACGCGCCCGCGCAGCCCGACTACGGCATGCCCGACGCCGGCGAGGTGCTGCACGCCTGGCAGGGCGGTCCGGAGCTGGTGCGCAAGCGTCTGAAGCAGGTGATCGAGACCTACGAGCCGCGCCTGCAGGACGTCAAGGTGCTGCAAGTCCAGGACGTCGCCTTCGGCCAGACCCTCCGCTACGCGCTGCGCGCGCAGTTGCGCGGCATGCCGCAGGAGAACTGGGCGTTCGAACTGGTGGTGCAACCGACCGGCCGGTTGCGCATTCTGGAGTGACCATGCAGGCCAAGCACTACCTCGACGAATTGGCCTGGCTGCGCGAAATGGGCGCCGAGCTGGCCCGGACGCGCCCGGAGTTGTCGCGTTACCTCGGCGAAGCCGGCGCCGACCCCGACGTCGAGCGCCTGTTCGAAGGCTTCGCGTTCTTGACCGGTCGGATCCGCGAGAAGCTCGACGACGAGTTTCCCGAGCTCACCCACGGCGTGCTGGAGATGCTGTGCCCGCACTACCTGCGACCGGTGCCGGCGCTGGCTCTGGTGCAGGTGCGGGCCAAGCCGAACATGGTGGCGCCGGGCTTGACCTTGCCGCGGGGTTCCCTGCTCGAATCCGTGCCGGTCGACGGCACACGCTGCCGGTTCCGCACGGTCGCCGACCTCGCGCCGGCTCCGGTCGAACTGGTCGGCCTCGAAGTCACCACTGGCCGCCCGCGCAGCCTGCGGCTCAAGTTGCGGCCGGTGCCGGGGCTGGCGTTGCCGGCCGATGCGCCGCCGCGGCCGTTGCGCCTGTTCTGCACCGGCGATGGTCCGGTCGCGCGTGCGTTGCACGTGGCGTTGTGCCGCCAAGTGCAACGGATCCTGGTGCGGTTCGGTGACGGCAGGCCGCCGCTGGCCGTTGCGGCCCAGGTGCAGCCCGGTGGGCTTGCGGATGCCGAGGCGGCCCTGCCGCTGCCGGACGGCAGTTTCCGCGGCTTCCGGTTGCTGCAGGAGTACTTCGCCTTCCCCGAACGCTTCCTGTGCGTGGACGTGCACGGCGTCGCCGCCGCCAGCGGCACCCAGGGCGAGTTCGAGTTGCTCTTCGAGCTGCGCGAAGCCGCGGCCGAACTGCCGCCGGTCAGTGCGGCCAATCTGGCGCTCGACATCGTGCCGGCGGTGAACCTGTTCGCGCACGATGCCGATCCGATCCGGTTCCAGCCAGGCCGGTTCGAGTATCGGATCCGCCCAGCCGGCGTCGATCCCCGCCACTACGACGCCCACAGCGTGGCGAAGGTGGTCGGGCGCGTGCGCGGTTCGGCCACCGTCCAGGAGTACGAGCCGTTCTTCGCCTTCGGGCCGAAGGATCGCGCCGCGGGCCGTTTCTACCGGCTGCGTCGCCGCGACGCGCCGAGCGGCGTCGGCAGCGATCTGTTCCTGCGCCTCGGAGCGGAGGATCCCCTGGCCTGGGCCGACGTCGACACGGTGAGTCTCGACTTGTGGTGCACGAACCGCGACCTGCCGCTGCGCCTTGGGCCGGGCGACATCGCGCGCCCGGCTGCCGACACCTCCACGGCGTTCTCGTTCCGCAATCTCGGTGCACCGACGCCACCGGTGCCCCCGCCGCTTGGCGACGAGGTCTATTGGCGGTTGCTGGCGCACCTGTCCCTCGACCTGCAGCGGCTCGCCACCGTGACCAACCTGCGCACGGCGTTGGCGCTCTACGACTTCCGCGCGCGCGTCGACCGCCAGGCGCGGCGGCGGCTCGACAACCTGCTCGAGGCGATCGGCGCCGTGGACACGGCGCGAGCCGTGGTGCTGCACGACGGACTGCCGATTGCCGGGGTCGACGTGCGCCTTGCGCTGGACGAAGCCAAGTGCGGCGGCGATGGCGAGGCGCATCTGTTCGGCACCGTGCTCGCCGAGTTCTTGGCCCAGGGAGTTGCGCTCAACTCCTTCGTCAGGCTCGCCATCGACTGCACCGGCGATCGCGAACGATTCCTCTGGCCAGCCCGGCTCGGGCGGAAGATCGTGCTGTGAACCCGACGCCGCCAGCACCGGCTCAGGGACGCGTTTCGGCAGCGCCGCTGGCCACCGAAGCGAGCTTCTTCGCCACCGTCCGGGCCTTGCAGGCCACGGCCGTGGCCGCTGGAGCGGTGCCGGTCGGCCATCAAGGGCCCGCTGGCCGCGAAGCCGTGTGGTTTCGCCCGGCACTCGACTTGGCCTTCGGGCCGACCGAAGTGGCCGACGTGCAGCAGGACGCCGAGACCGGCCGCTACGAAGTCACCACACGCTTCCTCGGTCTCTATGGCACCAGCTCGCCGCTGCCAGCCTGGTGCACCGAGCTGTTGCTGCACGACGATCCCGAGGGCCGCCTGCGCTCGTTCCTCGACGTCTTCAACCACCGCCTGCTGTCGCTGTTCTACCGGGCGTTCGCCAAGTACCGGCACGAAATGCTCTGGGACGGCCGGGCTCGCGATCCGATCACCGCTCGGTTGCGCATTCTGGCGCGCCTCGACGAGGACGGCGACGACGTGGGCCTGCTGCGCCACTTCGGGCTGTGGCGCCGGCAGCCCCTCTCCGAGGCCTCGCTCGAAGCGCTCTTGCAGGCCGAACTCCAGGTGCCGGTCGAGGTCTGGTCCGGAGTGCGGCGCTGGCTGCCGATCCCGGCGGAGCAGCGCGCCCATCTCGGCGAGCCGACTTGCACGCTCGGCGGCACGGCGCCGCTCGGCGACGCGCTCGAAGCCGTGACCACCACGTTCGGCGTGCGGGTCGGCCCGCTGCCGCGCGAAACCTACCTCGCCTTCCTGCCCGGCGGGCCGCGGCGCGCGCACCTCGAGCGCTTGCTCGATCGCTGCGCGGTGGCCAGCCTCGACGCCCTGCTCGAGGTGGTGATCGATCCTGCCGCGATCACGCCGTGCACGCTCGGTGATCCCCGCGGCCAGCTCGGCGCAACCAGCTGGCTCGGTCCGGATGCCGCAGTGGCCGCCGCGGCACAAGGCGCCGCTTCGTCTCGTCTTCTGTATTCCCCGAACTCCAGCAACTCCGCAGCCCAGGTGGCCTGATGGTCGACGTCGACGTCAAAGCAGTGGTTTCCCGGCTCAATCCGACCTGTCGCAAGGCGCTCGAACGCGCTGCCGGCGCCAGCGTTTCGCGCCAGCACTACGAGGTCACCGTCGAGCATCTGCTCGCTGCGCTGGCCGAGGATCCGTATTCGGACGTGCAGAGCATCCTGCGCCACTTCGGCATCGATCCGGGGCGCGTGCAGCGCGGTCTGGTCGCGGTGCTCGACCGGTTGCGCAGCGGCAACCAGGGGCGCCCGGTGTTCTCCCCGTTGCTGTTCGACTGGTTCAAGGACGCATGGTTGCTCGGTTCGCTGAGCCATCGCGACACGGCGATCCGTTCGGGGCATCTGTTGCACGCCTTGGTCGACGGCGGCATGCGCCTCGCGGGTGGCGACTACGCCAACCTGTTCGACGCGGTGTCGAAGCGCGAGCTGGCCGAGCAACTCGACGCGATCACCAAGGACTCCCAGGAGTCGCCGAGCGACGCCGCGGCGGGTGGGGCGGCGGGCGGCGGTGGTGCTGCAGCAGGGCCGGGCAAGAATCCGGACAGCGCCCTGGGCCGCTTCTGCACCAACCTGACCGAACGGGCGCGCAGCAACGAGATCGATCCGATCTTCGGCCGCGATCGCGAGATTCGGCAGATGGTCGACATCCTGGCACGCCGCCGTAAGAACAACCCGATCGCCGTCGGCGACGCGGGCGTCGGCAAGACCGCGCTGGCCGAAGGTCTGGCGCTGCAGATCGCTTCCGGGGACGTGCCCGAGCAGCTGCGCGGCGTCGAACTGCTGACGCTCGATCTGGGCCTGTTGCAGGCCGGCGCCAGCGTCAAAGGCGAGTTCGAGAACCGGCTCAAGCAGGTGATCGACGAGGTCAAGGCGTCGCCGAAGCCGGTGATCCTGTTCATCGACGAAGCGCACACCCTGATCGGCGCCGGCGGCGCGCAGGGTGCGGGCGACGCCAGCAACCTGCTGAAGCCGGCCTTGGCGCGCGGCGAGCTGCGCACCATCGCCGCGACCACGTGGTCGGAGTACAAGAAGTACTTCGAGAAAGACCCGGCGCTGGCGCGGCGCTTCCAGGTGGTCAAGGTCGACGAGCCGAGCACCGAACTCGCGATCGGCATGCTGCGCGGTCTGCGCGAACGCTACGAACAGGCACACGGCGTGGTGATGCGCGACGACGCGGTGGTGGCGGCGGCCGAAATGGGCAGCCGCTACATCGCCGGACGCCAGCACCCCGACAAGGGCGTCGATCTGATGGACACCGCCACCGCCCGGGTGAAGATCTCGCTCGCGGCGCGGCCGGCGGTGCTGCAGGACCTCGACGCCCGCATCCAGACCACGCAGCGCGAGCAAGACGCCCTGCAGCGCGACCGCACCAACGGTCTCGTCGGTCTCGACGAACGCCTGCTCGAGCTCGCTACCGAACTCGCGGCGTTGACCGCGCAGCGGGACGAGATCCAAGCGCGCTGGGAGAAGGAGCGCGACGCCGGCCAGAACGTGGTCAAGTTGCGCAGCGAGCTCGCCGCAGCGCGCGCCGCCAAGGACGAGGCCAAGGCTGGCCAGCTCGCCGCAGCGGTCCAGGCCGCGTTCGCCGAACTGAAGGCCTGCCAGGGCAAGGAGCCGCTGGTGCACGTCGAAGTGACGCCCGAAGTGGTCGGCCAGGTGATCGCCGATTGGACCGGCATTCCGGTCGGCAACATGGTGCGCGACGAAGCCGCCATGCTGTTGAAGCTCGAGTCCGAGCTGATCCAGCGGGTCAAGGGCCAGGACCACGTCATGCGCGTGGTCGCCGAGGGCATCCGCAGCGCCAAGGCCGGCCTCAAGGCGCCGGAGGTGCCGATGGGCGTGTTCCTGTTCGTGGGCCCGAGCGGTGTCGGCAAGACCGAGACCGCGTTGGCGGTCGCCGACCTGTTGTTCGGTGGCGAACGCTTCATGACCACGATCAACATGTCGGAGTTCAAGGAGAAGCACAACATCTCCCGCCTGGTGGGTTCGCCGCCCGGCTACGTCGGCTACGGCGAAGGTGGTTTGCTCACCGAAGCCGTGCGGCAGCGGCCGTATTCGGTGGTGCTGCTCGACGAGTGCGAGAAGGCCTCGCTCGAAGTGATGGAGCTGTTCTACCAGGTGTTCGACAAGGGCACGCTGTCGGACGGCGAGGGCCGGGAGGTCACCTTCAAGGACACGGTGATCTTCCTCACCAGCAACTTGGCCACCGACGTGCTGACGCAGGCCGGCATGCAGGATGCACCGCCGGACGCCGAGACGCTGGCCAGCATGATCCGGCCGATCCTCAGTGCGCACTTCAAGCCAGCCTTGCTGGCGCGCATGACCATCGTGCCGTTCTACCCGTTGAAGCCGGACGTGCTGCAGAGCATCACCAAGCTGAAGCTGCGCAAGATCCAGAAGCGGCTGATGGAGTCGCACGGCATCACCGCCGAGATCGACCAAGCGGTGGTGGAGGCGATCGCGGCGCGTTGCACCGAGGTCGAGACCGGTGCGCGCAACGTCGACCACATCATCCGCGGCTCGCTGTTGCCGCGCATGTCGAAGCAGTTGCTCGAGCGCATGAGTGCCGGGCCGCTGCCCGCGACGCTGCGCGTGGCGCTGGGCGCGAACGGCGAGTTCGACCTGCAGTTCGGTGCCTGAAGTCGCCATGGCCGCCATCGCTGCCACGGATGCGCCACTGGCCCCGCCGCTGCGGCTCGAGTCGAGCCGCAGCGACGGGCGGTCGTACCGACGCGTCTACGCGTTCGCAGCCGACCGGCCCGGCGACTGGTTGCAGACCGTGGTGGTGGCGGTGCAGTACCGAGTGGGTGGCCGGGTCGTGGTCGACTACCGGGCGCGCTACCACGAGTTCTTCGCCGTGGCGCCGGAGGGCGTCGGTACCGTGGTGCGTGACGTGCACGATTTCGATCTGTGGCGCGACGGTTGGCGGCAGGCGGCGATCCGCGACTGGCTCGACGCGCAGTGTCGGGCGCGCGACAGCATGCCCGACGGCGCCCCCGAACTGCTGGTGCGCAAACGGTTCGTGCTGCGCCGGGCCGCCCTCGTGGCGCATCGCCAGTTGGCCATCGCGCCCGGCGTCGGGTTCGGCTTTCTGCGCGGTGGGCCCGGTGGGCCGACGGCGCTCTGCGTCCGACTGTTCGGCGCCCCGATCCAGCCGCCGGCGGGCATGAGCGCGGTGCCCAAGGGCTTGGCTGCCGCCGGATGGGCCGCGGCTGCGTCCGGCCCGGCCTACAGCACCGTCGAGTGCTTCACCCACCGGTTCGCCTGCCTCGCGGGTGCCCTGGACGCTCGCGACGGCTACCGTCCGCTTCCCACCGCAGCCGTTTCCGCAGCGGCGATCCCTGCAGCCGGGATTCCTGCCGCACCAGTTCCTGCAACACCGGCAACGGTCGCCCCGTTGTCTCGTCTCTGAGGTATCCCATGCGCGACTCCCCGAGTGTTCTGGCATCGCCGCTGCTGGAAGCGGTACCGTTGGCGGCCTCCGCCGCGGCCGACGAATACCTGGGTCCGGCGCGCGTGCTGGCGGTGCGCCCGGGCACCAGCCGCGTGGCGCTCGGCGGTGGCGACGCCCGCACCGTGGACGCCAGCCACGCCTTCGGCCTGCCGTTCCAGCCCCAAGTGGGCGACGAACTGCTGGTCATGGGCCGCTGCGGCCAGTGGTTCGCCGTTGGGGTTCTGGGGGGCGCTCGGCCGGTTGCGCTCGAGTTCCCCGGGGACGTCGACGTGCGCGCGGTCGGCGGCACCCTGACGTTGGCGAGCGACCGCGCCGTGGCCATCGTCGCACCCAAGATCACCCTGCGCGCCGGCGTGCTGCGCACCGTGGCTCGCACCGTCGTCGAAAAGGCCGAGCAAGTGCACCGGTGGGTGCGCGGGCTCCTGGCGCTGCGCGCCGGCGAAGTGCGCCGCACCGTGGACGGCCTGGACGCAACCCGCTGCGCCGAATCGACCACGCTGGCCAAGGGCACCGTGAAGATCGACGGCGACCAGCTGCATCTCGGGCACTGACCCGGCGCCGCGGCGCCTGCGCCGCGAAGATTTCCGCTCCGCATCCGCATCGGCCACTACGACCCACCCTCAACCGCGTTCGCACAGGATCGACCATGAGCTTCCGCAACCAAGCCATCACGCTGCACAGCGACGCCCTGCCCGACGACACGTTGTTGGTGACCAAGGTGAGCGGGCACGAGCAGTTGTCCGGTCTGTTCCGCTTCGAACTCGAACTGCTGTGCCAGGACAAGGCGCTCGACCTCGAGGCGGTGCTCTACGCGCCGGCGCGGCTCGGCGTGCAAGTGGGCATGGAACTGAGCGGGGGCGGCCAAGCCTCGACCATGCGGCACATCGCCGGCGTGTTCGCCGAGTTCGAGCAGCAGGAGGAGGGCCAGGGCTGGGTCAAGTACACCGCCGTGCTGGTGCCCAAGCTGTGGCTGGCGACCCGCAGCGCGCGCAGCCGGATCTTCATGGACCTCACCGTCGACGAGGTGGTCGAGGCGGTTCTGGAGGCCGACGGCTTGCAGCCGAAGGTCGACTTCGAGTGCGTGCTCAACCGGGCTGGCGGGGCCGGCAAGAGCCCCGATCGGGCGATCTATCCCCAGCGCGAGTACGTGGTGCAGTACGAAGAGAGCGACTGGGACTTCCTGGCCCGGTGGCTCGAGCACGAAGGCATCTGGTTCCACTTCCAGAACAGCGACGACGATCCGAGCGTGGACAAGGTGGTGTTCGGCGACAACGCCGCGAGCTACGCCGCGTCGTCCTTCGCGGCGAAGTTCCCGTTCCGGCCGCAGTCGGCGAGCAAGGACGGTGCTTCGGATCGGTTCGCCGCCGAGGAGGTCTACACGTTCCGCTGCCGGCAGACGCGGTTGCCCAGCAAGGTGTCGCTGAACGACTACAACTGGCGCACGCCCAGTGCGGAGCTGCTCAGCGATGTCGACGTCAAGGACGGCGGCACCGGGGTGCAGAAGGAGTACAACGACCACTTCAAGACCGCGGAACAGGGCGAAGCGTTGGCCAAGGTGCGCGGCGAGGAGTGGGCGTGCCGGGCGCGCTGGTTCCACGGCGAGAGCAGCTGCCGCACCATGCGGCCTGGGTACCTGTTCGAACTCGGCCAGCACTACCGCGACGAGTGGAACCAGAAGTACGTGATCACTGCGGTGCAGCACGAAGCCGAGCAGATGATCTCGCTCGATTCGTCGACGGTGACCGGGGTGAAGTACGCGAACACGTTCGCGGCGATCCCGGCCGATCAGGAGTTCCGACCGGTGCGGGCCACCGCGTGGCCGTCGATCAAGGGTGTGATGCATGCGCGGGTCGACGGCGAGGGCGATGGGCAGTACGCGGAGCTCGACGAGTTCGGCCGCTACAAGCTGGTGGTGCCGTTCGACGAGCACGCGCCGAACGCCAAGCCGGGGCGGGCGTCGCGCTGGGTGCGCATGGCGCAGCCGTATGCAGGGCGTGGTGCCGGCATGCACTTCCCGCTGCTCAAGGGTGCCGAGGTGCTGATCACGCACATCGACGGCGACCCCGATCGGCCGGTGATCTCCGGGGCGGTGCCGAATCCCGAGCACGAGAGCCCGACCACCGGCGACAACCGTTCGCGCAACACGCTGCGGACGCACAGTGGCAACGTGTTGATGATCGACGACGACGCCTCGGTCAGCGGCTTCTACGAGGCCGATGCGAGCGGCAGCCGCGTCAGCGACCGGCGTTGGCGTCGGGCGCCCGGATCCGGGGTCAAGGCGCCCGAGATCCAGCCCGCCGGCGGTGGCGGCGGGGTCGAGGGTCTGGCTGCTGGCGCGGCTGGCGACCAACCGGCCGGCGGCGAGGGCATGCCGGAGATCGTGTCGACGATCTGGGAGACCGGAGTCACGGGCACCGGCATCGAGAGCGCCTGGAAGGACTTCTTCGGCCTCAATGGGGCCGCGAACGACGCCTTCACCGACATCGCCACCAAGGGGCGCTACACCGACGAGACCGCGTCGGGATTGTCGCTGTCCGCGGCGGCGGCGTTCGGCGTGCCCTTGCTGACGGACACCACGCTGAAAGAGAAGAACCTGGTCACGGTGTTCAACCATCTGTTGAGCCACCATGCCCGCAAGGCCGCACTCACGGCGGCTGGGGCGGCGGTGCCGGGCACCCAGTTGTCGGGCGCGGTGGCGGGCCTCGTCAAGAAGGCACGCAATCTCGACGGCATGATCACCGGGTCGATGGTCGAGGTGCTGCTGGGCGACAAGGTCACGGTGGCGGTGGGCGACTCGTACCAGTACGCCGACGTCTCGAACGACATCAAGATCGGCACCGGTGGCAGCACCATCGAGGAGAACCGCGGCGACACCACCAAGAGCAGCAAGAACTGGGGCAATGCCACCGAGAACTCCGAGAACTACGGTGACAAGACCGAGACCTCGCTGAACCAGGGCAACTCGACCAAGACCGAGACCATCATCGGCAACACCACGGAGACGACCACCCAGACCGGGAACAAGAGCGAGACGACCACCATCACCGGGACCGAGACCTCGAAGGAGTTCCACCTGGGCAACACCCTGGTGGGGTTCAACTTCTTCTGGGGTGCCAAGTCGGAGACGGAGATCTTCGCCGGGGCGCAGAACACCAACAGCATCAGCCTGCTCGCCGTGTCCGAGAACAGCGTGACGATCGCCGCCCAGGCGAACATCGACATCTTTGTCGGTGGCAAGTTCGAGCTGGAGATGAATCTGGCAGCGTCCCTGAAGATCGAGATCAGCGCCGCAGTGTCGCTGGAGGTCACGCTCGGCAAGAAGGTCGAGTTCCAGACCGAGAACTTCTCGGCGATCCTGACCAAGAACGAGGCGACGCTGCAGGAACTCGAAGCGAACCTCAAGAAGACCGACGCCGACATCCTGCGCGACCAGGTCGGCATCAAGAAGACCGAGGCCGCGATCGACGACATGAAGGCCACGATCAACGCCAACAATGCCGCGTTGAGCAAGAGTGTCGCGTGCTTGCGTGGCGCCACGGTCGCACTCAAGAACGACGACGCCAGCATGATGAGCAGCGCCCTCGCCTTGTCGCGGCAGATGACCAGTGCCGTCACCATGATCCAGTGACCTCAGGTCCAGAGTCCGCACCGCACCGATGACCCAGCCGCACCGATGATCCACAAGAACCTCACCCCGTTCTACTGGGGCCCCAAGGTCACTTCGCGCAAGCCACCGCAGCCCGAGCTGGCGGTGTGCGTGCGCGGGGTGTTCCGTCTGGTGCCAGGCCAGCCGGTGGTGGCGATCGAGGATCCGATCCAGCAGGGCTTCATGTCGGGGGACACGTTCGCCCCGGACGACATCGACCAGCAGCGCGAGCTGCTGCACGGCAGCGACTTCGCCGACTGGAAGCTGCACGGCGAAGTGCTGGTGACCGGCGCTTGCCATCCACCCGGCGGCGAAGCCACCAGCTGCGAAGTGCGCTGCAGCCTGGGCTCGTGGTCGAAGTCTCTGGTGGTCACCGGCCCCCGCGTCTACAAGCCGGGCCTGTTGCTCGGCGGCACGGTGTCCGAGCCGCAGCCGTTCCGCAGCATGCCGCTCACCTGGCAGAACGCCTACGGCGGCGAGGGTTATGCGGGCAACCCGGTGGGGCGCGGTTTCGCGGGCCTCGAACTGCCGACCGTGGAGCATCCCGGGTCCCGTGTCAGCAAAACCGGCAAGAACGGCATCCAGCCCGGCACCTTCGCGCCGGTCAGTCCGAACTGGCCGCCGCGCACCGGCAAACGCGGCAAGAAGTACGACGCGCACTGGAAGAAGCACCGCGCGCCGTTCGTCGCCGAGGACTTCGACTGGACGCACTTCCAGAGTGCGTTGCCAGACCAGTGGCTGCCCGGTTATCTGCGCGGCGACGAAGAACTCTGCCTGGAGAACCTGCATCCAGAGGTGCCGGTCTGGCGCACGCAGTTGCCCGGCCTGCGGGTGCGCGCCTTCGTGAAGACCGCCGATGGCACCGTGCACGAGCCCGAGATGGTGCTCGACACGCTGCACGCCGAACTCGAACACAGCCGGCTGGTCCTGGTCTGGCGCGGCCACGCGCCGATCCAGAAGATCGACATGAGCGACGTGGTCGCGGTGTTGATCGCCTCCGAGCCGCTCGCGGCCGAACCGAAGCCGGCGGGCGACTACGTGGCCGTGCTCGCCGAGTTCGAAGCGGATCCGGTGGGGCTGCAGAGCAAGCTGCCGCCGGGCTTCGCGCAGTTCGCCGCCGCAGTCGAAGCGTTCGAACTCGCGGAGCGCAACGGCGAGCCGCTGCCGGATCTCGAAGCGGTGCAGAAGACGCTGCCGCCGGATTGCCCGTTCCCGCCGTGGTTCCTGGGCGCCGTCGCCGGTGCGGCCGATCCGCTCGGCGTCGGCAAGCACTTCCCCGAGGGCATGCTCGACGGCGATCTGCTGGCGAGCCAGCGCGATCAGGTGGGCCAGATCGACGATGCGCAGCGCCGCGAGCCGGCGCTGCAAGAACTGGCCAAGGCCAAGGACGAGCCCAAAGCCGCGGTGCGCGGGCTGGAAATGCTGGTCGGCCTGTTGCCACCCGAGAAGCGCGAGGCCATCCAGCCGGCGCTCGCGGCGATGCAGAAGGCGCTCGCCGAAGCCCCTGCGCAGCCGTTGCCCGCCGCAAGTCCGGCGCCGACGGCTGCGGTGAGCTTCGGCGGGGCCATGGCGGCGGGGGTCGCGGGGTTCGCCGAGGCCGGCAAACCGGTCCCGGCGAGTCTGCCGGGCTCGCTGGATGCGGTGGTGGCACCCGCCCTGCTGCCGCTCGACCAGCTGCAATTGCCCGAGTTGCCGAAGATTCCGGACGTCGAAGGGCAGATCGCGGCGCACCGCGCCGCCGTCGAGCAGCAGGAGGCGAAGCTGCGCGCCAAGGATCCGAACGAGCCGATGCTCGGCCTGTTCGCGCTGTTCCACGGCTTGATCGACAAGGCGCCGCGCCTGGACCAGGTGGTGCCAGACCTGTCGCCGATCGTCACCGGACTGACCCAGGCGCACGCCGGTCTCGCGGCCCAGGGCGTGGGCGCCGCAGCGCTGGCACCGCTGACCCGTCTCGTCGGCAAGGTCGAGAAGCTGGTCGCGGCGCTGCCGAAACCCAGGCCGAAGCCGACCGGTGGCTACGCCGGCCAGGATTTGCGCGGCCGCGACTTCCGTGGCCAGGACCTGCGCGGTGCCAACTTCGCCGGCGCGCAGCTACAGAAAGCGAACTTCCAAGGCGCCAACTTGGCGACGGCGATCCTGAAGGGCGCCGACCTGCAGGGTGCCGACTTGACCAAGTGCCGCCTGTCGGGATGCGACGCCGCGGGGGCCAGTTTCGCCAAGGCCGTGCTGGTCGACGTCGAGGCCGCGGAGGCGCGCTTCGCCGATGCCGACTTCGCCGGAGCCGACCTCACGGGGGCCAACCTGCGCGCTGCCCTCTGCCAGCAAGCCAAGTTCCCGAAGGCCAAGCTGACCAAGGCCACGTTGGTCGCGGCCGACCTGCGCTACTGCGACTTCGGCAAAGCCGAGCTGCAGGGTGCCGATTGCAGCGATGCCAAACTCGGTTTCGCCTCGCTCGAATTGGTGCGCGCCGACGGCGCCGTGTTCCGCCGCGCCGACTTCGATCTGGTGCGCGCGCACAAAGCCAGGTTGCGCGGTGCCGATCTGCGCGAGACCCGGTGCCGCTTGGGCAGCTTCGGCGGCGCCGACTTGACCGGTGCGAAGCTCGACGGCTGCCGCTTCCACAAGGTGGACTTCATGAAGGCCGTGCTCGATGCGGCGAGCTGCCGCGGCAGTTCGCTGCAGCAAGCGATCCTGCGCGACACGCAAGCGCACGGTGCCGTGTTCCACGACGCGGACCTGGCCCAGGTCTCGGCCACCGGGGTGGCGGATTTCTCGCGCGCCGACTTCACGGGGGCCGCGGCGCCGCGCTCGGTGTGGCTGGGCGCGCGCCTGGACGGCGCGGTGTTCACGCGCGCGTCCCTGCCGGCGGCCTACTTCCAGGACGCGCGCGGCGAGGACACGGTGTTTCGCGGTGCGCAGCTCACCGGCGCATGCCTGCGCGGCGTCCAGCTGGTGCGGCCGGTGTTCGAGCATGCCGACTTGGCTTCGGCCGACTTCAACGAGAGTCGACTCGACGGTGCCGATTTCCGCGCCGCGAACTGCTACGACGCGAAGTTTCTCGGCGCCAAGGCCGTGCGCAGCGATTTCACCGACGCGTTTCTCGCAGCGGTACAGATGGACGATCCGGAGGCGAACTCGTGAAGCACTTGCTCGACGCAGCGGGAGTGGCCGAACGCCTCCAGCAGGGGCGCGGCCTCGCCGACTGTCTGTTGCGCGCCATCGACCTGGCGGGCCGCGACCTGGCCGGTGTCGATTGCCGTGGTGCCCTGCTCGACGCCTGCAACCTCGCCGGTGCACGTCTGCTGCGCGCGCAGTTCGCCGGCGCCACTCTGACCGGCTGTGATCTCCGCGGCGCAGACTTGTCCGGGGCCAGCCTGTCCTCGGCGCTGTGGGTCGAGTGTGACGCCACCGGGGCGGTGTTCGCGGGGGCGCAGCTGGCGGGGCTACGCGCCCAGGGCACCACCTTCGGCGCCGTGGCCTGGGCAGGTGCCGACTTGCGGGGCGCTCTGTTCGCCCGGTGCCGCCTGTCCGGAGCCGATCTGGCCAACGCCAACCTGCAGGGGGCGGTGTTCGACAGCTGCGAACTCGAACAGCTGCGTGGCCGCGGCGCCGACCTGCGCCGCGCCAGCCTCACCGGCTGCAAGCTCGCCGGAGCCGACTTGGCGGACTGCCGCCTCGAAGGTGCGAGTCTGCCGCGGGCCGACCTGCGCGGGGCGGTGCTCGCGCGCGCCCAGTTCGCCGACACCGGCTTGCCGCAAGCCCAACTGGTCGACGTGGACCTGCGCGGGGCTTCGATCGTGCGCACGATGCTGGTCGCCGCCGACCTCAGTCGCGCCGACTTGCGCGGTGCGCAGCTGGTCGACGTGATGTTCAAGGACGCCGATCTGCGCGGCGCCAAGCTGCCGGCCGGGGAACTGCAGATGCTGATGTTCGACGGGGCCGATCTGCGTGGCCAGGACCTGACGCAGACCGCGTTCCGCAAGTGCATGATGAACGGCGTGCGCCTCGACGGCGCGGTGTTCGGCGCCACCAGCATCGTCGAGTCGATTCTGGAGCGCGCGCACTGCCGCGAAGTCGACTTCGGCACCGCGCGCTTCGACAGCTGCATGGCCGGCGACATCGACCTGCAAGGCGCGAACTTGTCGGGCGCCACCGTCGAGAAGGTGCGCATGCCGCGCGCCGATTTGCGCGGGGCCAAGCTGCCCCAGCGTCTGGCCGACTGCGCGCTCGCCGAGGCCAAACTCGACCGCGATGCGCTGCGCGGTCGGTTTCTGGAAGGCTGTGATCTCGAGGGCATCGATTTTCCCGGCTGGGACTTCGCCGGCTGCCGCCTGTCGCGGGTGTCGTTCCGCCGGTCGGTGCTGCAGGGCGCATCGTTCAAGGACGCCGACGTGAGCTGGGCGGTGTTCGCCGAGGCCGACGTGACCGGAGTCGCGTGGCAGGGCGCCAAACTGCAGGCCGCGAACTTCGCCGGAGCGCGGGCCGCGCGCAGCAACTTCGCCGGTCTCGATCTGAACATGGTGTCGTTCGAGGGCGCCGACCTGCGCAGCGCCGACTTCACCGCTGCCGACGTGTCGATGGCGAACTTCAGCAAGGCCGACCTCAGCGCCGCGAACTGGACCAAGGTGGTGGCCAAGAGCACCAATCTGGCCGAGGCCAAGCTGGCTGGCATCGTGCTCGAGCGCGCGCGCCTGCAGTGTGACCTCAGCGACGTCGATCCGCGGCAGATTCCGTTCGCCGGCCAGGACCTGAGCCGCTGCATGTTCCGGCAGATGGACCTGTCGGGCATCCAGATCGCCGACTGCAACCTCACCGGCAGCCTGTTCATGGGCTGCAAACTCGCCGGCGCGCGCTTCGAACGCGTGCAACTCGACATGGGCAACTTCGCCGAAGCGGACCTCGAAGGTGCGGTGTTCGTCGACACCACCGTGCGCATGGGCATCTTCGCCAAGGCCAAGCTCGACCGTGCTTCGTTCCGCGGTTGCGTGCTGCGCAATGCGATCCTGCCCGAAGCCCGCGCGTTCGGTGCGGACTTCACCGAATGCGATCTGCGCGAGACGGTGTGGACGCAGGTCGACGCCACCGCCGCCGACTTCTCGCGTGCCGACCTGCAGTACGCCGACATGAGCTACGCGATCCTCGACCAAGCAGTGTTCGCCGGCGCCAACCTGCTCCGCACCAACCTGCACGGGGTGCTGGAGCGCGGCACACGCTGGCAGGGGGCCAGCCGTTCGCTGGCGCGCGGCACCGACGAACAGCGCTTCCGCGGCGAACGCGGCTGGCAGCCGCCGGCGGCAGCGGGAGGTGGCCGATGATGCCCGCTGCGAACCAGGGGGTTGGCATGAACATGGGCTTCCCGGACGTGTGCCTCACGCCGGCGGCCCCCGCCCCGCTGCCGATTCCCTACCCCAACATCGGCATGAACGCGATGTCGATGCCGTTCGTGCCGAACGTGCTGGTGTCGATGGCGCCGGCCCAGAACATGGGTGCCAAGCCGTTGATGACCAACGGCGACAACGCCGGCGTGGCGCACCCGCTGTGCATGCAGCCGGGCGGCACGGTGGTCGGCAACCCGCGCATCCTGCTCGGCGGCATGCCGGCGTCGCACCTGTGCGTGCCGACCCAGGGCAACAACTTCAACAACCCCCTGGGCAGCAAACTCGTGCCCAGCGTGACCAACGTGCTGCTGGGGTTCGCCGCCGCGGACGCCGCCGCGTTGCGTTCGCTCGCCGGCCACACAGTGCGCTGGTGCGGCGCCGTCGCGACCCTGGTGGTGCCCGTGTTCGGCCTCGCCACTGCGCGCTGGGTCCGCCAAGCGCTGGCTGCGAGTGCCGCTGCGGGGGCCGTCGCGTGGGTGCTCGACTTGCGTGGTTGCCGCGGCGGTTCGTTGGCCGCCGCTGCCGCTGTCGCGCGGGAGCTGTGCGGCGCCGCGGCGGCGCCGCGGCCGCTGGCCGTGCTCGTCGACGGCGGCACGGCCTCGGCGGCGGAATGGTGTGCGGCGACCCTCCGCGAACAGCGCGCGGCGGTGTTGGTCGGTGAGCCCACGTTCGGCAAGGTCCGTGCGCAGCCATTCTGGCTCGGGCGCACCCTGTCTGCGTCGGGCGCCGCTCTGGACCTGTGCACGCCGGCGGGGCGACGCTTGCGCCGGCTGGTGCCGGATCATGGCGTGCCGGCCAGCGAGGCGCTGCCGCGCGCCTGCCGCCTGCTGGAGCCGGCGGGAGGTTGTGCGTGAGCGGCGGTCGCGAGCACCCCCACGACTGGCTGCGTGCGTTCCTGCCGCTCGGGGCCATGCGTGGCGACACGTTCCTGCCCCACGGTGCCGGCGTGCTGATCGTCGACCGCCCGTTCGTGTGGCTGGTCACTGCTGCCGCCGTGCTGGACGCGCTCGGGGGGCAGCGGTGCTGTGCGTTCGTGCCGCGGCAGCAGGGCCATGGTTTGCTCGACCTCACCACCAGCCACGAACGGCTCGGTCTCGGCTGGCTGCGTCACGCCAGCGCCGGGCTCGCCGCGTGCCTGTTGCCGATCGAGCCGTCGTTCGATCTCCGCGCCTTCGCCGTCGGTCAGTGTGCGCGGCTGGCCGACGTGCTGCCGATGCAACCCGCGGTTTCGGTGGGCTGTGCCTACGGGCTCGACACCGGGGACGCAGCGCGCATGGCGCCTTTGGTGTTCGACGGCATCGTCGCAGGGGTCGAAGCCAAGGCGCAGCGCATCCTCACCACGGCCCCCGTGGTGCCGCGCAATCTCGGCGCGCCCTTGCTGCTGGCTTCGCCCTACGGCGGTCCGGTGCAGCTCGCCGGCATCCTGCTCGGCGAACGGCAGCTCACCGAGCCCGACCCGCGGGCGCTGCCGCTCCGGCTCGGCGTGGCGATGACCGTGGATGCTGCGTTCGAACTGATCCATGGGCCCGAGGGCAAGCAGTTGCGGGAGCGGGCGGCGCGGCTCTCGGCCGCCAATGGGCCGGCGCCCGGAGCGGTGCCGTGACCATCGTCTGCACCACTGGCACCGTGCTCGGTGCCGCCGCCGACGGCCGGGTGCGCGTGCGCTGCGGCGCCGAGGCGGGCGAGATCCTGGCGGCGTGGGCGCTGCCGTTCCGGTTCGTTCCCGAAGTGGGGGACGTGCTGCAGTTGCTGGGCCAGAACGGACGTTGGTGGGTGACCGGCATCGTCGCTGGGCGCGGCCGGGCCATGCTGGCGTTCCGCGGCGATGCGCGCCTTGGCGCTGCCGGGGAACTGCGGCTCTCCGGCGCCGGCGGAGTGCGGATCGCGGCCCCGGAAGTGCACCTGCAGACCGAGTCCCTGCAGCGCGATGCCGGTGCGGTGGTGGCCAAGGTCGGCGCCAGCGAGGAACGCACCGCCGGCGCTCTCGAGGAACGCGCCGGAGCCACCAGCCGCATGGTGGACGGCCTCGACCTGACCACCGCGGGACGCGTCGAGACCGTCGCCAAGGGTGCCGTGCGGATCGACGGCGATCTGCTGCAGCTCGGCTGAGTTCTCGGTCGCACAGGCGCCGCCGGCCTTTGACAGCCTCCGCTGCGACAGGTCTACTGGGCCACGCATGGACGAAGTGGTCGCTGCCACCGATGCCTGGACTCCGGCGTTGCCATGGCTGCCGGGCGCGCCACCGTTCCGTCTCGCACTGCGCCCGGGCGCGGATCTCGGCTGGCGCGAAGTGACGAGTGGGCGGTTCGCCCACAGCCTGCTCGCAGCACCCGCGGACCCGGGCGATCCCCGTGGGCCCTGGAGTCTGCGCTTGCTGCACGATGCGCCCGAGCCGCCGGTGGACGACCTGTTCGGCGCCGTGCTGCACCACGATGCGCTGGCCGGGGGGCTCTTGGCCGCGGTCGTGCCGACGCGCTTGGCTCGTCCGGATGCGCCAGCGGTGGCGGAACGGCTGCCGCCGACCGTCTACTGCGCGGCACGCGGCGTGCTGTTCCGGGCTTTCTGCCCCGACACCCTGCAACCCCTCGGCACCCTGCGTGACGAGTCGCTGCTCGCCGATCTCGGACTCGACAGCTTCGCGGGCTCGTCGGTCCGCTACGAGGCGGCGCTGCCACCCGGCGGTCGCCCGCGGCGCGTCTACACCTGGTCGCTCGACGGTGGTGCTGGGGCGAAGGACGGTGTGCAGGTGCGTCGCCGGGCCGACTTGTTCCGCGACTACGCAGAACTCTGTGCCACGGCCGGCCAGCGCGATCTCGATGCCGGCCAGCGCGCCTGGCTGGAGCGCGAGCTGCCGTGCTGGAGCTGCCCGGAGCGCGACGCCTGCCACGGCAGCGGCCGGAGTGCCGAGTGCCTGTTGCCACTCAACTACCACGAATCGCCGGCCGTGCTGGAAACCACGGGCGATCAGCCGTTCGAGGTGCTGGTGGCGATTCTGGGCGGGGCCCCGGCGGCCAGCCAGGGGCCGGCGCATGGTGGGCCAGGGGCCGATGCCGTGGTGGCGGCGTTGGACGGCCCAACCGCGTGGCTTGCGCCGCTCGCTGGCCAAGGCGCCGAGGCCGGACCGGAATGGCTCGCGCGGTGGACCCACGAAGTCGCTTACTTGAAGCTGTCCGCGTTCGCCCAGTTGGTGGCGCAGGTGGCGGAAGAGCAGCGCGCTACCGGCCGTCCCTGCCTCGACCTCGGCCCGGCGCGGGTGCGGGCGCGGTTCGGCGTCGGGGCGGGTGCGGTGCCAGCCCGCTGGACCGGAGAACTGCGCTTGGTGGCACACGACCTGCCGGTCCAGGCTGGACTCGATGACAAGGCCATTGGCGCGGTGCCCCCGTTGCCGGTGCCGTTGCCCGGGGACGAAGCGCTGTACCGGTCGCCGCGCGTGGATCCGGGTTCGTTCCGCAGCGTGGCCAGGGGCAGCGTGCGGGTGGAGGCCGCTGGTCCGGATGCCGCGCGCGTCGACGTCACCGCACCCCACACCCGGTTTCCGAACGTCGCCCCCGGGGATGCGGTGGTGGTGGCACAGAGCCGGCCGTTGGCGGGCTTCGGCACGAAGCATCTGCGCGGCACCGTCGAGGAAGTGGCGGCCGGGCGGTTGCGCGTGCGCGTGCCGGTTCCCTTTCCGGCGAGCCAGCCGGCGGAAGCGCCGGCGGAGCTCGTCACCTACCACCGCTACGGCACGGGGTGCGATCTGTGGGCGCTCGGGCACCTGTTGGCGCAGATGCTCGTCGGGCACGACCAGCGCGATGCGTTCGCCGTCGACGAAGCGCTGCGTGGCCTGTTGGCCTTGCGCCAGCGGCATCCGGGGCCCGAGTTGGGCGAGGATGCGTTGCGCGGGTGGCTCGCCAAGGCGGTGCCCGAGGGCAGTCGGGCTCTGCTGCATCAGGCCGCGCAGCGCGCCGCTCTGCCCGAACCACCGTTGGCCGAGCCGGTGTGGCTCGCGTTGTGGCGGTTGGTGCTGCAGCTGGTCGGCCCGCCGGGTGGCGAGGGTGCGGCCCAACACGCGGATGCGGCACCGCTGGCCGAGATCGGCCAGCACGTGCAGCGATTGTGTGTCCGATTGCGCGTCGAAGCGTTCGCGAGTGAGGCGCAGCGCCACGAACTCGCTGCGGTGGTCGGAGCGGTGCTGCGCGAACTCGGCGGTGCGGTCCCCGCCACCACGGCCCGCGTCGGTCCCTAAGAACTCCCATGGCCATGCCCCTGCTTCGTTCCGGCTCGTCTCGCTGTTCGTGGCTGGGTTGCGTCGTGGCGCGGTCCACGGCCCTGCTGTGGCTCGGCGCGCTGGCTGCGCAAGGCGGTGCTGCAGACCCTGCAGCCGACCTGCGCAACAAGGCCATCGACGTGCGTTTGCGCGCGATCGATGCGGTGGCGGCCTCCGGGCGCAAGGACGCGGAAGGGTTGCTGGTGCCGCTGTTGGCGGAGAAGGACTGGGAGGTTCAGGAGCGCACGGCCGAAGCGCTGGCGCGGCTCGGCGGCAAAGCCGGCCTGTCGCAGCTGGTGGAATTGGCGCTCGAGGGCGATGTGGTGCGAGTGCGTCGCGCAGCGGCGCTGGCGCTCGGCCGTGCCGATGCTGCCGAAGCCGCCGTTCGCCTGTGGAAGCAGAGCAAAGGCAAGCACCAGGTGGCCGTGCTCGAAGCGCTGGCGCTGGTGCTGCGCGCGCGGCCAGGGTTCGCCGATGCCGAGAAACTGGCGAAGCTGCTGCGCGACCCCGAGGCCATGGTGCGTGAGGCTGCGGCCGCCGCGTGGCTCGAAGGGGCGCCGGACCGGGCTGCGGCGCTACGCGTGCTGCTGGCCGAGCCGACGTTGGCGGTGCGCTGCCGGGCTCTCGACGCCGTGGCCGAGGCCCCGCAGGGTGCCGACCTCGAGCCGCTGGTGGCTGCGTTCACCGGTCCGGGCCTGAACGACGTGGTCGGTCGGCGGCTGGTCAAGGCCCTGGCGGCGGTCCTGCGCGCCAGCGACGGCGATCGTGCGGCGAAGGCCCGCGGGGTGTTGGACCAAGCTGGAACGTCCGGTGTGGTCGGTGCGCGGGCGGCGCGTCTCGTGGCGCTGCTGGCGGCAGGGGAGTCGCCGGTGTTCGACGCGGAGGCGGCCGTGGCGGCTCTGGCGGGTCCTCTCGGGGCCGGGGAAACCAGCAGCCGCGCCGCTGCGGTGCACGCGTTGCGCAGCGTGGGCGGCGCCAAGGCGTTGGCGGCGGCGCTGCAGCACTTCGAGCGCGAAC
Source organism: Planctomycetota bacterium (assembly GCA_016795295.1). Taxonomy (GTDB): domain Bacteria; phylum Planctomycetota; class UBA1135; order UBA1135; family UBA2386; genus JAEUHP01. The sequence continues at coordinate 6,341 of JAEUHP010000056.1, read as the reverse complement.
CGGATGCGCGCGTGCAGTACCAACTGGTCGAGACCGTGGCGGCGCTGCGCGAACCGACCAGCGACGAGGCGGCTGCTTGGCTGGGGAAGATCGCGGCCGGCAACCACGACGAGTCGGTGCGCGAGCGGGCGCTGGTGCGGCTCGGTCGCTCCGGGGTCAAGGGTGCGGTGGAGACGCTGGCGCGGGCCACCACCGATCCGCGCTGGCCGCTCGCCTGCACCGCGATCGTGTCGCTCGGCAAGACCCACGACGATGCGGCTTGGCCGGTGCTGCAGGGTCTGCTGAAACATCCCGACTGGAAGCTGCGCGGCGCAGCGGTGGTGGGGGCGATGCACTGGAGCCGCGAGGCGGTGGTCGAGCCGGTGCTGGCGCTGCTCGCCGACCCGCACCCGGTGGTGGCGCGCACCGCGCACGAAGCGCTGCGCGCGCTGAGCCGGCGCTACGACATCGCCGCGGACGCCAAGGCGTGGCGCGCGTTCTGGGCCCAGGCCAAAGGCAAACACGACTTCACCGACCGCGAGACGGCCCTCGAGAAGCAGAAGAAGTACGGCTACGCCGTGTCGGACGCGGAGATCTACCGCGGGCTCGACGTGGTGGTGTTCCAGAGCCGCGGCGACCACATCGAACAGTTGCTCGATCGACTCAAGATCGCCTACCGCACCACCAAAGCCGGTGACGTGGCCGCAACCGGGTTGCATCCCGAAGCGATCTTCGTCGCCAACTGCACCGGCGAACTGATGCCCGCGGACCTCGAGCCCCTGCAGTGGTTCGTGCACACCGGCGGCTACCTGTTCGGCTCCTGCTGGGCGCTCACCGAGACCATCGCCAAGATCCAGGGTGGCGTGATGCAGCAGGCGCCGACCCGCGACCAGGTGATGGACAACGTGCGCGCCCTGCCGGTGCAGGCGAGCAGCCCGCTGCTGCAGGGTGTGTTCCCGCCGGCGGTGGTGCCGATCTACCACCTGGAGGGTGCGCACCTGCTCGCGGTGCACGATCCGGAGCGCGCCGAGGTGCTGATCGACAGCCCCGACGCGGCCGAACGCCACGGTTGCGGCAATCTGGCCGGTTGGTTCCGGCTGGGCCACGGCGTCCTGTTCAGTTCGGCGAACCACTTCGACCTGCAGGGCCTGGAAGTGGCGGCAGGGCTGAAAACCGACAAGGACCGCCAGGCCCACGCGGTCGACCACATGGGGCTCAGCTACGAAGCGTGGCGCAGTTCGCGCACGGCGGCCTACTGGAAGGACCAGGGCAAGGCGAGCAAGAGCGTGCCGGACCTGTCGGCGTTCCGCCTGCTGACCAACTTCGTGCGCAGCAAGCGCAGTGGCGCGCTGTAGGCGCTCGGGCGCAGTTCGCACATTCTCCCGCGGCGTCGTGGGCCGTGCCGATTACCATGGGCATCCGTCGACCCATGGCCGCCGATCGTTTCGCCCTGCTCTTGGACCGTCGCCCCGCCTGTGACGACCCGTTCGTGGTCGTCGACCTGCTGCATGCCGGTCTCACCGATGCCGACCTGGATCGTTTGACTGCGCCGCTGCGCCGCGGCTTGGCGGCCCTGCGCCAGCTCGAGGCCGGTGCCATCGCCAACCGCGACGAACAGCGCCGCGTCGGCCACTTCTGGCTGCGGGCCCCGGGCTTCGCCCCGGAGCCGGCCATCGAAGCGCAGATCGTGGGCGCGCTCGACACCATCGAGTCGTTCGCCCAGGCGGTGCACGGCGGCCGCATCGCGCCGCCGGAAGGCGGAGCGTTCACCAAGGTGTTGTTGGTCGGCATCGGTGGCAGCGCACTCGGCCCGATGCTGCTCGCCGACGCGTTCGATGCGCCGCAGAACCCGATGCGCCTGTTCGTGCTCGACAACACCGACCCCGATGGCATCGACCGCGAACTGCAGCGCCTCGGCAGCCTGCAGGACACCCTGGTGTTGGTGGTGAGCAAGTCGGGCGGCACTCCGGAGACGCGCAACGGCATGGTCGAGGTGGAGCGCGCTTGCCGCGCCCAGGGTTTGGCCTTCGCCGCGCGCGCCGTGGCGGTGACCACCGACGGCTCCGCGTTGCATCAGCGCGCCAAGAGCGAAGGGTGGGTGGCGACCTTCCCCATGTGGGATTGGGTCGGTGGCCGCACTTCGATCACCTCGGCGGTCGGGCTCCTGCCGATGGCACTGCTCGGCCTCGACTGCCGTGCGTTCCTGGCCGGTGCCGCGGCGATGGACGACGCGACCCGGCGCGACGAGCCGAAGCGCAACCCCGCGGCGATGCTGGCGGCGTTCTGGCACGTGCAGGGCCAGGGTCGCGGCGAACGGGCGATGGTGGTGCTGCCGTACAAGGATCGCCTGTTGCTGCTGTCGCGCTACCTACAGCAACTGGTCATGGAGTCGCTGGGCAAGGCCATCGATCGCCAGGGGCAGAAGGTGCACCAAGGGCTCACCGTCTACGGCAACAAAGGCTCCACCGACCAGCACGCCTACGTGCAGCAGTTGCGCGACGGGCGGCACGACTTCTTCGCGCTGTTCGTGCGGGTGCTGCAGGATCGCCAAGGGCCCAGCGCCGAGGTCGAGCCCGGCGTGACCACCGGCGACTATTTGGACGGCTTCTGGCTCGGCACGCGCGGGGCGTTGGCCGAGCAGGGGCGCGCTTCCGCCACGCTCGAACTCGAACGTCTGGACGAGCGCAACCTGGGTGCCTTGGTGGCCTTGTTCGAACGCACCGTGGCGCTCTACGCCGAGCTGATCGACGTCAATGCGTTCCACCAGCCAGGTGTCGAGGCCGGCAAGAAGGCCGCGGCTGCCGTGCTCGCGCTGCAGCAGCGGCTGCTGGCGGCACTGGACCGCACGCCACGCACGGTGCGCGACCTGGCCGCCGCGGTCGGGGCCGACCCGGTCGAATGCTGGCCGATCCTGCAGCACCTCGCCGCCAACCGCGAGACGGTGTTCGGCGCGCGTGGCCACGAGCCGGAGACGGCGACGTTCTCGCGGCGCTGAACCGGACGCGGTCTGGTCGGGGCCGCTTGGCCCGCGTCGAACGGCCGGCTACGGCAGGATGGTGACGCCGATGGTGTTCGAGAACGCGACCATCGGGCTCTGGCAGCCCCCGGGCGTCATCAAGCCAATGCCCTGGAAGCCGATCTGCACGCCGATGTAGCCGGTGCTGTTCGGGATGTTCAGGGTGGCACTGGTGCCGAACAGCGCGGTTTGCCAGCCATGGCCGATCGGGCACGCGGGGCAGAAGTTGGTTTGGCAGAACGGGCCGAGGCCGACTCCGAGGAACGGCACGCCCGCACCGTAGTTGGCCACCGCCGCAGTGAGCGATCCGCCGACCGACGCCGACCCCGAGAGGCCGAGCGTGACGCCGCCGCAGCCGCCGCAGGCCGACGGGAAACCGGTCACCAGGCCCATCTTGGCGCCCGCGTTGCTGCCAGCCGCGGCGCTGGCCGCCTGGTAGACGGCGTTCACGTAGACCCGCAACGGCTCGGTTGCGGTGCGACGCAGGGAGGCGCCGCCGACGCCGCCGCGGTAGGTGATGTAGACGGCGAGGTCGTCGGTGCCGTTCCAGGTGAAGCCCGGCGAGAACGCAGTGTCGAGGCCGAGCGGCGACCAGGTGTTGAGGGAGAAGTTCCAGGTGAACGGCCCCTGGACCACGGAGTTGTAGAACACCGTGAAGTCGAGGAAGCTGCCGGTCGCCGTCACATTGCCCCCGGCGTCGAAGCTCGGGAAGGTGAACGGCAGCGGCAGCAGCGCGGACACGTGGCCGATGCCGATCTGGCAATCCGTGGCCGTGAAGCTGCCCCCAGCGCACGGCAGGAACTCGATGTCGCGGATGGTGCGGTTGGTCGGATCGAGGAAGCTGGCGGGCACGCGGCCGAGGTAGGTGGTGGCGCCCTGGCCGAACGACGCACTCATCGGGATCGCGTTGCAGGTGCCCGTGGTGGGGTTGTTGTCGGGCACGTAGATGGGGCCCTGGGCGATGGCACTGGCGGACAGCAACAGGCTCACGAGCAGAGGGAGGCGCAGCATGTGGATGGCTCCTGGCTGGGGGGTGGCAGGGGTGGCGCCGCAGCGATGGCGGCGGGTCCACCAGCTTACGGATTCGGGGCGGGCCTTGGGCGCGGGTCGTTGGCCGCTGCAACTTCGTTGCAATTCCCGCCCGCGGTGGCGCCAGGCGTGGCAGCGGCCCGCGCGCTGGGCGCGGCTGCCGCGTTGGTCGGCGACCCGGCCAGCTGCACCGCCACGAACTGCCGGCGCTCCCCATGGCGTGGCGGTTGTTGCGCGTCGAGCTTGCGCCGGGCCCGGAGCAGCCGTTCGGCGCACAGCTCCGCGATGGTCGGAAAGTCGTTCCGGCCCGTGGCTTCGGGGCTCTGCACCAGGATGCAACGGCGGCTTCCGCCATCTGCGGCGTTCTGTTCGAGCACAGCTTGCCCGGTGGTGCCCGAGCCGGCGAAGCAGTCGACCACCAGTGCATCGGGCGCGTCGATCCAGTGCAGGATGCGCCGCAGCAGTCCCACCGGTTTGGTGAACGGGAAGCAGTCGTCGAGGCCCAGCGCCCGCAGTTCGGCGGTGCCCTGGTCGTTGGTCAGATCGTCGACGAAGTCGCGCGGTCGCCGGCCCGCCGCACGCCGGTCCTCGGCGTAGTACTTCGTGTAGACGTTCCAGGCCGAACGGCTGCCGTCCGGGGTGCGCAGCGGGCTGCGCGGCGAACGGCGGAACACCAGCAGGTCCTTCTTGGCCAGATAGCTGGCGCAGCTCCAGCGCCAGCAGCGGTCGGCATGGCTCGCGGGCGTCACCTGCGCGCCGTCCGCGGCGGTGGCCGGCAACGACGGTCCGGGCGGGATCGCCAGGCTGCCGTCGGGGCATTGCACCCAGTAGCGCTGGTTCGGCCGCGGATCGAGGCCGTTTTGGAACAGCGCGACGGTGGCGAACGCGCCGCGGGCGTCGCTGTGGCGGAAGCGCGCCGCATCGTCCGCGCGCGGCAGCTCGTGGAACGGCGGCAGCTGGCTGCGGTCACGGGCGTAGACCAGCAAATGGTCGTGCGACGGCGCGAAGTGTCGGCCCTGGTTCGAACTGCGCTTGGTGACCCGCGCCACGCTGGCGACGTGGTGTTTGGCGCCGAACACTTCGTCGCACAGGAGTCGCAGGTGCGCGTGTTCGGTGCTGCCGATGCTGGCGAACAGGACGCCGTTGCCGGCGAGCAGTTCGCGCAGCAGCAACAGCCGCGGGGCCATCAGATCGAGCCACGCGGCATGGCGGCGGGCGGGGCCGGCATGGCTGCCGCGGAAGCGATCGGCGTACAGATAGTCGGTGCCGGCGTTGTACGGTGGATCGATGTAGGCGAGACGCGCCTGGCCACGCAGCGGCTGCAGCAGCCGAAGTGCTTCGAGGTTGTCGCCGACGACCAGCAGATGGTCGGGGCCGGCGAGTGCGTGCGCCGGGGCCAGAGCCGCGTGGGCCGGGACCGCCGCTGCCGCCCACGCCGCGGCTTTGCCGGGCCAGGACAGGCCGAACGGCTCGGGGTGTGGTGCAGCAGCCGCCATCCCCCCTTGCTATCGGCCGATGGGCCAACCAGCAAGGGTGCCTCGGTCAGGCGCTGCGCAGTTCCGAAAGGTTGCGGTCGATCGACGTCAGGCTCTCGACCGTCTCGCGCGTGGCACCCAACAGGACTTCGGCGCCGTGGTGGTTGCTCTGGGTGGCCTGGTTCAGTTCTTCGACCCCAGACGCGACCTGCTGGATGCCCTGCGCCTGCTCCCGCGTGCTGGCTGCGATCTGCTCCATCAGCCCGGTCACTTGGCCGGTGGCCGCGACGATCTCCTGCAGGGCGCCACCGACCTCTTCGGAGATCTGGCTGCCGCGCGCGGCGCGCTGGCTGGCTTCCGCGATCCGTGTGGCCGTCTCCTTGGCCGCTTCGGCGCTGCGCTGGGCCAGGTTGCGCACCTCTTCGGCCACCACGGCGAAGCCCTTGCCCGATTCGCCGGCGCGCGCGGCCTCCACTGCAGCGTTCAGGGCCAGCAGGTTGGTCTGGAAGGCGATGTCGTCGATCACCTTGAGGATGCGTGCGATCTCGTGGCTGGAAGTCTGGATGGCGGCCATCGCTTCGACCATGCGCTGCATGGCGCCGCTGCCCTTCTGCGCCGAGCCGGCGGCCGAACGCGCCAAATCGTTGGCGGCCTGGGCGTTGGTCGCGCTGGTCTTGACCACGGTGCCCATCTCCTCGAGCGCCGCACTGATCAGCTGCAGGTTCGCGGCCTGGTCCCGGACGCCCGAGGCGACGCTGCGGCCGTTCTGCTCGACCGTGGCCGCCTTGGCCGCGGTGGTCTGCAGCGCGGTCTGGACCTGGGCGAGTTGGCGACCACGCGCT
>JAEUHP010000024.1 GCA_016795295.1 Planctomycetota bacterium | reverse complement strand
ATTCGGCGCGCCGATCGCATATTTATGCGCACTTCGAGCATAAATATGCACTCCCGCTCCACACCCGACCCCCGCGAAGCACGCCGCGAGCACATCCTGGCGCTGCTGGAGCGCGGGCCGGTGCGCAGCCAAGCCGACCTGCAGGCCCAGCTCGAAGCCGCCGGGTTCTCCGCCAACCAGGCAACCCTGTCGCGCGACCTGCGCGACCTCGGCGTGCTCAAGGGCAAGGACGGCTACGAACTGCCCGCGGTGCCGACCCTGGCGCCGCAAGCCGCCCACCAGAGCCTGTGGCACGCGGTCCACACCTGGCTGCTCTCGGCGAGCGCGGCACAGAATCTGGTGGTGCTGCGCACGCCGGCCGGCGGCGCCCAGGCCCTGGGCCTGGCGATCGACCACGCCGCCCTGCCAGGCGTGGTCGGCACCATCGCCGGCGACGACACGGTGCTCGCCGTGTGCCAAGACCAGCGCGCCGCGAAGTCGCTGGTGCGCCGGCTGGGCCAGGGCAGCGGTGGCCAGCGCACCGGTGGCCAGCGCACCAGCACCCAGCGCGCCGGAGCCAACCTGACCGCATGAAGACCGTCGCCATCGTCGGCGCCTCCGGCTACACGGGGCGCGAACTGCTCAGCCTGTTGGCCGGCCATCCGCACCTGCGCGCCACGGTGGTGATGACCGCGCGGCCGGGCGCGGCGCCGGAAGCGCCGGCGTTCCCCCACGAGCCGACCATCGACCCGCTCGACCTCGACCGCCTCGACTCGGTGGACGGCGTGTTCCTGTGCACGCCCCACGGCGCCGCCAGCAGCATCGCCACCGCGGCGCTGCAGCGCGGCAAGCGCGTCGTCGACTTGTCGGCCGACTTCCGACTGCGCGATCCAGGCGTCTACCACCGCACCTACGGCAGCCCCCACCCGGCCCCCGAACTGCTGGCCAGCGCCGTCTACGGCCTGACCGAACACCACCGCGCCGCCGTGCGCAGCGCTCGCCTCTGCGCCAATCCGGGCTGCTACCCGACGTCGATCCTGCTACCGCTCCTGCCGCTGCTGCAACGCAGCCTGATCGAACCAGGCACGCCGATCGTCGCCGACAGCAAGAGCGGCACTTCCGGAGCTGGCAAGGCCCCGAGCGAACGCACCCACTTCGGCGCCGTGCACGAGAACTTCTGCGCCTACGGAGTCGGCAACCACCGCCATGTGCCCGAGATCCACCAGGAAGCGGGCACCGACCGGATCGTGTTCACGCCACACCTGCTGCCGGTGTTCCGCGGCATGCTGTCGACCCTCTACGTGCAGCCAGCTCGCGGCAGCTCGGCCGAGGCGCTGCGCGCCTGCCTCCAAGAGCGCTACGCCGGCGAACCGTTCGTCACCGTCTATCCGAAAGGCCAGCCCGAACTGTGCTGCGTGCAGCGCACCAACCACTGCCACATCGCCGTGGCCCAGAGTGGCCCTTTGGTGGTGCTGACCTCGGCCATCGACAACCTGGGCAAGGGCGCTTCCGGCCAAGCGCTGCAGAACATGAACCTGATGCTCGGCCTGCCCGAAACCGCCGGGCTGTTGCCCGCCGCAGCAGCCTCCGCCATCCCCCCAGCCGCAATGCCCACCGCTGCCGTCGGCACCCACGCCCACCCGTGAGAATCCTCGTCAAGATCGGCGGCGCCCAGCTCGAGCAGCCGGGCCCGCGCTCCCAACTGTGCAAGGCCCTGGCGCGCGCCCGCGCCGAAGGCCACGAACTGATCGTGGTGCACGGCGGCGGCAACCAGATCCGCCAGCTGGGCAAGGCACTCGGCCACCAGGACCGCTACCACGACGGCCTGCGCATCACCGACGCGGCCACCGCCGAGGTGGTGCTGATGGTGCTCGGCGGGCTGGTCAACCGCACCCTGGTCGCCGCCCTGCAGCGCCAGGGCGTCACGGCGGTCGGCCTGTGCGGGGCCGACGGCGGCACCTTCGCCGCGCGCAAACTCGAGAAGCCGGACGTCGACCTGGGTTATGTCGGCGCCGTCGACACGGTGCGGCCGCAGGTGGTGCTGTCGCTGCTGCGCAGCGGCGTGGTGCCGGTGCTCGCCACCGTGGCGCCGGGCCTCAGCGCCCAGGAAGGTGAGCCGTTCTTCAACCTCAACGCCGACCACGCCGCGGGCCCGCTGTGCCGCGCATTCGGCTGCGACGCCCTGCTGTTCCTGACCGACGTGCCGGGCGTGCTCGGCGCCGACAAGCAACTGCTGCGGCGGCTCACGCCGGCCGCCTGCGCCCAGCTGGTGGCAACCGGCGTCGCGACCGGCGGCATGCTGCCGAAGCTCGAAGCTGCGCTGCTGGCGGTGCGCGAGAATCCGCGCGCGTTGGTGAAGATCGCCCCCGCCGGTGAAGTCGACGCGGTGCTGCGCGCGCTGCGCCAGCAAGTCGGCACGGCCTTCGTTCCCGACGACGCAGCGACTCTGGAGATCGACCATGGATGAAGGTGTGATGAAGACCTACGCCCGAGCCGACGAAGTGTTCGTCGACGGGCATGGCGCGCTCCTGCGCGACAGCCAGGGCCGCGAGTTCCTGGACTTTCTGGCCGGCATCGCGGTGAGCGCGCTCGGCCACGGCCACCAGGGGCTGGCCGAGGCGCTGCGCGACCAGGTCGGCAAGGTGGTGCACCTGTCGAACCTGTTCCGCCACCCGTACACCGAACAGGTGGCGACGCGCCTGTGCCAGCTCACCGGCATGGCGGCCGCGTTCTTCACCAACTCGGGCACCGAAGCGATCGAATGCGCGCTGAAGTTGGCGCGCAAGGCGATGCACGTGCGCGGCACGCCGCAGCGCACCCGCTTCGCCGCGGTCGAAGGCGGCTTCCACGGCCGCACGCTCGGCGCTCTGTCGCTGACCTGGAGCGAGAAGTACCGCAAGCCGTTCCAGCCGCTGCAGCCATGCACCTGGGTGCCGCCCGACGACGTCGATGCGCTGGCCAGGGTGCTGCGCAGCGAGGCACCGTGCGCATTCGTGGTCGAACCGATCCAGGGTGAAGGCGGCATCCGGGAGCTCTCGCCTCGCTTCTTGCTGGCGGCGCGCGAACTGTGCACCGAGACCGGCACGCTGCTGGTGCACGACGAGATCCAGGCCGGCTGCGGCCGCACCGGCACGTTCTTGGCCGGCCAGCAGCACGGACTGGTGCCGGATGTGGTGGCACTCGCCAAGCCGATCGCCGCCGGCCTGCCGATGGGCGCGTGCCTCGCCGCAGCACCGTTCGCCGACACCTTCCAGAAGGGCGAACACGGCTCGACCTTCGCCGGCGGGCCGCTGGTGTGCCGGGCCGCGCTGGTGTTCCTCGACGCCGTCGACCAAGGCCTCTGCCAGGACGTCACGGCCCGCGGCAACCGCCTGCGCAGTGGCCTCGAGACCCTGGCCCGCAAGCTGCCGATCGTGCGCGAAGTCCGCGGCCGCGGCCTGATGCTGGGGCTGCGCCTGCACCACTCCGCCGAAGCGGTGCAGAAGGAGCTCTACCGCCAAGGTCTGATCGTCAACTGCACCGCCGGCGACGTGCTGCGCATCGTGCCGCCCTACGTGATCACCGACGCCCAGATCGACCGCGGCCTGGCGATCTTCGAACGCGTGCTCGCGGCGACTCCCGCGCCCAAACCCAGCGAGGTGCACAAGTGACCGTTCCCCTGGACTTGCCGAGGTTGTCGGTCCACGACCTGCTGTGCACGTCGGCACTGTCGCCGACCGACCTCGAACACGTGTTCGCCACCAGCCGCGCGCTGAAGGCGGCTCGCACCGTGCACACCGAAGTGCTGCGGCACAAGCGGCTGGCGATGATCTTCGAGAAGGATTCGCTGCGCACCCGCTTCACCTTCGACATCGGCATGCAGGACCTCGGCGGCAGCGCGGTGTTCATGGACCACCGCGACGCACGCCTCGGTTCGCGCGAGTCGGTCAAGGACATGGCGAAGAACCTGGAGCGCTGGGTGCACGGCATCGTCGCGCGCACCTTCAAGCACAAGGCGCTCGAAGAGCTGGCGCAACACGCCGGCATCCCGGTGATCAACGGCCTCTCGGACTTCGTGCATCCCTGCCAGGCGTTGGCCGACTTCTTCACCCTGACCGAGAAGTGGGGCCAACTGCGCGGCCGCACCCTGTGCTACGTCGGCGACGGCAACAACACCTGCCACGCGCTGATCCACACCGCGGTGAAACTCGGAGTGCACATCCGCGTCTGTTCGCCCGAGGGTTACGAGCCGAACGCGCGCGTGGTCAACGAAGCCATGCGCACCGCGCAGGAACACGGCAGCGAAGTGACCATCCTCAACGACCCGGACGCCGCCGCCGAAGGGGTCGACGCGATCTACACCGACGTCTGGGCCAGCATGGGCCAAGAAGACGAGATCGAAGAACGCAACGGCATCTTCGCCGCCTACCAGGTCGACGAGGAGATGCTGGCGCGCGCCCGCCCGGGCGCCCTGTTCATGCACTGCCTGCCCGCCCACCGCGGCTGGGAAGTCACCCAGGAGGTCATGGATGGCCCACAGAGCGTCGTCTACGACATCGCGGAGAATCGGTTGCACGTGCAGAAGGCTGTGATGGCCCTGCTGATGCGATGACGCACAACCCGTCCCCAACCCGAACCGAGGTCGCTGCGTTCGCCGACCTTTGCATTCCCCAATGAGCAAGAAGAAGAAGATCGTCCTCGCCTACTCCGGCGGCCTCGACACCTCGATCATCGTGCCGTGGCTGAAGGAGCACTACGACTGCGAGGTCCACGGCTACTGCGGCGACATCGGCCAGGGCGACGACGAGTTGCGCGGCCTCGAAGACAAGGCACGCCGCTCGGGTGCCGTGTCGTGCCGCGTCGACGACCTGAAGCGCCAGTGGCTCACCGACTACGTGTGGCCGTGCCTGCGCGCGATGACCGTCTACGAAGGCCGTTACCTGCTCGGCACCAGCATGGCGCGGCCGATCCTGGCCAAGGGTCAGGTCGACTACGCCCACGAAATCGGCGCCGACGCGGTGGCGCACGGCTGCACCGGCAAGGGCAACGACCAAGTGCGCTTCGAACTCGCCTACCAGGCGCTCGGCCCGGATCTCGAAGTGATCGCGCCGTGGCGCCACTGGAACATCCGCAGCCGTGAGGACGCGCTCGACTATGCCGACCAACGCGGCATCCAGGTCACCGCGTCGCGCACCAAGATCTACTCGCGCGACAAGAATCTCTGGCACATCAGCCACGAGGGCGGCGCCCTCGAATCGCCCGGCAACGCCCCGCCGGACGACGTGTGGACCATGACCGTGGACCCACGGCAAGCACCCGACCAAGCGCTCGAACTGACGCTCGGCTTCCAAGCTGGCGTGCCGGTGGCGCTGAACGGCGAAGACCTGCCGCCGGAACTGCTGCTCCTGCGCCTCAACGAGCTGGGCGGCAAACACGGCGTCGGCCGCGTCGACATCTGCGAGAACCGCCTGGTCGGCATGAAGTCGCGCGGCGTCTACGAGACCCCGGGCGGCACCATCGTCATGGAAGCCGCACGCACCCTGCGCGCGCTGACCATGGAGCGCGACACCTTGCGGCTCTGCGAGAAGCTGATGCCGGACTACGCCGACTTGGTCTACACCGGCCGCTGGTTCCACCCGGCCCGCCGCGCCATGGACGCGCTGTTCGCCAACGCGACGGCGAAGGTCACCGGCTCGGTGCGCGTGCGTCTCTACAAGGGCAGCGCCACCGCGCTGGCCGCGACCTCGCCGTACAGCCTGTTCTCCGAAGACCTGGCCACCTTCGGCCACAGCGCGCGCTTCGACCACGCCGACAGCTACGGCTTCGTCAAGCTCTACGGGCTGCCCGGCGCCGTCGCCGCGAAGGTGCAAGGAGCCGGTACGTGAGCCAGCCAGGGCAGATGTGGGGCGGCCGCTTCCAAGGCGGCCTGGATCCGGTGTTCGAAGCGTTCCAGAAGAGCTTGACGATCGACCACGAGCTCGCCTTCGCCGACCTCGAGACCAACTTGGCGTGGACCCAGGCGCTGGCCAGAGCCGGCGTGTTCACCGAAGCGGAGTTCGAACGAGTGCGCGAGGCGATCGACCAGCTCGCCGAGCACTGGGCCGCCCACGGCGTGCCGCGCGACGACGCCGCCGAAGACGTGCACAGCCTGGTGGAGAAGGAACTGATCGCGCGCTGCGGCGACCTGGCCAAGCGCATCCACACCGGCCGCTCGCGCAACGACCAGGTCGCGACCGACCTGCGCCTGCATCTGCGCGTTCTGATGGCGGATCTGCTGGAGGGACTGCACGACGTGCTGGCGGCCCTGGTCGAGCAGGCGAAGCGGCACGCCGACGCGCCGATGCCCGGCTACACGCACCTGCAGCGCGCCCAGCCGATCACCATCGGCCACCACGCACTCGCCCACTGCGAAGCGCTCGGCCGCGACCGCGAACGCCTGCTCGACGCCTGGCGGCGCATGGACGAATGTCCGCTCGGCAGCGGCGCCTTGGCCGGCACGGCGCTGCCGATCGACCGCGACGAGCTGGCGGCCGAACTCGACTTCCACCGCGGGCCGAGCCACAACAGCATCGACGCCACCGCGGCGCGTGACCACCTGTGCGAACTGCTGTTCGTCGCCGCCATGACGATGACGCACCTGTCGCGCTTGGCCGAGGACTACGTGTTCTTCGCCAGCCAGGAAGCGCGCTTGCTCCGCTTCGACGACGCGGTGTCGACCGGCTCGAGCCTGATGCCGCAGAAGCGCAACCCGGACGCGATGGAACTGGTGCGTGGCAAAGCCGGCCTGGTGCACGGTGCACTGGCCGCGATGCTGGCCACGGTGAAGGGCCTGCCGCTCGCCTACAACCGCGACCTGCAGGTGGACAAGCAGATCCTGCTGCCGGCCCTGCGCGAGACTTCGGCCTGCCTGCGCGTCGCGGCGCTGGCGGTGCGCCACGCGCACTTCGACGTGGCCCGCTGCGCGGCCGAGGCCGAGCGCGGCTACCTGAACGCCACCGACCTCGCCGACCTGCTGGTCGCGGCCGGGGTGCCGTTCCGCGATGCCCATGGCCTGGTCGGCGCGGCCGTGAACCGCGCCGTCGAACTCGGCGTCGAACTGCAAGACCTGCCCGCCGCCGAACAACAACGGCTGCTGCCGCAACTGCGCGGCGATCTGCGCGTGCAGCTCGCCGCGCGCGCCGTGCTGGACCGTCGCAACACGGTCGGCGGCACCGCGCCGAGCCGCGTGCGCGCCGAAGTGGAGCGCTGGCAGCAGCAGCTCGCCGAATGGCTGAGCGGCGGCGGCTGTGACGACCCCGATTGCGAGACCCCCGACTGTGACGACGAGGCACACCACCATGGCTGAGCTCGTGGTACGACCGGCCCTGGTGGCCGACGTGAAGCCGATCATGACTCTGGTCAACGAACTGGCGGTGCAGCAGGTGATGCTGCCGCGTTCGCCGGCGTCGGTGATCGAGAACATCCGCGACTTCGTGATCGCCGAACTCGACGGCCAGTTCGCTGGCTGCGGCGCCCTCGCGGTGACCTGGACCGACATCGCGGAGGTGCGTTCCCTGGCCGTGCGCCCGGCCCTGCAGAAGGGCGGCGTCGGCCGCGCTCTGGTCGACGCATTGGTCGCCGACGCGAAGCGACTCGGCATCCCGCGGCTGTTCGCGTTCACCTACGTGCCCGATTTCTTCGCCAAGATGGGCTTCACGGTGTGCCAGCACGAAGACCTGCCGCACAAGGTCTTCAACGACTGCACGCACTGCCCGAAGTTCCTCGCCTGCGACGAAATTGCGATGACGCGCGTGCTGGATGCAAAAGCCTCGCCGACGCGCTTGTTCGGCAAACCGCAGCGTGCGATCCCGCTGCCGCAGCGCACGCCGTCGTTCAGTGGCCCCGAGCCGGCGAAGAGCAAGGCGAAGGCGAGTGAGTCCCAGCGGCCACAGACGCTGCGCCAAGAACCACAGCAGCCCTGATCCTGCAGGCTGGATCCAGAAGGCTGATCCAGAAGGCTGGTTCCAGAAGGCATCGCCGCAGGACTCGGCTGGACAGCCGGCCGAGCGGGCCATCCGTGGGGGAGCAGAAAATCGGCGCGCGGTGTGACATCGCGCGCGCCCGGGCACTGGGTTCGGCACCGGACGACGCAGCCTGCGTCCGCCGGACCAGAACCATGAACCACCCTGCACTACCCGTCCTGTTCGCCGCAGCATTCGCCGCCGCCACCGCGCTGACCGCGCAGACCACCGTCGTGTTCCCGGCCGACTACGCCCAGGTGGCCGAAGGTCCGCTGAACTCGCCGAACCTGCCGTTTGCCAACGGCACGTCGCGCGTGCTGCTGATCTACGACCGCCTCGACCTCGCGGTGCCCCCAGGAGCGACGATCACCCACCTGGGCTTCCGCCAGGACCAGAACCTGACCACACTCGACCAGGGGCGCGCCCTGCAGCTCGAAGTGCGCATGGGCATGAGCAACCAGCCGGCCGAAGCGCCCTCGACCACGTTCGAAGCCAACTACGCCACCCCGCCCACCACGGTGTTCGGCCCCGCACTGTTTTCCCTGCCGAACCTGCGCGATCCAGCGAACCCACTGCCCAACGGCCAGTTCTTCGTCCCTTTGAGCACGCCGTTCGTGCTGCCCGCCGGCGCGCAAAACCTGGTCGTCGAGTATCGGATCGCCGGCAACAGCGGCGGCGGCACCAGCTTCAACTACCGACTCGACCGAGCGGACTTCCATTCGCCAGTCCGACTCGGCGTCGCCGGCTGCCCGCACTCGGGCGGACGCGTCCCGCAACTGGGCTTGTCGCCCGTGCGCACCGGCGCCTCGCTGACGGCGACGCTGAGCAACGCCCCGGCGAACGACCTCGCAGTCCTCCTGATCCAGCCCGCCGCCAACCTCACCGCGCCCTATTCACTGGCTCCGTGGCTGCCCGGCATCCCGGCGAACTGCCTCGGCCAGGTCGCTCCCACAGGACTGCTCAGCCTGTCGACCGGCACCAGCAACCAAGGAACCGCCTCCCTCTCTTACGCTGTGCCGAATAATGCAGCCTGGGCGCACCGATGGCTGGCCCACCAGGTGGCATGCTTCGATGTGTTCTCGCCAGCAGGAGTTGTGGTCAGCAACGGCGCCGAGGTCCAGGTTGGGCTGCGTCCGCGCAGCTCCTCGGTGGTGGCCGCTGGCCCGCCCAGCTCGGTGACCTCGGGGACCCGGACCGCCAACTACTGCCCGGTGGCCCTGTTCCGCTACCAGTGAAGCGATCCACCCCGCCAGCGCAGCAGTGGCGGGCGCAACCCAACCGCGGTGGCCAGAGTTGGCCTCCGCAGCCGGCTGCGAGGGCGTTGCGGACCAGACAATCCGCCCCCGGAATGCGGGCCCGAGAGACGCCAGGAACCTGCGGCCCCTACGGGTTGGAGGCTTGACGGTCCGCCGCCAGAGTGACACGCTGCCCACTCTGCGCTGGCACCCCTGCCCGAACTGTTACCCAGAGGGCAAGGGCGGCTATCGCCTCCCGGAAACCCGCGTCTCCCGCGCGGGTCTGGTCGTCCCTGGAATTGCCCATGACTCGAGTCGCAACCCACCGCCTTCTGGCATCCGCCGCACTCACCGCCCTCGCCGCCTGCTCCGGGGGAGGGTCCAGCGCCAGCGCCGCCGGCACCGGCAAATTCGTGGTCCTCAACACGGATCCCGTGAACGCCGGCCGGGTCTACCTGAACGACCCGGTCCACGTCGATTTCAGCCACAACGTCGAGATCGACTCGGCCAATCTCGACAACTTCTCCTTCCAGGTCACCAACCTGAGTGGCGAGCCACTCAGCGAAGTGGTGTCGGGCACCTTCCGGATCGGCACCACGCCCGGCGACCTCGAACCGGGCCGGCGCCTGACTTTCGTGCCGCGCTTCGCCACCAGCAACGACTTCGCCAATGGCGGGTTCCGCGGCGGACGCACCTACCTCGTGCGCTTGGTCGGCGGCACGGCCTACAACCGCACGGCCTTGCGCAACACCGACGGCAAGGCCCTGTTCACGCCTGCGGCGCTGTCGTTCACGACGGCCGACGGCACGGTGCCGGCCCAGTTGTTCCGCAACCCCGCGTCCGGCGGGCCGAAGCGCAAGCTGTTCGGCGGTCTCGTCGTGAGCAACGCCGTCGGGCTCAACGACGTGCCGCTGAATCGCTTCGGTGCCCCGCCGTCGGAGATCCGGCTCGAGTTCGATCAGGCCCTCAATCCGAACGACACGAACATCCCGGTCAACTTCGACAGCAACCCACTGGTCCGCAACATCAACGCGCGCGGCAGGGTGTTCTTGGAGTACGACGACCCGGTCCTGGGTGACAACACCTGGATCCCGGCCGACGTGGAACTCGAGCGCAACGACCTGGACGGGGCCGTCCTGGTCTTGCGCCCGGTGGGCGTGCTGCCGAACAACGCGACCATCCGCGTGATCGTGGAGCCGACCGTCGAAGACATCTCCGGCGAGTCGAACGTCGCCGAGGTCAGCTACAACCGGGTGTTCGGCACCTTCCGCACCCAGCGCAGCTACGACCAACAGTTCAACGCCATCGTCGACAGCTTCGACTCCGACCGCAGCGTCGACTTCGGCGAAGTGTTCCCTGAGCCGCTGGCCGAAGTAGGGCCGGGCTACATCAAGGCCGGCTTCAGCTTCGAAGGCCGCACCACCTCGCTCGAGTACGAGCCGACGGTGCGGGAAGTGGTGTTGAACACGGCGTTCACCCAGATCCAGCCCAAGGTCGGCCAGCCGTTCAACGTGTCCGGTGGCGTGTTCAATTTCCGCAACGTCACCATCCCCCAGGGTGTGATCGTGCGCGGCAGCGGACCGAACCCGATGATCTGGCTGTGCACCGGGGACTTCCGAGTGGCAGGGGAACTGACCGTTCGCGGCGGCACCGGCCAGCGCGTCGACACCTTGAACTCCGCCAACTTCGCCAAGGGTGGTGGTGTCGGCGTGTGCGGCGGCGGCAAGGGCGGCGACGGCACGCCGAACGCTTTGTCCCGCGACGCCCGTGGCGCCACCGGCTTCGGCCCACTGCAGGCGCCGGGCAAGGGCGGACGCGGCGGGCAGCTGGCCTGCACCTCCCAGTGCTTCACCGGCACCGGCTATGCCGACGCCGGCGGTGGCTCGGGCGGCGGTGGTGGCACCATGGCCACCCAGGGTGACCCTCGCTACGACGGCCTCACGCTGAACTGGCCGGCGAGCAATGCCTTCCAGCAGAAGCTCGGCCACGGCGGCGCTGGCTGCAGTGGCGCCAGTGGCCAGACCACGAACCCCGGCGCGCGCACCCTGCCGGGCGGCGAACCGGGCGACCGGGTGTTCGTCGACACCCGCGCCGACAACAACTTCTGGGGCCTGGGCATCAACCTGTCCACCAACCCCAACCTGCGCATCCGCGGCGAGATCAACCGGCCGATGGGCGGTGGTGGCGGCGGTGGCGGCGGCGACACGTCGCACAACCTGTCGTGCAGCCTGACCGACTCGTCCTTCGCCAACGACTACTCGGGCGGTGGCGGCGGTGGCGGCGGCGGTGTGCTGATCGTCAAGGCCCTCGGTGAGATCGAGATCCTGCCCACCGGCAAGATCATCGCCGACGGTGGCAATGGCGGCGGCGGCGAGCAAGCCGGCATGTGCGGCAACGCCGGTGGTGGCGGCGCGGGTGCCGGCGGCATGGTGGTCCTGATGTCCGCCAAGCGCATCATCATCCACGCCCACAGCACCACGGTCGGCACGACCACCCGCTACCTGTACCGCGGGCCAACCGCCATCGACAAGGACTACAACTTCGCCATCAGCGCCGACGGTGGCATCTGCACCACCGGCACGTTCACGGGCCCGCAGGTGCCGAGCAAGTATCCCGCAGCGGGCGCCACCCTGGTGGCGGGCTCGACCTACGACTCGCACCCGCTCGGCGGTTTCGGCGGCATGGGCATCGTGCAGCTGATGGTGCCGCCCGGGGAGAACACCGATGGCACCAACACCGCACTGGACGACAACATCAACATCGTCCTGCCGACCAACCCGCCGCCCGGGCTGACCAAGCAGGCCGTGATCGGCTGGCGCGGCTTCCCGAATGCCGCAGGCACGGCGTTCGTCGGGGACAACGGCATTGCCTTCAGCCAGGATGAAGGCGACATCCGTCCCGCTCCGATCTTGATGCCAGTGCCGTTCGGGGCCAAGTCGCGTCTGCGTTCCAAGTGGATCGACACCGGTGTGAGCAAGCGCCGGGCGCTCGGCGCCGACGACGGCCAACCCCGTGGCCTGGTGGTCGGTGGCGGCGTCAACGTGGGTCCGACCTACGAGTTCGCCGGCCTCAACCTCGGCGGCTCGACGCCCGGCTACGTCGACTACGAGACGGTTGGCACGACGGGCACGCGCATCCGGTATCCGGAAGTGATCGCCCCCACCAACGTCGCCACCGTCGACGCCCAGTCGAACCACCTCGGCGAACCAGCCTACCTGGTGACCCTGGCCAGCAGCACGCTCGGCAGCACCCCGAATCGCTACAGCGGCTACGAGGCCGAGCTGCTGAACGGCAGCAACCAGCTGCTGGGTTCGTTCCGGATCATGAGCCACGACGACGCCAACCTGTGGCTGGCGCCGGACTCGCAGACCATGCCAACCGGCGTTGCCAGGCTGCGCGTGCGCGCCAAGTTCTTCCGCGTGATCACGCGCGCCAGCGAAGGGCTCGGCCCGGTGTACCTGCCGACCGGCACTTCGACTCCGGTGCCCAATGCCAACCTGCGGATCGGCTTCGCCTTCCACCAGGACCCCCAGGGACCGACCTCCGGCCGCTTCCCCGCGGATCCGAAGCAGTTCCTCTACAACCTGGAGGATGCCGCGTTCCAGTCGTGGGTCGCCACCAACGGTGCGCCGCGCTACGTGCAATGGGACGTGACCTTCGACGCGGCGTTCTCGTTCGGCGGTTCGACGCCGCCGAGCATCAGCCCCGAGTCGCCGCTGCCGGAGCTGCACTTCCTGCGGGTGCCGTTCCGGTGGTGAGAGGCGTTGCGTTGGTGAGGAATTGGAGGTGAGGGGATCGAGCCGCCGGCCCGGGCGCCCACGGTCGCGGAGCTCGCTGTCCTGGGGCGTGCTGGCCCACCTGCTGGGTGCGGCGCCCTTGGCCGCGCAGGTGCCGCCCGGCGCGCCGATCCCGACCGAGGTGGCGAGCCGCTCGGCGGCACCCGCCGAACGCAGCCCGGCCGCAGCACGATGGCAAACGGCGCGCACAGCACTGCAGGCCGGCGACCGGGAAGGTGCGTTGGCCCACCTGATCGCGGCCCTCGAGTTCCATCCCGCGTCGGTCGCGCTGCTGCTCGACATGGTGCGCGCGGCCCCCGACGACGACCGCTTGGCGCTGTGGGGTGAACGGCTGCTGCGTGCCGCCTCGGACCTGCAGGGCAAGTGGGCGCCCGACGCCAACACCCGCAAACTGCTGCCGACGGGCAAGCGCTGGGATCAGACCAGTGCTGCCAGCGCCCGGCTCGCCGCCGCCCGCAGTCGAGCCGTGGCCGAACTCGGCCGCTACGCAGACCGCTTCAAGCCAGCCGCCAAGCAGGCCAATGGCAAGCGCGCGGCCGTGGTCCGCTGGCTGGCCGGCCTGCTCCTGCAACTGACCGGTCAGGCCCCGCAACTGCTCGCCGCAGCCCCGAACCTGGGCCCGCTCGCGGCGCAGTTCCCGCCTGAGATCGACAGCGTGGTGCAGGCCCTGGCCAAACTCGTGCAGCGCGGCGGCGGCCGCACCAGCAGCAGCGCAGAGGCCGGCGCCGACGACGCCGCGGTGCGTGCCGCGCGCATTCTGCTCGGCCTGCAGCAGCAGGCGCGCTTCAAGGACCTGCGCGGCCCAGCACCCAAGGACCTCGGGCCGGCGATCGCCGAGGCCCAGCGCGTGCTCGGTGCACTCTCGGCACCTGCCGCAGCCAAGGTCTGGACCATCGCCGAGCTCGAACAGCTCAGCGAAGGAGCCGCCGTGCAGTTCACGCTCGAACACCGCCACTGGCGCAGCCCAGGCGTGGCCCTGAGCGCGACCGGCAAGTACCGCGTCGAAACCATCTGCGGCCACGAGACCCTGCTCGGCGTGGCGCGCACCGTGGAACTGCACCACCAGCGCTTGGTGGCGCACTACGGCAAGGACCCGTTCGCGGAACGGCAAGGCCTCGTGCGCATCGTGCCCGAAGTCAGCGACCTCGAGACCGAGGGCGCGCCGTTCTGGTGGGCCGGCGGTTTCCAGTCCGGCGACCGCACCACCCTGCGCTTCGCCTGGGGCGATCTGCCGGGCCTGGGCCGCGGTTTGACCCACGAACTCACCCACCGCTTCGACGGCGTGCTGCAGCCGTTCGTCGGCGCCTGGTTCGCCGAAGGCCACGCCTCCTGGACCGGCGGCCACTACGCGAAGATGGCCGACGCCAACTTCGTCGAGACCCACCTCGACCTGAGCGCGGTGGCACGCACCGCCAACAAGGGCTATGGCGACCGCGCCCGCCTCGAACAGCTGCTGCGCGGCGAAGTCGAGGACTACCGCGACAACTACTTCGCCGGCTACACGCTCTACGCGTTCCTGCGCGGCCACCCGCCGGGCGCCAGTCCCCCACCGTACCGTTCGGCCCTGCAAAAACTCGCCACCACGGCGCGCGGCGGCCAGAAGGACCCGGTCGCCCACTTCACCGCCTGTGTGTGCGACGGCAAGGACGGGCGCGCGGCCACCTTCGAGGCGTTCCTGTCGGCTTGGCAGCAGTTCCTGCGCGGCGTCGTCGAGTACCTGGACGACAAGCAGCGCGGCAACGAGTGGGTCGCACGCTACGGCGGGCTCGGGGCCCCGGACCCGGCCCCGATGGTGCTCGACGAACCGACGTTCTCCTGGGCCCGCGACCGCGCCGAGCCGTTCTTCGGCCAAGAGCACGCCAGCGCCGCCGCGCAGCTGCTGGACGAAGTCGGCGACCGCGACGGCGCCCTGGCCGCAGGCCTCTGGGCGCTGCAAGTCGACGGCTGGCGGCCCACCACCGTGCGCGCGGTACACACCGCCCTGCTGCAGCTCGCTCCAGAGGCGGCGCCGCCGTTCGCCGCGGTCGCCGCCGAACGCTTCCCCGAGTTCGCGCCGAAGGCGCCGCTGCCCCAGCTCGCCCAATTGCCGGCCCTGGCCGCCTACCTCGAAGCCCTGGCCACCGAAGCGGCCCAGCTGCACAGCACCGGCGCTCCGGCCGCCGCCGCCGCGCTCGCCGCCGAACACCGCCGCCTCGGCAAACAACTCGGAGCCCCGAGCCTGCCGACCCTGCAACCACTCGCCGAACACGCTCCGCCGCCGGTGCCCGAACACCTCGGCGGCAGTGGCTTCGCCGAATCGAGCCTGACCGGCTACGACGACCGCCGGGTCCCCGGCCTGTGGTTCACCACACAGGACGGCGACCTGCACGTGGGCCGCGAGAAGCCGCGCGACAGCACCGGCACCATGGACCGCGCCTCGCACCAGCGCGATGCGTTCGTGCACACGGTCGCCTGGCAGGCGCCGGGCCACTATGTGATCCGCGGCCGCATCCACTGCACCACCGCCTACGCCAGCGGCGCCCTCGTCTTCGGCCACACGCGCCGCGACCGCGACCTGCGGCTGTCGTTCCGCCTCGGCGACTTCCGCTACGCGATCGGCAAAGACGAGCGCAAAGGCGAACACCACCGCGTGCACTTGACCCTGGCCGGGCTCTGGGAGCGCGACGGCACGCTGCCGGGAGCCGCGGTCGGCGAAGCCATCGACCTGCCGGCCGACCAGTATTGGTTCGACTTCGCGCTCGCGGTGCAAGGCCCCCGCGTGACCGTGTCGATCCAGGGCGAACCCCGCTTCGCCTACGCCGTGCACGACGGCGCGCCGATCGAAGGCCTGATCGGTTTCGCCATGAACATGGGCGCGATCCGCGTCCAGCAGCCAACCGTGCAGCGCCTCGACGCGAACGGCGAGCCGGCCCTGGGCCTCGACCTCGACCGCCAGCCACTGGTGCCACTCGAAGACCTGCTCCAGCTGCCGACCCGCGGCCTGCCCCGCCAGCCGAACGGCACCCTGGTGCTGTGGCTGCCCAGCACCGACGCCGACGCCGGCTCGCCGATCGATGGCCTGCCGCGCGCCCTGCCGACGTTGGCCAAGCTGCTGTCGACCCGGCACGAGTACCCGCAGTCCTGGGTGCTGGCCGTGCCGCGCTCGCTGTCGGCCGAGCACCGCAAGGAAGCTCAGGAGCGCCTGGCCGAACTGCACGGCGCCGGACTGCCCGTGCTCGAACACGCGATCCAGGCACCGTTCACCGGGGCCTACCCGTGGGTGCTGTTCCTCGACGACCTCGGCGTGTTGCGCGCCGCCGCCGAAGTCGGCGACCCGAAGGTGCACTCGCGCGTGCAGGGCTGGTCGCGGCGTTTCCGCAGCCGTTCGTGACGCGTGCGGCGGAGCAGCCCGCGGACTAAGGTCTCGGGATGACCGTCCAGCTCGAACCCGTGCCCGACCACGTGCCGCTGCCGCCGGGCTTCCGCGCCGCCGGCTTGCACTGCGGCCTGAAGAAGAACCAGCAGCTCGACCTCGGCCTCTTGCTGGCCGACAGCCCGGTGCCCGCCGCTGCGATCTACACGCAGAACCAGCTGGTCGGCGCGCACATCCACGTCTGCCGCGACCACCTGCTGCGCAGCAATGGCCACGTGCGCGCGGTACTGGTCAACGCGCGCAACGCCAACTGCGCCACCGGCCAGCAGGGCATCGACGATGCGCGCACCTGCTGCCGCGAGTTGGCCCTGCGGCTGCGCTGCCCGGTCGAACAGATCCTGATGTGCAGCACCGGCCCGATCGGCGCCCCGCTGCCCGTGCCGCGCATCGTGTCGCACCTGGACGCCTTGCTCGAACGCGCCAGCCCCAACGGCGCACTCGACTTCGCCCGGGCGATCATGACCACCGACACCTACCCGAAGGCGCTCGCCCAGAGTGGCCCGGGCGGCACCTGCACCGGCTTCGCCAAGGGCTCGGGCATGATCCACCCGAACATGGCGACCATGCTCGGGTTTCTGCTGACCGACGGGACGCTGGGCAACGGCCGCGCCCCGGCGCTGCTGCAGCGCGCCGCCGACCGCAGTTTCCACCGCGTCACGGTCGACGGCGACACTTCGCCGAACGACACGCTGGTGCTGCTGGCCAGCGGCAAGGCCAAGGGCGAAGGCGCCGTCGAGCCGACGCTGACCGAACTCGCGCAGCAGCTCGCGCGCCGCATCGCCGCCGACGGCGAAGGCGCCACACGGCTGGTCACGGTGCAAGTGCGTGGGGCGCGCAGCGAAGCCGAAGCCACCACGGTCGGCCGGGTGATCGCCACCAGTCCGCTGGTGAAGACCGCCGTCGCTGGCCGCGATCCCAACTGGGGCCGCATCCTCTCCGCCGCCGGCCGCGCCGGCGTGCCGTTTCCGGCCGAACGAGCGCGGGTCTGGGTCGGCCCGGCGAGTGTCTACGAGCTGGGTGTGCCGTTCCCCGAACGCGAGGCGCTGGCCCACCAGCACTTGACCTCGGAGACGGAGATCGTGCTCGGGGTCGACCTCGCGTCGGGCGCCGCAGCGGCGGACGTGTGGACGTGCGACTTCACCAAGGACTACGTCCAAATCAATGCGGACTACCGTTCGTAGGCTGGCCTCACCGGAACAGCGCGACCGCGCCACTGGCAGCCACGGCGCAGTGCGCCACCAGCTTCGTCACACCGCGCACCTTGGCGTCGATGCGTTCGACCGGCAAGGCGCGCCCGCAGCGGCGCGGTCCGCCAGAAAATCTGCATGGGGCCTCGAACGGCAAGGCCACGGGGATCGCTGTACTGAAGCTGGCCCATGGCGCCAGCGTTGTTCCCATGCGCCACCCCTCCCTGCTGTTCTTCCTGGTTCTCGGGCCGACCCTGCTGAAGGCCCAGGTCGCCGTTGACACCGCACCGCGGTCGTTCGCCGAGCTCGCTGGCGTGGTCGAAGACCCAAGCGGCACACCGTGGGCGGTCGGCCCCGACTACAAGGCCGCTTTGCGTCCCGGCGGAATCGACTTCGTGCCGGCCCTGCCGACGGCCCCGCACAACCGGGTCTGGAGCCTGCGGCTCGACCGCATCACGCGCGGCTCCGAACTCCTGCACGCCGCGACGACCGACGCCAGTGCACCGGCACCGAAATGGTATGGCGGCGAGGTGACCTACCAGCGTGGCGGCATCGTCGAGCACTACCGCGTCGACGCGCGCGGCCTCGAACTCAGCTTCATCTTCAACGACCGCCCGGCCGGCGACGGCGACCTCGTCGTGCACTGCAAGGTCGGCGGCGGGTTGCAGCCCGAGCAGCTGACGGATGGCACGCTGCGCTTCACCGACGGGCAGTTCGGCGGCGTGCACGTCGGCCACGTCACCGGTATCGACGCGCGCGGCGAACGTTGCCGCGGCGAGTTGGCGATGGTCGACGGCCAGCTCGAATTGCGCCTACCGGACGCATTCGTCGACACCGCGCAGTTCCCGCTGGTGCTCGATCCGTGGCTCAGCACCGCTTCGCTGGTGCCGCAGGGCGGCGGCAACGACAGCTTCCTGACCGGCACGACCGGAGCCGGCGGCTTCGCGGTCTTCACGACGTGGGCCTGGTGCCGCACGTTCTCGCAGAGCGACAGCGACGTCTACGCCGTCAACAGCAACAGCGCGAGCACGTTGCTCGGCATCGCCAACACCGCCAACCTGGTCGAGACCGCACCGGTCATCGCCAACGCCAACATCTGGCAGCCGATCGTCTGGCAGGAGGGCCCGACGGCGAACGGGCCGTGGACGGTGAAGGTGCGGCCGTTCTTCGTGTCGCAGGGGCTGCCGCTGCAGCCGGTGACGACGATCGCCGCCTCGGGCGAGCGGCCGTCGGTCAGCGGCCGCCGCGACGCGGGAGCGACCGGCTTCAACTCGGTGCTGGTCAGCTACGTCGAGCCGGGCGTCGGCATCCGCGTGCGCCCGTTCACGGCGCCGACCACGGTCGGAGCCGTACAGACCGTCGCGTCGGCGACCGGTGGCAACACGATCGTCGGCACGCCGCGGCTGTCGGACAGCTACACCGGCACCTCGCCCGCCGCGCTGATCTGCACGATCTCGCCGGCGATCTCGCCGAACACGCACACGTTGAACGTGCTGGCGATCAACGCCAGCGGCCAGTCGATCGGCAGCGCGAACCTGATCACCGCCAACGGCATCGACTTCGACCCGGCGATCGCCGGCAACGGCAACCACTTCCTCGCCGCGTTCACGCGCTTCGGCCAGCTGCAGCAGGTGCGGCTCACCTGGAACGGCACGACGCTGACGGCGGGCGCGCCGACGCTGTTCGACAGCGTGCGCGGCAAGAGCCCGGCGTTGGCCTGGTGCAGTGATCGCTACGTGGCGCTGTGGGGCCGCGCCACGGCGACCACCGGCGACGACGAGATCGTGCTCGGCGTCTACCGGGACGACGGCACACCGCTGCGGCCGCTGCAGACGCTGCCGACGGTCGCGCAGCCGAACCAACAGCAGCCGACGATCCGCAGCGGCTTCGCCGACAACGGCAATCCGCTGCGCGCAGTGGTCAGCTGGATCGAGACGCCGATCGGCGGCGGCAGCGGCACCGCGTGCACGCGCACGTTCGTGACGATGGAGGGCGGCACGCCGGTGAACCTCGGCGGCAGTTGCCTGGGCAACAGCTGCACCAGCCTGCTGCCGTGCGGCTACACGCAGGGCGCGTTCGCGCCGGGCAACCAGACGTTCCAGATGCGCTTGCAGTACCAGGACCAGAGTGCGCCACTGGCCGCGCTGAACCTGGCACTCGGCGCGCCCGCGCCCATCACCTGTGGACTGTGCCAGTACATGCCGCCGGTGGCATCGCAGGTGCTGCCCAATGCGCCGGGCGAACTGTCCTTCACCTGGGCGTTGCCGCTCAACTACTCCTTCGTGGGCATCCAGATCCAGTTCCAATGGATGATGCTCGGCACCACGTCGAGCCCGTGCTC
Source organism: Planctomycetota bacterium (assembly GCA_016795295.1). Classification (GTDB taxonomy): domain Bacteria; phylum Planctomycetota; class UBA1135; order UBA1135; family UBA2386; genus JAEUHP01. The sequence continues at coordinate 22,602 of JAEUHP010000024.1, read as the reverse complement.
GTTGGCGCCCAATGTGATCGTCTACAACCGGGTGTCCGTGACGATCGCAGAGTGACCCGTGCCGTGGGTGCCCGGAACGGGTCCGGCATCGCCACCAACCGTGGGGGGAGACCTGGAGCTGCAGTGACTGCCACGGCTTTGGCAGTTGCCGCAAGCAGGTGCGGCGGACGAAGGTGCTGGTGCTGCCAGTCTTTCGCCAAGGGACGCACGCTCGCGCGCATCGCGGCGCGCTCTAGACTGCACGGATGAGGACAAGTCCTCGAATCCGTGTTCTCCGTTCGTCCCGTCGATTCGGCCTCGAACTCCTTGCCGTCGTACTCGGCGTCACGATCTCGTTCTGGCTCGAGGACCAGCGCAAGGACCGTGCAGACCGCGCCGAGGAACAGCGACTCCTGGAGTCGTTCGCGACGGAACTGCGCGGCGACCTCGCGACGCTCGAGAACTACGGCAAGCGCCTCGCCGACGACACCGCGCGCATGCAAGGAGCGCTCGCGGACGATGGCAAGCTCGACGACAAGGCCCTCGACGCATTGATGGACACACTGCTCGGCTACGCAGCCTTTCGGCCGGCGACGGCCACCTACTCCGAACTGCGGCAGACCGGTGCCTCGCGCGTGTTTCGCGACAAAGCGCTGCTGCGGCGCGTTCTCAACGTCTACGAACGCCTGTATCCGATGGCCGGAGAATGGGACGCAGTCAACCGCGAGTTCGTGCTCGGGCGTGCGTTCCCGTACGTCGACGAGGCCGGGCCAGCCTTCGCGAGCAGCGGCGAACAGGGCTATGCGCACGGTTACCACCTCGCTTGGCGCGCGCTGCGCAACAGCCCGCACTTTCGCAATCTCCTGCGTTCGTCGGTCGTGTTCCGCCAAGGACAAGCCGAAGCCTACCGACTGGTCGCAGGCGCTCTGAAGACCTTGGTGGCCGAGCTGCCCAGCGGCAAGTGACTGCGTCGCCACCGCCCACTCGGCAGAAGCGAAAGCCCCGGAGCTGCCACCACCCCAGCCGGTGCGGCGCGCCGGCCAAGTCTGCCGTCGGCAGCGCCGAGCGGCGGGACTTCACGCGCCAGTCGCCGTCACTCGACGAACGCCTGCAACCGGCGCAGCGTGCTGGGCTGCTTCAGCCGCCCCAGGGCCGCGTTCTGCAGCTGGCGCACCCGCTCGGCGGTGATGCCGTATTCCTTGGCGATCGCGCCGAGCGTCTGCGGCACATGCCCCTGCAGGCCAAAGCGGGCTTCGAGGATGCGCCGTTCGCGGTCGGGCAGGTCGGCCATCGCCTCACTCATGACCGCGCGCAGGTCCCCAGGCGGGATCGACTCCGGGATCGGCTCCAGCGACTCGTCGGGCAGCATCTGCACCAGCGTGGCGCCATCGCCGCCGGCGACTTCAGCGTCCAGACTGACCGCATAGCGGCGGGTGTTGAGCACCCACTCGACCTTCTCGACCGGCACGCCGATGCGCGCCGCGATCTCGGCGTGGCTGAGCTCCACGCCTTCTCGCCGGCCCGCTTCCTGGGCGCGGCGCACCTTGCCGAGCACCTTCTGCACCCAGATCGGGACGCGCACGGTGCGCGCATGGTTGTAGAGCACCTTGAGCACGGCCTGCTGCACCCAGAACTGCGCGTAGGTGCGGAAGCGGACATCACGCCGCCACGAGAAGCCGTCGATCGCCTGGTAGAGGGACGCGTTGCCCTCCTGGATCAGGTCTGCCGTGTCGACCCCGAGACCGCGGTAGCGGTTGGCGATCCCGAGCACGATGTAGAGCGAGCCTTCGACGTAGAGGTTGCGCAGCGCCTCGAAGCTGTCGAGCACGGCGAGGCACCACGCGCGCGGGGCCGAGCGCCGCGGCGGCAGGGCCTCGAGCGCCGAACGCATCGCCGCGACCGGGCCCGCGAGCAGGGCCGGTACCCCGGCCTTCGGCAGCCCACTCCGCCGCAGCGCCACGCCGACCAGCGTGCGCAGGAAGTCATGGCGACGGGCCATGCGGAACTCCTCCTGGCGGTCCATCGGCGGCAGACGCTTCAAGTCCGCCTGGTAGTGACTGCCACGGACGTCTGGCAAATCGGCAATCACTGCCGTTTCGGCAGTGTCCTGACGGTGCTGGCGATAGCCCGCCACGTCCACGACCGCCCGAGCCGAAGCAAAGGCCACCGCCAGCTTGGCAGCAGTCGTGTCGAAGGCCGCAGTTTCCACGTCGAGCCAAGCATCGAGCTGCTGGAGGCTCACGGTCTGACCGCTGCCCAGACGCAACTTGGCGCGAGAAAACAACTTGGCGAGTACCATGGGGGGTTCCTTTGGCCGTTCGGCCGAGCACCGGACCAGCCGCCGGCACCGCAGCATTCGCCGCGGACCGGCTACTGGACGCAGCACGTCCCCTGCTACGACAAGAAGCGTACCCAGAAGCTCCCGAATGGCGCAGAATCCGACCGCGCCCGAATTCGCCGCGACGGATCCAGCCGCAAACGACCCTGCGACCCAGTCCCAGCAAATCCCCGGGTCAGCTGCGGCGACGGGCCAGCAGCAGCACCAACGCCAGCACTGCGGCGGCGCCGGCGACCAGCAGCGGCAGCGGCACAGAGCCGGCATCTTCGACCGGCTCCGGCGCAGGCAGGTCGGCACCAGCCGCTGGCTGGACGGCCGCCGACGACTCGGGCGCGGCAACGGTGGCCGGGGGCGCGGCGACTACCACCGTGCGCGGCGGCTCCGCGTTGCCTGTCCGACGGGCATCGTCGCCCTCGCCAGATCCCGGCGCTGCAGCGGCAGCGGCGGCCGCTGCGGGACTTGGGGTGGTGGATCGCAGCACCGTCTGCGCAGCCGGGTCGGCGGAGTGCCCCACCTCGATCGTCGCGGCGACCCGGTCGATGAAACGCCCGATCGGCTGCCCCGCGTTGGCATCGAACAGGTCGAACTTCATCTCCAGCGACACGGGCTGCTGACGGCCGATCTCCGCAGCCGGCGACATGGTGACCGGGACCTCGAAGATCGCCCAGTTGTCGTAGACCGGCTTGCCGCGGTAGAAGCCGTTCAGCTTGCCCGGCTCGGCCGGGCGAAATGCCGGCGGCCCCAGCGTCACCAAGCCCTGCTGCATGCCCGACAGCATTTCCAGCGGCGGCGGCGCCGGCAGGATTGCGTTGGCCTTCAAGATCGCCGTGACGACCAGGACGCCCGACTGGCCGGGCATGAGTTTGGCGGGCTTCGGCGTGGCCACGAACGAGCAGAGGTTTGCCGCGCCGTGCCGGATGTTGTGGTTGAGCCGCTGCTCCGGCGTCATCTTCTCGAGCGCGTCGTCGGGCAGCCCCTTCTCCTCGGTCTTCAAGTCGCCTTCGGCCTGCAACGCCTGCATCTTACGGCGCACCCGCTCGGCTTCTTCCTCCCCGGCCTGGGCCAACAGCAAGGACGGTAGGGTCGCGAGAAGCAGCAGGTTGCGCAGCAGCATGGGGGTGGGACGCAGGAGCGGAACAGTGTACGACATCGACGGCCGGGCGCCACCAGCTGGACGCGCGCCGCCAGGATCCAGGCCCTTCCGACGATCGGCGGCGCGGTTCCTTCCCGCCCCACGCGGTCGGTTCCACCTCTTGAATTGGCCCCATTCCAAGGCTAGTTACGGCACCGCGATGTCGTCCACCACCGCCCCCACCGAAGCCGCCGTCCTCCAGGCCCTGCGCAGCGTCCAAGATCCCGACCTGCACCGCGACATCGTCGCGCTGGGGTTCGTCAAGGACTTGCGCATCTGCGGCGGCAACGTCGCGTTCCAGATCGAACTCACCACGCCGGCTTGCCCGGTCAAGGACCTGATGAAGTCGCAAGCCGAACGCGCGGTGCGCGCGGTGCCCGGCGTCGAGCAGGTCACGGTGGAGATGACCGCGAGCGTGACCGCCAGCCGGCCGGTGCTCGGCGACAAGGGCATGATCCCGGGCGTCAAGAACGTCATCGCCGTCTCGTCGGGCAAGGGCGGAGTGGGCAAGTCGACCGTCGCGGTCAACCTCGCCTGCGCCCTGCACCGGGCCGGCGCCCGGGTCGGGATCCTGGATGCCGACGTCTACGGGCCGAACGTGCCGCTGATGCTCGGCGCCACCGGCCAGCCGCAGGTGGTCGACAAGAAGATCGTGCCGTTCGTGCGCCACGGCGTGCAGGTGATGTCGATGGCGTTACTGGTCGCGGAAGACCAGCCGGTGATCTGGCGCGGACCGATGCTGCACTCCGCAGTGCGGCAGTTCCTGTTCGACGTGGCCTGGCAAAACCTCGACTACCTGGTCGTCGACCTGCCCCCGGGCACTGGCGACGCCCAGCTGTCGCTGAGCCAACAGGCCCACCTGATGGGTGCCGTGATCGTCACCACGCCGCAGGACGTCTCGGTCCTGGACGTGAAGAAGGCGATCCGCATGTTCCAGACCGTGAACGTGCCGATCCTGGGCGTGGTCGAGAACATGTCCTGGTTCACCCCGCCCGGACACACCGAGCGCTACCACCTGTTCGGCAGCGGCGGCGGCGCGCGGATCGAACGCGAGTTCGGGGTGCCGCTCCTCGGCCAGATCCCGATCGAGATGCCGGTCCGCGAAGGTGGCGACCACGGCACCCCGGTCGTGGTCTCGGCACCGGACTCGGCCGCCGCCCAAGCTCTGACGGCGATCGCCGCCAAGGTCGCCCAGCGCGTGAGCATCCTCAACGCCGAGTGACCGAGCGCGGCGCAGCACTCGACTCGAATCCAACCGAACTGAACCACTGCCAACCATGAACCACAGCCACCCGACCTCCACCGGCACCCAGCACAAGGGACCGTTCACCGGCAAGACCACCATGCTGGAAGCGCTCACCGCAGACCCGTCCCTCGGCATGGTGCTGATGCGCGACTTCCACCTCGGCGGCTGCCGCAACTGCGGCTTCAATCCCCACGATTCGATCGAAGCCGTGGCGATGCAGAACGGCATCCCGACCGAGCGGCTGCTCGCAGCCATGAACCGCGGCAGCTGAGCGCCCGGTGCATGGGCTCTGCGAGCTCGACTCGCTGGAGCCAACGCCCCCTTGCCTCACCTGGACTCACAGCGCAAAGTGCGCACCGAGAGCCCTATGGTCACCGAACTCAACGACAGCAATTTCCTGAACACCGTCCAGAGCGCCAAAGTCCCCGTCCTGGTCGACTTCTCGGCGACCTGGTGCCAGCCCTGCAAGGCGCTGGCCCCGACCATCGACAAGGTCGCCGCCGAATACAAAGGCAAGCTCGATGTCTACAAGGTCGACATCGACCAAGCCGAAGATGCGGCCGGCAGCTTCAACATCCAGAGCGTGCCCACCTGCATCTTCTTCCGGGACGGCAAGGAAGTGGACCGCTTCACCGGCAACTTGGATCTGCGCACGGTGAAGACCTACATCGACCGCGTGGTCGGCTGAAGCTGGCGCTGGCGCTGAGCCTGAAACTGGCGCGCGCGGCAACTCACCCTGCCAGAGAGCGTCCCGCCCTGGAGTCGATCCGCGGCCAACCCGCCCACGCGCCGGCCCCCTACGCCAGCCCCCTACGCGGGCCGTCTCACGCGTGGCCGGCGCGCACCGAACGCAGCACGGAATCGGCGAATTGGACCACGCCCAGCGCGAGCGCCAAGAAGCCGATCTGCACCACGAACGCCACCACCGTCGCCGACCGCGTCAGACCGTAGATCTGCCGCAACCAGAAGCAGGCCAGAGCCGCGTTGCCCACCAGCGTCGCCAGCAGCGCAAGGTCGCCGCTGGGCACCAGACAGAACTGCAGCAGTCCCGCAGCCAAGTACCAGATGGCCATCAGCATGCTGCCGCCGATGCCGGCCTGATGGAGCCCAGCGATCCGCACCGAGGCGTGCACGAACAAGCTGAGCAGCACGAACAGCAGGCTGCCGAGACTGACCCACTGGATCGGTGCGGTGGGGCACAGCCAAGGATAGGCCTGGTCCAGGTCTTCCAGACGCTGCCGCCAGAGCGGCCGATTGCGCAGGTCGTGCGGCTGGGTCGCGGGATCGAGCGCTTCGGCGAGGCGGAGCTCGGCCGGGTCCTCGAGCGTCTGCGGCAACGCGCGCTGCCGCAGCAGCCCCTGGGGTGCAACCTTCGGCGGCACAGTGGCCGAGGCCGCTGGCGGTGGTTCGGCAGGTGCGCCGCCTGGCTCGGGGCCCGGCTCACCCACCGCCGCCTCGCCAGCCGGCTCGCCAACCTTGGCGAACACGCAGGACTGGATGCGCAGCGCCGACACCGCTTCGACGCGATCACCGACCTGGATCTGCAGCGAACCCAGGTCGAGGGCCATGACCCGGCCGGACACGACCCGGCCGTCGTCCAGGGTCACCGTGACCAGACGCTCCTGGGCCGGCAAGCAGGCGCAAAGCCACGCCAGCAAACCCAGGCTCAGCAAACGACGCATGAGGCTGCGATCGGCCGGGTCCTGGGCAACGCTTGACCCGCCGCACCAAGCGGCGATGGCAGCGCACCATCGCCGCGCGCCCAGACGGCGGCCCCACCCCACCCGGCAGCCCGGCAGGTCCAGCCTCGGCGCCAAAGGCGCGCCGGGCAAGCAGCGGCGACGGGCGGACCCGACGGTGGTATCCTGGCAGTTCCACCGCTCCCTCGAGCGCTCCCGTCGCGGTCCCGCACCAAGCCTAGTACCACCCATGCGCATCCCCCTCTGCTCCCGACTCGCGGCACTGCTGCTGCTGCCGACGCTCAGCACCACCACCCAGGCCCAGGGCAAGGTCCTGCCCCCGGGCATGGACCACGTCGAAGGCCCGCTGGTCTACACGTACCCGTTCGGCCGGCAAACCGGCGCGATCCAGCTGCTCTACAACGCCGACCAGCTGACCACCCAGGCAGGCCTGATCTTCGGCATGCGCTTCCGGCAGAGCCAGGTCACCGCCAGCCAGACCTACCCTGCCTACACCAAGAACTACCAGGTCACGGCCTACACGGTGGCCACCAACGCCGCCGCCATGACGGCCGCACCGGCGCCGAACATCGGCAGCGCCACCGGCACGGTGGTCTTCTCGGGGCCGCTCACCCTGCCGGCGGTCAACTTCACCACGACCTACCCGGCTCCGTTCGGCATCCACGTGCCGTTCTCGGCGCCGTATCCGTACGACGGCAGCCAAGGCAACCTGCTGCTGCTGATCGAGACCACCGACACCGTGGCCGTGCCCACCGGCAGCTACCGGCTCGATGCGGTGAACTTCCGCAACAACGTGGTGACCGGTCTGGCCACGAACCTGGACAACGCCGGCTGCTCGGCGCAGGGCGCGGCCCTGTCGCTGGCCACGTCCTCGACCGCCGCGATCGTCGGCGGCAGCATCGACCAGAACTTCAGCTCGACCCTGAACGGCGCCTTCCCGTTGGTGCTGTCCTGCCTGTCGTTCGAGAAGCAGCCCAGCGACCTCGCCGTCTACGGCATGCCCGGCTGCACCTCGTGGCTCGGCTCGTTCGTGTCGCGCCTGGTCCTGGAGAACCAGGGCGGTGGTTATCCGCTGCTGTCGTGGACCCTGCCGAACGCCCCGTGGATCGAAGGCATGGCGCTGATCGGCCAGGCAGTGGGCGTGGCCGCCAACAACACCCTGGCCGACACCGTCACCAGCAATGGCATGGCGACCCGCATCGGCAGCAGCAGCTTCCCCGTGGTGCGCATGGACATGTCGTTCAGCGGCAACCTCACCACGTGGTCCAAGGGCGCCAACGGCACCACCATCGTGGTCGTCGAGTTCGACGGCATCTTCCCGTGAAGTGGCGGCGGCCCTGGCTGCGGCGCTGGACCGCAGTGGCCGCCGGCGCCGTGCTGTTGCTGGCGCTGCAGTGGTGGTTCGGCCGCCCAGAAACGTGGCCGCGTGACACCATCCTGACCGCCCTGCGCCACGTCGAGAGCAGCGACCGGCCGAACCCGCCCGACGGCGACGGCGGCCTGGCCATCGGCCCGTACCAGATCCACCAAGGCTACTGGCTCGACGCCACCGCCTTCGACAGCACCCTGGGCGGCAGCTACCAGGACTGCCGCCAGCGCGCCTATGCCGAACGCGTGATCGACGCCTACATGCGCCGGCACGCCGCAGCCGCCTGGGCCACCGGCCATGCCGAGACCATCGCCCGCATCCACAACGGCGGCCCGCGCGGCGTGACGAACCCGAAAACCGACGGCTACTGGCGGCGCGTGCGCGAACGGCTGCCCTGACGCAGCGTCACCAAAGCCCCAGCGCCGCCCCCGCGGCCCGGACTTCGGCAGGCGCCACTTCGGCGAGGCTGCGACCCGATCCGCCGCACACCCGCACCCGCGGGCCCTGCGGCGCCCACACGCTCGGATCCGAGGCGCCGAACACCGCCACGGTCGGCACGCCGAGCATCGCCGCAAGGTGCGTCGGACCACTGTCGTTGCCGACGCAGCCGCGTGCGCCGGCGAACCGGTCGGCCAGGGCCACGGGCGACAGGTCGACGGCGAACGACAGCGTCGATGGCAGTCCCCCCGGCCACGGCCACCGCCGCGGATCGTCGCGTTCTTGCTCGGCGGGCCCGACCACGACCCCGAGCGGCACGCCGCGCGCCGACAGCTCCGCGGCGAGCAGAAGCCAATGCGCGCGCGGCCAGCACTTGGCGCGGGCGCCCGAACCCGGGCAGAGCCACAGGGGCCCCGACGCCGGCTCCGGCGGCCGCGCCAGCCCAAACCAGGCATCGCGCGGCCATGCCACCGCCAACGGCCACACCGCAGCCACCTGCTGCACGAGCTGCCGTCCGGCTGGCACGCCCGGCACCAGCGCTTCGGGCCGCAGCCGCGCCACCGGCGGCCACCCCGCACCGGCCGGCAGCTCCTGGTCGGCCACGATCCGCTGGTAGGCGCAGAGCCGCCCGCGCGCCCGTTCGGCGGCGGGGCCGCTCCCAGTGAGTGCCCAGAGGGCGAAGTCCTCGCTCGAATGCACGGCCGCGACCGCGCCACGCGCGTGCAGCACGGCGGCGAAGTCCGCCTGGCCGGCGAGTTCGAGCGACGCGTCGGGCCAGCGGCGTTGCATGGCCCGCAGCAGCGGCAACAGCACCAGCGTGTCGCCGAAGGCAGCGCGACGCAGCACCAGGAAGCGCGGCATCGCGGCAGCATGCCGCGCCCCGGACACCGCGGCAACGCGGCTCCGGGGGCGATCTACCGCTCAGCCACCAGCCAGACGTTTGCGCTGGGCTTCGGCCTGCTGCGCCGCCAGGGTGCCGGTGTGCTTCTTGGCGAACGCCTCGAGCTCCACGACCAGCTTCTTGGCCTGCGACTGCCGGCTGGTGTCGTACTGCGCCAGCAACTTCTCGAGGGCCTGGCTGGCAGCGATCTCTTTCTTGATCGCAGCATCGCCGCTGAACCTTGCGAGCTGCTTCTTGGCCTCCTCGGCCGGGGGCAGCCCCTTCCACTCCCGCTCCAAGCGCTGCAACTGATCCTTCGAAGCGAGGTAGTCGGGCCCAGCGCCCAGCTTTTCGGCGCGCTGAGTCGCGCGTTCGGTGCGCTTCTCCAACTCCTGCTGGTGGGCCGTGTAGACCTCGCGCAGGGTCGCGTCGAGGTTCGGCTGCGCCAGCATCTTGGCGAGGTGGTCGCGCAGCTTCAGGTGCTCGCGCTTCTGCCACATCGAGCGCAGCGCGTCGAACGCCGCCCCCTCCGGCGCCTTCGGCACCAGCGACACACCCGCCAGCAGTTCCTCGATCATGGCCTCGGTGGGCATGCGATCTTCCGGAACCGAGTGCACGGTACCGCTGGCGTCGATGCAGTAGACGCTGGGGAAGAACTTGATGGCGTACTTCTGGTTGCAGCCCTTGGCCTTCACGAAGGGGTACTTCGCGCCGAGCTGGGTGATGAAGGTGTCTTCGATCTTCTTCTCGTCCTCATCGGACACGCCGATGAGCAGCAGCCCCCGCTCCGCAAACTTCGCGTGAAGTTCGTTGAGGTGCGGGACGGCCGCCTTGCAGGGCCCTCACCAAGTCTGGGCGAAGTCGAGGATCACCACCTTGCCGGCGAGGTCGGCGAAGGTCGCGGGACCGTCGTTCCAGACCTTGTCGAAGGTCAGCTCCGGGGGCAAGGAGCCCTTCTGGAGCTGGGCGGGGGCGACCGCCGCGAGGGCGAGGCCAGCGAGGACGAACGCAGCGTGGGAGCGAACCATGGGCAACAGAATACCCCGGCCGCGGCGACCGGGAAGTCCCGGCAACCGCGACTTTCCGCGCTCTTCGCTGCCGCAACCCACTCACCAGTTGCCGATCACGCCCTGCGCCGCGTCCGAAACCACCGCCCCGGCGGCATTCGCACCCGGATCCAGGACCACGGCCTGGTTGTGGAAGGAGAGGCCGATGAGTCCCGGCCAGTCCGGGATCGGCAATCGGTAGACCGCTTCATTCTCCTGGCCAACCACGAACACCGAGGCATCGAGGCTGATGTTCCAGGAGCAGCCAGGCAAACCCTGGAGGGTCAATGGCACGGGTGCCGGGCGCAGCCAGCCGAACGCCACCACCGCACTGTGCTGTGGCAGGTCGAGCAATCTCACTTCCAGGGTATTGCCTATCCTCGGGGTGTCCGCCGGAATCAGCCGCGCCGCCGGCCGGCTCCCCGCGCACCCCGAAGCAAAGCCAACGTAAGTGCTGGTCGGCCCCACCCGCGCCGCCACGGTATTGTAGCCGGCGGACACCTGCACGTAGGACGTCCCCGGATCGAGTGCGGGCATCCAGTCGAGCTGCCTCGTGATGTTGCCCGCCAATTCGGACAAGCCGTCAGAACGGCGCAGTATCAAGTGGTAATCCCCCGCTGCAACCTCGACATAGTACACCCCCGGAGGCAGCACCGGCGGCAGGCGATCCCGGGACGGATCGGAACGCCAGGCGACCACACTACCGTCATTGCACAGGATCCCGGTCACGAACTGGCCCGTGGCCACCTTCAGATAGCGTCGGCCCGCAGGCGGCGTCGCAACGTTGTAGGGGCCGATACCCGACCCGAAGGACACCATCCGGCCGTCGGAGCGGATCAACCTCGTTCTGCCATACGCCGCCGCACAGCCGGTGTAGCGCATGCCGGCAGGCAACGGCGGCACCACGGTCTCGCCGAACGTGTTGGAGCCGAACGCAACCGCCTGGCCATCGCTGCGCACGGCAACGGAGTGCGTGATCGACAGGTCCATGTCCACGTACGTCACGCCAGCCGGCGCAGGCGGCAAGCTGCACTGCCCGAGCGAATTGTCGCCCCACAGAAACAGCTCCCCCGCGGTGGTCAATGCCGCACTGTGCCACCCGCCGGCCTCTGCCCTGCGAAAGGTGTATTGGTCGAACCACGAGGGTGGCGTGGTGCGCGAGTTGCCCGTTTCGCCGAAGCCGATGACACGCCCCGAGGAGATCACGGCGAGCGTATGGGCACTGCCCTGGGAAACGTCCCGGAACCAGAGCGGCTGCGGGCTGCTGCCCTGCAGCCAGCGCAAGCCTGGGATCTGCGACTGGTAGAAGCCGTTTCTGCCCCAGCCGACGACGGTGCCGTCGGCGAACCGGGCCAGCATGTGCCAATAGCCGCCGGCGAGTTGGAGGCAGGGATTGCCCGGGTCGATGGTTGGTGCCGGATCGAATTGCGCTCCCCAGGAGACGATCACGTGGTCTGAGCGCACCGCGTGGGCGTGGCCGAACCCGCCGGCCATGGCCGTGTACACGGTGCCAGGCGGCAGCGGCGGGACGTTGCATTGGCCGTAGGAGTTGTCGCCCCAGGCGACGATTTCGCCGTCGGTGCGCAGCGCGAGGCGGAAGGAAGGACACGGCCGAATATCCACGTAGCCAGTTCCTGCGGGCAAGCTGGGGATCGCATGCTCTCCACTCATGTTCGATCCCACGACATCGACATTACCGTCGCTGCGAATGAGATATGTTGTCCCGCCCCAACACACAACCTTGGCTACGCTGACACCTGGCGGCATTTGCGGCAGATTGCACTGACCAACTGAATTGTCGCCCCATGCCACCACCTGTCCGTCCGACCGCATGGCAACACAGTGCCCATAGACGCTCCAAGTGCCGGTTGCAACATCCGTGTAGGCAACCCCCGCCGGCAAAGGAGGGGGTGGAGAGAACACAGGAACTGGCAAAGTTGTATGCCCGACCATCCCCCAGACAACGATCTCTCCATTGTCAACAACCGCAGCTCCACCACCTGAGTGCACGGACATGGCGACATATCGCCTGCCCGCAGGAAGGGGAGGCACGTGGTTGAATGTATTGAAAACACTTCCGTTCGCATGAATGGCGCCGTCGGCCGTCAGCACAGCAGACATGTCATAATTTGCCGCAATACCCACTATGAACGCATCGCGGCCGCGAGTATCGAAGGTCCACCCGCCCCAAGCTCGCAGCGAGGAATGCTGCGCGGGGAGCAAAGCACCATGGAGAGACAGGAACACAGTCACGAGGATTGCAGACAGCCACGAGCCGATCTCTGCATCCGCGCGCAAGCCGAAGAGTGTTGGGAGACGCATTGGAGTATCTCAGTTGGCGAGAAGCGGGCACTCGCCGGAGTGCCCGCCGATTCGTCACCAGGAGAAGAACATCGCTTGGCTGGCTGCATACACCGAACTGCAGCCGGTCCCAAGCGACACAGGAGTGAGGGAGGGATCGAGGAGCTGCAAGTACTGCACCGTCATCGTCCACGAGCCCAAGAGCTGCGGCAAGCGCATCCGGAATGCGCGGTTGGGCTCCCAGAAAGCGAGCAGCAGGGTGTACGGCGTCAAGGGATCGAGCCAGACCTCCACGCCCGTCGGCCAGATCTGCGCCGAGGGCGAGGTCAGGGTCACCGACAGTACGCCGCCAGTGAGCACCCCTACGCTTGGTGGCCTGGTGACCAGGATCGCGCTGTCGTTGCCATTGGTAGCCGGCGGAGCCCCTTCGTAGTCGATCAGCATGTGGGTCAGGATGGGTGGGGTCTCACCGACGCGCCGCCCGAACGGGCGCAAGCCACAAAGCGGTGTGGTACCACCCGAAAGGCCGCCTGCAGGAGGGTAGATGAAGCCAGCGCCCTGGAACCCGGTGCCATCCGTTCGTCCGACGCCTACCGCAGCACCGGATCCCGGCGGCACCATGTCGAGCACGGTCCGCACCGCATCGATGCCCATGTCCGGGTTGCGGCCGTTGACCACGGGGTAACCCCCTCCCGTGGGGTTCGTGGATCCGACGGAGTGCATCCTGCCGTCGTTGCGCACCGCCACGCCGCCGCCTTCCGGGCGATCCAGTCCGTAGTCACTGTACTGGGGCGCATCGGTGGCATTCCTGAATCCCATCCGGGTGGGGCGATCATCCGAAGTGCCGCCGATCAAAGTGTCACGCACCAGCAACAACTGCTGGGTGTCGTTGGGCGGGCTAGAGTTGGTGCTGGAGGGCCCGAACGCGTTGTTGAGGAAGTAGGTCGAAACCCCGATGTCCCCCGAAGTCCCGGTCGCCTGCCACCAAGTCACACCCACATGCTCACCGAACTCGTTCCAGCAATTGACGCCGGTAAGACCGTCGTCAGCGCTCGAGCCCCAGTACGAGTAGGTGTGCGGCACCATGAATCCCACTCCAACGGGAGGGAGCGCACCGGATGTAGGGAACTCACGAAGCACCGCCAAGAACCCGTCCGTAGGCCCCTGGAGCGTGGCCTGCGCGGCAGGGGGTGCCTTGGTGAAGGTGAACTGTCCCGCTGAGAAGTTCGGATCGTCGGTGGACCCTGCAACATAGATTACATGGCTCACAACGGTCCCAGCGGATGAATCGTGGAAGCCGACATCCCAGCCCACGCAGACGTCCCTGGCCACCGTGGCCCGCTCCCTACTCGGAAGGGTTGCGGCATCGCCACCAAGGGCCGCGGCAGAGTCGGCGACCAAGTTCCCACCACCGGCAACGAGCTGGGCATCGAAAACCAAGGCGACGCCAAGAGTATAAGGGGCCACGGGAGTGCCGATCCAAATGGGATAGCTGCCCGCGGTGGGATTCGCCGATGGCTCGTTGGCCGACCCCACCACCACGAACCGATCCGGAGTGATTTCCGCTAACCCGAACAGGCCATCCTGGCCGTTCCCCGAGACAATCGAGTGGAACTCCCGGGTGGTGACCCCATTGGATCGGCGCAGCCGCCCCACGAACCCGTCCCATCCCGGCGCCCGGACCGTGGCGCCGCCGGCAAGACCCGGCAACATGGCGAAGGGGCGCAGCGGCGAGAGCTCGCTCCCGAGCCCGGGGTCACCGTGCGTCATGATGCCGCAGTAGGTGACGATCTCGTCGCCGTTGCCATCGACCCGGATCGCCAAGTCGGTGATCGCGCAACTGCGAGTCCCATCGGTGCCGGCGAAGAAGTGATGGGTCCAGAGCAGAACGCCGTTGCCGTTGTACACCGCGATGAAGCCAGTCGGACCGGCCGTCGCAAAAGCAGCCGGAGGCCAGCCGCTGGGAGCCTGGCTCAGCAGCAGACGCTCGTCCCACGTCTCGCCGCAAATGGCGATGCGGGTATTGGGGTCGTCGTCAGCTTCGTTCTCACCCACTCGCTCCGCGGCCCAAACCGACACGGCCCGGGCGTTGGTGGGTCGGTCTAGAACAGGATCCTCCGCAAGCCCAGTCAGCCCGTAGAAGTACCTCTGCCAGACGATGCCATCCTGGGCATCGTTGACCTGCAGCATGGCAACCTGCCGATACCGCGGCGGAATGGCTGGGGTAGAGACATCGAACGTCGGCAGCACACTGCTCGTGGCCACATGGTTCGAGAAGTACGCGGGAGCAGGGTTTCCTGCTGTTGGTCCCGTTCTCTGCACCTCGATCGTGCCCACCACGTAGGTGCGGCGAGTATCCCGTTGTCCCTCGAACCCCTGATGGCCACCGGGCGTCTTGACATCGGCCCAGGCCTCCTTGAACGGGTTATCCAGAACGTTCTGGGTCCAATCGTGGGTCGAGAATGGCATGTGCTGTGCCAAGCCCACGGTGGCGCTAGCCACCAAAGCTAGAACGACTGCTGCGAGCTGCGAGCTGCGAGCTGCGAGCTGCGAGCTGCGAGCTGCGAGCTGCGACCGAATCTTCCATGGAAGTCGCCATCGGATCGTAAGCCTCCAGACCGCGCGGAAGCACCACCGCAACAAGCACCTCGCTTGATCGCCGCAGAACTCTATCACCGCACGTCTGCTAAGTTACTACCTGATTCGCGCCACCCTGTCAATCCCATGCCAATGGCAGGTCACGGATTTGCCCACCGCAGAACCCGAACACCTTCCCTCGCGATCCCAAGAGCCCAACCAACTCGCCCCCGTCCCAGCGGTCGCACCAGTCCTGCACACCCTTCACTCCCCATAGAGCACCTCGACCCGCATCCGGCTCAAGTTCGCATAGGTCCGCTGCCGCCGGCGCACCGGCCCCCAGTCGTAGAGCAGCAACTCCACCGGCCGCCACATCGCCACCCAGCCGACGATCAAGAGCCCCTCCGCGACCACCCGCTGCAGCTCGCCGTGCCCCAGCCCCAGCAGCAGTTCGCGCAGCGCCATGCACGAAGCCAGGAACAGCAGCCCGACCAGCAGACTGCGCCGCCCCTGCTCCAGCGTGCGCCGCAGCTCCAGCCGCGCCAGTTCGGCGCGGTAGGCGAAGTAGTGCCCGATCGCCTCCTGCACCGTGCGCTCGGGCGACAGCCGCTCCTGGTCGCGCGGCAGATGCAGCCGGAACTGCAGCGGCAGCTCCGGCGGGTACTCGCGCGCCCAACTGACGATGAACTCCTCCGCGTCGCGGTCGAGGTCCTTCTCGTGGAACGGTGCCGGGTCGAACGAATCGAACAGCTGCGCCAGTTCGCGCAGCCGCAGCTCGATGCGCCCCGCCGCCGCGCCGGAGCTCATCCGCCCACCGCGCGGCCCGCGACGATCTGCTCCACCACCGCGGGCTCGGCGAGCGTGGACAGATCGCCGAGGTCTTGCGTGTTGCCCTCGGCGATCTTGCGCAGGATCCGGCGCATGATCTTGCCGCTGCGCGTCTTCGGCAGCCCCGGCACCACCTGGATGCGATCGGGGGTGGCGATCGGACTGATCGCCTTGCGCACCTGCTGCTTGAGCACGGCTTCGATCTCGGCCGCCGGCACACCGTCGGCGGTTTTGCCGGCGATCACGTAGGCGTAGATGCCCTGGCCCTTCAGGTCGTGCGGGTAACCGACCACTGCGGCTTCGGCGCAGAACTCGTGCGCCACCAAGGCGCTCTCGATCTCGGCGGTGCCCAGGCGGTGCCCGGCGACGTTGAGCACGTCGTCGACGCGGCCGGTGATCCAGTAGTAGCCGTCCTCGTCACGACGGCAGCCGTCGCCGGTGAAGTACTTGCCCGGATACAGGGCGAAGTAGGTCTGCCGGAAGCGCTCGTGGTCGTTGAGGATGGTGCGCGCCTGGCCCGGCCAGGAACCGGCGAGGCACAGATTGCCGGCGACCCCGTTGCCGTGCAGTTCGTGGCCCTGGTCGTCGACCAGCACCGGCCGCACGCCGGGCAACGGCAAGGTCGCGGAGCCGGGTTTGCACGGGGTGGCGCCGGGCAGGGCCGAGATCAGGATGCCGCCGGTCTCGGTCTGCCACCAGGTGTCGACCACCGCGCAGCGGCGTTCGCCGACCACGTCGTGGTACCATTGCCACACTTCGGGATTGATCGGCTCACCGACCGAACCGAGCACGCGCAGGCTGTCGCGGCGGTGCTTTCGCACCGGCTCGTCGCCAAAGCGCAGCAGGGCGCGCAGGGCCGTCGGCGCCGTGTAGAAGATCGTCGCCTGCAGGTCGTCGACCACTTGCCAGTAGCGGCTCGCGTCGGGGTAGAGCGGCGTGCTCTCGAACAGCACCGTGGTGGCGCCGTTGGCCAGGGGGCCGTAGACGATGTAACTGTGCCCGGTGACCCAGCCGACGTCGGCGGCGCAGAAATGGATGTCGCCGGGATGCCAGTCGAACACCAATTGGTGGGTGTACGCGGCGTACACCAGATAGCCGCCGGTGGTGTGCAATTGGCCCTTCGGCTTGCCGGTGGAGCCCGAGGTGTAGAGCACGAACAGCGGATCTTCGCTGTCGAGCCACTCGGCCGGGCTGTAAGCGCGCTGGCGGGCCATCGCTTCGTGCAGCCAATGGTCGCGCCCCTTCTGCATCGGCACCGCGGTGCCGGTGCGCTGCGCCACCAACACCGCACGCACCGGCAGTTCGGCGATCGCCGCGTCGACCGTCGCCTTGCACGGAATCACCTTGCCGCCGCGCAACCCTTCGTTGGCGGTGATCACCAGAGCACAGTCCGCGTCGGCGATGCGGTCGCGCAGTGCTTCGGCGGAGAAGCCGGCGAACACCACGCTGTGCACCGCACCGATGCGCGCGCAGGCGAGCATCGCGTAGACCGCCTCGGGCACCATCGGCAGGTAGATGCAGACCCGGTCCCCCTTCTTCACGCCGTGCTGGCGCAGCACGTTGGCCAACCGGCCGACCTGCTCGTGCAGCTGCCGGTAGGTGATCGTCTCGTACTGGCCGGGCTCGTCCTTGACCCAGACGATCGCGGCCTGCTCGGGACGTTCGACCAGATGGCGATCGATGCAGTTGAAGCTGGCGTTCAGCTTGCCGCCGAGGAACCACGCCACCTCGGCGCGCGCGAAGTCCTGTTCGCAGGCGCGCTCGAACGGATGGAACCAGTGCAGGCGCTGCGCCTGGCGCCGCCAGAAGCCGGACGGATCGTGCAGCGCTTCCTGGTAGAGGCGCTGGTAGTGCTCGAACGAGGCCACGTGCGCGCGGTGCGCGATCCGAGGCTTGGGAGGAACCGAGGAGTCGGCCATGGCAATCGTGGTCAGAGGGTCGGAGGGCCCCCGCCCCGCGGCACGGGGCGAGCGGCGGGCGTCACTGGGTGCGCGCCCAGCGGAGCAGCGTGCGCACCGCCGTGCCCGCAGCACCGCTCTGGTAGTAGTCCTTGGCCAGTCCACCGTAGGCCGTGCCGGCGATGTCGAGGTGCGCCCACGGCACGGTGCCGGCGAAGTGCGCGAGGAACGCGGCGCCGGCGATCGAACCGTTGCCGTACTGCGGGCCATTGATGTTGGCCAGGTCGGCGAAGCGGCTCTTCATCTGGTCCTTGTGGCAGTCCCAGAGCGGCAATTGCCACAACGGCTCGTCGGCCGCGGCCCCGGCGGCGCGCAGCGCGTCGACCAGTGGCTGGTCGTTGCCCATGATGCCCGCCACCTCGTGGCCGAGCGCCACCACCACGGCCCCGGTCAGGGTCGCGAGGTCGACGATCGCATCCGGCTCGTGCTGGCGCCGCACGTAGGCGATCGCGTCGGCGAGCACCAAGCGCCCCTCGGCGTCGGTGTTGAGCACTTCGATGGTGGTGCCGTCCATGGCCCGCACCACGTCGCCGGGCTTCTGCGCCGCCGGGCCGATGGCGTTCTCGGTGGCCGCGATCACCCCGACGATCGAGCGGCGCAGCGACACACCCTCGAGCGCACCGTGGCGCAAGGCGTGGAACAGGCCGAGCACGGCGCCGGCGCCGCACATGTCGTAGCGCATCTCGTCCATCTTGGCGGCCGGCTTGATCGAGATGCCGCCAGTGTCGAACGTGAGCCCCTTGCCGACCACGGCCACGGTGCCGCGGGCCTTGGGCACGCGGTGTTCGAGCACGATCAGGTATGGCGGCTCGGCGCTGCCGCGCGCCACGCCCAGCAGCGCCCCCATGCCCAACTGCTCCATCGCCCGCCGATCCAGGACCTTGACGCGGATCGGCCCACCGGCCAGCGCGCGCGCGGCCTTGACCAACGCCGCGGGTGTGCACAGGTTCGACGGTTGGTTCTCGAGGTCGCGCGCGAACACGGTCGCCTCGGCGGCAATGCGGCCGAAGGCGAAGCCGGCGGCGAAGTCGGCGCGGGCGCGAGCCGCGCCGTAGGCACACACTTCGGCTTGCTGCGCGTGGCGCGGCGCCGGCGAAGCACCGCTGGGCGGCGCGTAGCGGTAGGCGCCGAGCACCAGCCCCTCGGCGACGGCCGTGCCAGCCGCTTCGGCGCCAAGGCGCCCGAGCCCGTCGCAAGACAGGGCCAACTGGAACTTGGCGACACCGAGCTCCGCGGCGCGCTGCTGCGCCACGGCGGCACCGCGCCGCAGGCGTTCGGTGTCCAACTGGGCCGCGTCGCCCAGGCCCACCACCAGGAGCTGGGCCGGCGCGCCGCGGCCACCGCCGGCGAACGCGCCCACGTGGTAGAGCGTGTGGCTGCGGAACTTGCCCGGCAACGGAGCGGCGGTGGCGGCGGCGGCGGCGAGGCCGCGCAGCGGTTCGGGCAACTTCACAGCGGCGCCATCGGCGCACAGCAGGACCACCAGATCACCGCGCAACGCGGCCTTGGCATCGGCGAGTCGGAGCTTCATCGTCGCCGGTTTGTATCCGCCGCCCATGGGCGATGCCACGGCTGGCACCAGCGGCCGAACGCCTCAGCGCGGGCTCGGCTGCGGCAGGTCGCCGACCCACCGCTCGCCACCGTCGTCGCGCAGCAGTTCGCGCTTCCAGATCGGGGCTTCGTGTTTGAGCCGATCCATCAGGAAACGGCAGGCGTCGAAGGCTGCGCCGCGGTGTGCCGCGGCCACCACCACCACCACCGAAGCGGCCCCGACCGGCACTTCGCCGAGGCGGTGCGCGATGCGCGCCCGGGTCAACGGAAACTGCCGGGCGGCCAGCTCGAACAGTTCGCCCACGACCTTCTGCGCCATCTCCGCATAGGCCTCGTAGCGCAGCGACACCACCGCGGCGCCCTGGTTGTGGTCGCGCGTGGTGCCCTGGAACGTCACCACCGCGCCGTCCTGGTCGGTGCGGCACTCGGCCTCCAGCGCGCGCGCATCCAGCACGCCGTCACTCAGGTCGAAGCGGAACCGCTCGTCGCCACCGGATCCGCCGCTGATCGGCGGCACCAGCACCACTTCGTCGCCCGCGGCCAGCACCCGTTCGCCCGGCGCGTAGTCGCGATTCACCGCGAACGCCAGCGCCAGGCGGGCGAGACCCGGCGCCTGCCGAGCCAGCTGATCGCGCAGGCCGGCCACCGTGGTGCCAGGCGGCACCGCCACCACCAACACGTCCTGGCCGAGCAACTCCCGCACCGAAGCGAAGCAGCGCACGGTCACCTGGATCGACGGGTCCACCATGTCCGCCATCATGCAACGCCGCCCCAGGCTTTGCCCACCGGGAGCTGCGGATCGCCAGCCGCGTCGCCCCTCACTGCGGCAGGACCTCGAGCAGGAACGGGCGAGCCGGCCAACCCGCACCGTTGCGCAGGGCCGCCACGGGCACTTCGGCATGCGCGTAGCGCGCGTGGCGTGGCGCCGACACCGCGGCGGCGGACAGCACCAGCGCGTCCCCTTCGAGCTGCGCTGCGGCGGGATGGAACACACCGTCGGCGCCCGCCAGTTCGAAGCCGGCGGCGGCCACCAGCCGCAGGCCACCTTCGGCGCCGACCCACTCGATGCGTACGCTGGCGCCAGAGCGACTGGCCCGCACCGGCCGGGGCCCGTCGACCGGCACCGCCTTGCCGAACACCGTGGCCAGCACCTGCGCCGCGAGGCGCTGCCCGACCGGGGCTTTGTCGATCGGGTGGATGTCGTCGGCGTCGCCACAATCGAGCGTGCCGACCAGGCCCGTGCGCGGCAGCGCCAGGATCGCCGCCTGCGCGAGCCGCAGCTGCGCCACGGCATCGTCCTTGCGTCCGTAGCGGTACGGCGCGATCTGCACGCTGCAGAACGGCAGGTCGGCGCCGAACGCACGCCGCCAGTCGGCGACCAGCGCCGGCATGAGCCGCGTGTACTGCTCGGCGCGACCGACGTTCGCCTCGCCTTGGTACCAGATCGCTGCGGTGAACGGGAACGACTGCAGCGGGGCGAGCATGCCATGCCACAGCACAGACGGCCGATTCGGCCCGCCGCTGGGGTCACGCGGCCATGGCGGCAGGTCGGCGAGCGCTGGGCCGCGCCAACGCGTCCAGGCGCCGGCGAGGGGCACACTGCCGTCCGGCCCGACCAGCCGCAGCGCTTCGGCAGGACCGGCGAAGCCACCTTCGCCCCCCGTGTCGAGCACGCGCACCACGAGCTGCAAAGCCTTGGCTCCGGTGGTCCTGGCCGCCGGGATCACGTACTGCCGCGCGGTGTTCCAGGCGCCATCGGTTTCCATGCCCCCGAGCCGCTCCTGGTCGACGAACACCGTGTCGCAGTCGTCGATGGCACCCAGTTCGAGCCGCAGCGGCTGCCCGGACCACCCCGCGGGCAGCTGCACGGAACGCGCATAGAACGCCACGCCATCGAAGGCGGCGAGCGGCCCGGTCGACCAGCGCTCGGGCAGCGTCACTGGTTCGCCACCACCCGCGGGCAGCGTCGCAGGCACCGCGCGCCAGAACCGTTCGCGCTCTGCAGCCCCCCGCGCCGGGTCGGCCCCTTCCGCCGCAGTCCGCAGCCCGTCGGCGAACTCCGGAAAGGCCGCGAGGCCCGTGGGGCGGAGCCAGGCCTCGGCCACCGTGCCACCCCAAGCGGCCACCACCACGCCGACCGGCATGCCGGTGGCCGCCCGCAGTTCTCGGGCACAGTAGTAGGCCACCGCCGAGAAGGCCTTGGCAGTTTCTGCGTCGCTGACCGACCATTCGCCGTCGACATCCTCTGCGGGGCGGCCCTGAGCGACCCGCGCCACGGTGAAGAACCGCAGTTCCGCATCGGCTGCAGCCGCCACTTCACGGCGCCAATCCCGCACCCCGCCCTGCCAGCCGCCGCGGTTGCCCATCGGCATCTCCATGTTGGACTGGCCGGATGCGAGCAGCACGATGCCGCTGCGGAGATCCTTCAGGATCAGGCGCTCCGCACCGCTGGTGACCACCAGTTCGTGTGGCCCCCCAGACTTTGGCGTGGCCAACGCCACGGCGAAGCGGCCTTCGGCGTCCACCTGGCCCGTGGCCTCAGACCCCCACGAACCAGCGAGGGTCACGGCGGCCAACGGGCGGCCGTGGCCGCGCACCAGCACCTTGCTGCTCTCGGGCAGCACCATGTGATCGCCGAACAGGCGCCCGAGGCGCAGCGTCGGCTCCTGGGCCACAGGTGCGGCGAGCAACCCTAGAACAACGGCGAGACGACGGCTCCACGGCGCGAACATGCGGCGATTGGAGCGTTCCAGAGCGAACCAACCAAGAGGCAAGCCCAGCCGTTTGCCACGACGCGGCGGAACCGACGCCGTTCAGCGGCGCAGCAGCTTGCCGAGCCGCCCCGCAGCTCCCGCCGCATGGACACAGCCCTCGGGCGCCACGGCGAGCGCATGCCAGCCGGTGGCACCGAACGGCACGAACGTGCGGCCGCCATCGCCAGACCAGCTCGCACCCTGCTCGCCCACGGCGAGCAAGGTGTGGTCGTCGAGCCAGCGCACCGCCGAGCGAAAGCCGAGCCCCGCACCCTGGCTCGGCACGAAACCAGCGCCACATCGCCCGACCACCGCCACCCCGGCCGCAGCAGCCGGGTCGCGGTAGTCGCCACCGACCACCACACTCTGTTCGCCGCGACTGGCGATGGCGAACGCGCCCTGGCTCGGCGCACCATGGACCATGGGCAGCGGCTGCGCCCGCCAGCGGCCGTTCGGCCCGAGCCACACCACCCGCGCCGCAGTCCCACCGGTGACGAAGCGCACAC
>JAEUHP010000283.1 GCA_016795295.1 Planctomycetota bacterium | reverse complement strand
CTCGGCAACGGCGACATCGTCGCCGGCGGCGACTTCACGCTGGCAGGCACCGTGACCGGCACGGCCCTCTACGTGGCGCGGTGGAACGGCAACTCCTGGTCGCCGATGTCGACGACGAGCACCGGCACGGTGTCGGCGCTGGTCGTGGACGGCAGCGATGCCGTGGTCGCGCTGATTGCTGGGCTGGGAGCCTGCCGCTGGAGCAGCAACACCTGGGTGCCCATCCGGCAGACCCTGGCCACCGCACTGGTCGCACTGCCAGGCGGCGACCTCGCCTTCGCCGATGGCATCCGGGTCGAGCACACGGACGCGCAGGGCGTGCTCCGCACCTCGGTGCCGTGCAGTGGCGTGGTCGACGACCTGCACGGCGCCGCCGACGGCGACCTGATCGTGGCCGGCAACATCCAGGGCGTGGACAAGTTGGCGAGTGTGGGCGTGGCGCGCCGCAATGCACCCTGCCCAGCCAGCGCCAACAGCTACGGCACCGCGTGCACGGGCCCCGGCGGCCCCCTGCTGCTGCAGGCGACCGAACTGCCTTGGCTTCGTGCCACCTACCGCGCGCAGACGACCGGCTTCACGGCCAACATGCTCGGCTTCAGCATCGTGGGGCTCATCCCGCAGTCGACGCCGCTGTCGGCGCTGCTGCCGGGCAGTGGCGCCTGCAATCTGCTGCTGAATCCGGTCAGCAGCGCTTTGCTGCTGCCCGTGGCGGGCGTGACCACGCACCAACTGGCGATGCCGACCGCGAACGCCTTCGCCGGCATCGTCCTGCTCGACCAGGTGCTGGCACTCGCCCCCTCGGGCAACAGCTACGTTCTCTACGGCAGCAACGGGCTCGAACTGCGGCTCGGCACGGTCTACTGACGCCGAACGGCAGGCGTCCGGGCGAGCCGGCCGTTGCGCCAGCCGATCTGACCAGCCGGCGGCGCGGCCGCTGGCATCGGCCCCAAGCCGTCCAGCCGGAATCGCCCTGCAACGCGGGCGCACAGGGGTGCTATACCGGTCTCTCCCACGAGGAACCGACGATGCCGAAGCCCCCGTTGTTCGCCGCGGCCTGCCTGTTGCTGGCCGTGCTGCCGGCCCAGACCCAGCCGCCCGCGCCGCCAGCCCAGCCCCCCGCAGCCACCCAGCCCCCCGCCCCCCCGCAGGACCTTGGCTTCGTGGTCCGCAGCTACCCGAAGGACCGCAACCAGCCGATCGCCGTGGTCGCCGACCGCCCGCTCACGCTCGGCGACCTGGTCGACCACCTCGAGGCCCGCCACCACCCCCGCTTCCGCGAGGCCCTGGAGACCCGCCCCGAAGTGCAGCGCATGCTGCAATCGGATCTGATCGCGCCGTGGGTGCGCCACTTCGCCGACCTGCGCGCCCTGCAGCACCTCACCAAGGACCTCAACATCGATCCGAAGAAGCTGGAGGACGCCCAGAGCGCCGCGCTCAAGGCCCGCTTCCAGAGCTTCCTCGACCAGTACATCGCCCAGCGCCGCGAAGCAGGGCGCCCAACCGATCTCTCCCAGCAACTGGTCAACCGCCTGCTGGCCGATTTCCAGCTCCGCAACGGCCTGGCGTGCGAACTGCAGGGTTTCCTCGACCTGATCGAGCCGGACGACTACACGCGCGGCCAGCTCCAGGACTTCTATCGGGACAACCCACGCATGTTCGGCGGCACCGTGGCCCTGGCCCACATCCTGATCCACAACCGCGATCCTGGCACCGGCATCCTGCTCGACGCACCGGGCCTGGCCAAAGCCGCCGCGCGCCTCGCCGACGTGCGCGCGCGCCTGCGCCCCGACGGGTCGAACTTCGAGGAAGTGGCGCAGCTGTGCTCCGCCGACGCCAAAACCGCTGCGCAGGGGGGCTTGCTCGGCAACGTGCACCGCTGCGACGACCGCTTGCCGGCCGTGCTCTGCCGCGCCGCGTGGACCATGAACGACGGCCAGGTGAGCGACGTGATCGAATCGCCGTACGGCTGGCACCTGGTGAAGCGGCTGGAGTTCGTGCAGCACATCCTGGTGCTGTTCACCGACGACGCCATTCCGACCATCCGCGAAGGCATGCGCCGCGTGCGCCAGGAGGAC
Source organism: Planctomycetota bacterium (assembly GCA_016795295.1). Lineage (GTDB taxonomy): Bacteria > Planctomycetota > UBA1135 > UBA1135 > UBA2386 > JAEUHP01. The sequence continues at coordinate 25,645 of JAEUHP010000283.1, read as the reverse complement.
TGGCTGTTCAAGGCCCGCGCCCAAGCGAAGCTCGAGCTTCTGCTCTGATCCGCGGCGGTGTGGATCCGGGGCTCTGAATGCACGGCCGCGCCGCCGCACCCAGCCCACTAGCCGCCGCGCAGACTCCACCAGACCAACAGCCAGAACGGCGAGAGCAGGGTCCACAGCACTGCCCAGCGCCGGAACGACGCCTTCTGCGTCTTGTGCCGGAACCAGGCCATGCCGAGCCACGCACCGACCCAGCCGCCGAGCAGAACCAGCCACAGCAACGTGCGTTCCGGCACGCGGCGAGCCCCCGGGCGGCGCGCGCGCCACTTGTCGAAGCCGTAGACGGCCAGGGTCACGGCGTTGAGCAGCAGCACCAGAGCCCAGCACAGACGGTCCATGCGCCGAAGATCCGCACGGAACGCATCCGGAGCAAGGGCTTCCCACGAACGCCTCACCAAGCGCGCCTTGATCCTGCCCAAACCGTCCTTACATTCGCACGTGCCATGACCGCCCCGGATTCGCTCGAAGACCAGCTCAAGCGGCTGATCGTCGACTCGCTGGCCCTCGAGGACATCACGCCCGAGAGCATCGACACCAACGCCCCGCTGTTCGGCGAAGGCCTCGGCCTCGACTCGATCGACGCTTTGGAGATCGCGTTGGCGATCCACAGCAAGTTCGGGGTGCGCACCGTCGCCAACGACGAGAAGAACCGCGAGTACTACTACTCGATCAAGACGCTCGCCGACTTCGTGCGGCAGAAGCAGGCCGAGAACGCGGCGGCGCCGCAGAGCTGACGTGAGCCCGGGGCTGACGTGAGCCCGGGGACCGGACCCGAGGCAGGATCGGGACCCGAGCCCGCACGGTCCCCCGCCATCCGCCTGTGCGGGGTGGTGCCAACCCTCGACAACCCGCGCACTGTGCGCGCCGTCGTCACCGCCCTGCGCCAGCACCTGGACCACGTGCTGGTGGTCGACGACGGCAGCGGCCCCGAGGGCCGTGCCGCGTGCGACGCCATGGCTCGCGACGGACTGTGCACCGTGCACCGCCTGCCGCAGAACCGCGGCAAGGGCGCGGCGCTCAAGGTGGCGTTCGCGCAACTGCATCAGCAAGGCTTCACCCACGCCTTCCAGATCGACGCCGACGGCCAGCACGACCTCGCCGCGGTGCCCAACTTCCTGGCCGCGGCCCGCCAGCAGCCCGAAGCACTGGTGCTCGCCTATCCCGTCTACGACCACACGGTGCCGAAGGCGCGGCTCCTGGCCCGCCAGGCCACGCGCTTCTGGGTCGACGTCGAAGTCGGCCGCAAGGGCCTGATCCAGGATGCGCTGATCGGCTGCCGCGTCTACCCTCTCGAACGCACGCTCGCCATCGGCGCGCGCGGCAACCGCATGGAATACGAAGTCGAGATCGCGGTGCGCATGGCGCGCGCCGGCGTGCCGATCCAGAACCTGCCGGTGCGCGTGCGCTACCTCACCGCCGAGCAAGGCGGCATCTCGCACTTCCGGCCGTTCGCCGACAACCTGCGCCTGTCCTGGATGCACTCGCGCCTGTGCAGCGCGTTCTGCACGCGCTGGGTGTTCGAACGGCTCGGCCTCCGGCGGAGGCAGACGTGACCGCCCCCGCAGCGCAGAAGCGCGTGTTCCTGGCCGGCCGCGGCGCCGTCACCGGCTTCGGCGCCGGCACAGCGCCATTCCTCACCGCGCTGTTCGCCGGCCACACCGCGATCGCCGCGCGCCGCCGCACGGCCCCCTTCGCCGTGCCGACCGCCGTCGCCGCCGAATTCCCGGCCGACACGCTGGCCGCGCTCGCCCCCCACCCAGACCAGCACCACGACCTCGCTTTCGCCAGCGCCCTGCAAGCCGCCCGCGAAGCACTCGCCGAAGCCAACCTGGCCGCCGCCGACACAACCCTGGTGCTCGCTTCGACCAAAGGCGACCTCACCGGTGTGCTCGACACGGGCACCGGCCTCGGCCTGCCGGCGCGCCTCGCCGCTCGGCTCGCCAAGGCGCTCGGCTGCCCCACGGTACTCGGCACCGTGTCGACCGCCTGCGCTTCGGGCTTGGTCGCCACCGCCCTCGCCACCCGCCACCTGCGCGCCGGCCACCACACGCACGCGCTCGTGGTCGGCGTCGACGTGTTGCACGAGTTCGTGATCACGGGCTTCGGCGCCCTGCACGCACTCTCGCCCGAGCCGTGCCGGCCGTTCGACCAGAAGCGGCGCGGCGTGACCCTCGGCGAGGCCGCCGGCGCACTCGTTCTCACCACCGAAGCGGCGCGTTCCCTCGGCGGCGAACTGCTCGGCCACGGCGGCGCCAACGACGCCTGCCACGTCACCGGGCCCGACCGCCAGGGCCAAGGCCTCGCCCTGGCCGTGCGCCGCGCCCTCGCCCAGGCGCAGCTCGAACCCGCGGCGATCGACTGCATCCACGTGCACGGCACCGCGACCCTGGCCAACGACACCACCGAAGCGCTCGGGCTGGTGTCGGTGTTCGGCCCGACGCCGCCCGCCTTCGGCACCAAAGCGCAGACCGGGCACACGCTCGGTGCCGCGGGCGTACTCGAGACGATCGCGCTGCTGGCCGCCTTGCAGCGCGGCCGCGTGCCGGAGAACCAGGGCCTCGAGACCAGCGACGTGGACCCCCACCTCGATCTGGTGCGGAGCCCCCGCAACCTCCCCCGCGCCCGCACCGGGCTGAAGGTCGCCAGCGGCTTCGGCGGGGTCCAGGCGGCCCTGGTGGTGGGCACGTGACCGTCCACGCCACCCAGCCCGTGGTCGTGGCCTTCGGCTGGCTCGACCGCGAACACCTGCTCGGCAGCAGTGGCTGCCACCAGCGCTGGAGCGAGCTCGACGCGCCCGCCCCCGGCACCGGGCGCACGTTCCGGGCCGCCTTCGGCCGCGCCGACGAGACGTTCCGCCGGCTCGATGCGCTGTCCCGCGCGCTGGTGTTGGCCGCGGAAGCCGCGGGGCTGGCCACGGCGCTGCCCGCCGAGCTGCGCGCCGAGACGGCGGTGTTGCTCGAAACCCAGCTCGGCTGTCTCGACGCGGATCTGCGCTTCGCGCGCAGCATGGCGGCGGGGTTGCCGGAGGGGCCGATTTTCCCCTACACGCTGCCGAGCACGAGCCTTGGCGAACTGGCGCTGCGGCACGGGTTGCGCGGGCCGAGCAATTGTCTGTGCGTGCTGCCGGGCGAACGGTCGGTGGCGCTGCGCGAGGCGCAGCTGTTGTTCGCTTCGGGCGAAGCGCGGCTGGCGGTGGTGGCGAGGGCGGAGGTGCTGACGGTGGCGCGGCCGTCGGTCGAGGTGTGCTGCGAGGTGGCGGTGGCGCTGCTGGCGCTGCCGGAGGTGGGGCTGCGCGAGGTGGCGGAGTGGCAGGGGGCGGCGGCGGGGTTGGCGGGGTGGCTGGCGGGGTTGCGGGGTTCGTGAGGCGGGCTCGGGACTGGGCCGTCCAGATGTCTGTCCTAGGGAGGGCGGTTGTGGAGTTGGGTGGTTCGGCCGAGGAACGGGTTGGGCTGGGACAAGACCGTGTGGGGCATGGAGTTGTGGCGCCTCGTAGGGGCGGTTAGATTAGGGGGCGAGCGGTCAGCCGAGGTTCGGCTCTGCCGTCGGACCTCTGCCGTCGGACCTCTGCCGTCGGACCTCTGCCGTCGGACACTGTTGGCTAGGTGCATCAACCCTCTGGATTGCAGGAGAGCATGAACGGATTCATCTACAGCGTGCTCCTTCTGGGACTCGGTGTCCTAGGCATTCGCCTGGACCGTCTCTCGCGGCGAGTTGCGGCGCTCGAGAGGGCCAACGCCACCCCCATTGGTACTGCTCCCCCGGATGCGCGATCATGAGCCCCAGCCAACGAGACCATGCAAGCGACGAGCCGCATGATGGCGCAAGGGCGAATCAGCGCACGCGGCACGCGGCTCGCGCCTGATGGTCAAAGACATTGGACGGCCCCATGTTTCACTTCGAGTACACAGGTCAGGGTTGGCAGCACTTCGTCTCAGAGGCGTGGGGAGAGTGTCGTCGCCTCATCGAAGTCTCGGACGATCAGGCGGCGAGCCGCCAAATCGACATCTACCACAATGGGCTCATCCTCACCTACGATCGGAGCAAGCCGCGGGACGCCTACGGGATGCTGATCGGGCTTCGCTTCAGCCTCAAGTCAAAGTGGAAAAGCCACTTCCCGGACCCTCGCTTCCTGAGCTTGTCCGACTTCGACGAGGTTTGGCGCGCGGCATCGTCGAAGGCCGTCCAACAGGCCGCTGCAGCGCGACTCAGCCCGCAGCAGCGCCACTCCAATCAGTAGAAGTTCGTGACCAGATAGCTGCTGCCCGACACCGTACCGTTGGCAGCCAGACTACCCGACAAGAAGATGCGGCTGACCGGCTGCGCGCCGTGCGGGCCCAGCACCTGGTGCGTGGCGAAGTTCGACGCCGTGACGCCGAAGTTGTTCGCACTGGCGTCGAGGCCCAGGATCTGGCTGTAGAGCACCAACGAGTGCAGGGACGGGTCCGCCGGAACGTTGATGATCTGGGTGACGCCACCGCTGGTCGTGGCCACGGCGAAGTTGTTCACCAGCGGATTCACCTGCAGGTAGCAGGCACCCGACGGCCCCACATCGCTGGTCGGGATCAGGGCTGGCAGCAGCCCGCCGGGCCAGGCGATGCGATCGAAGCCGGTGCAGACGAACACCGCGCCACTCGCCAGGAGGTTGCTGCCCGTGATCGTGGCGGTGCCGCCCGTGGTCCAGTTCATCGCCTGCGTGGCGTTGCACAGCATGGCCGTGGTGCGCCCGGTGGCGAAACACCCAGTGCCGCCGCGGCCCACCTGGATCGCCGGGTTGGTGGTCCCCTGGCCGGCCGAGTCGTGCACCACGCTCACCGTCTGCGTCTTCGCCGTGACATGCACTTCCCAGCACAGGGAATTGGGTGCCCCGCTGAATGGGAACGGCACATCGAACGGATAGTCGAGCAGCCATGCCCCGGGCGCTTGCCCGGCGACCGAAGCCGGATGGTTGTAGGTGCGGTTGAAGATCACCTGGATCTTGTCGACCCCGTGGTTGTTGTCGAAGGTGGCGTTGGCACCAGCCGCTGGGGTCACGGCCGTCGACACCCAGGCGTCGATGGTGACCGAGTGGGCCGGGTACTGCGTGGTGGTGAGGTTGTGGCGAAAGCGCATCCCCGTGATCACGCCAGCCGGAACGTCGTCGTGGATCTGGGCGAAACGGAACGGCACCGTGGTGTTGCCGAACGGGAACACGTTGTTGTTGGGGCCCTCGGTTTGCACGAAGAACGCGGGGCTCGTGTAGCCCTGCGCACCCAGGGCAGAAGCCAACAGAACAGCAGCGGCGATGCGTAGCATGGTTGTTTGCGTGGTGGAGGTTCGAGGTTCGAGGTGCGCAGCAGTGGTGCTGCACCCCGGAAGTGTGCTCCATTGCGGCACGCTGGCCAAGCCGGCATACAAGGATGGGACATTCACGCCGGCGCTGGGCCGAATTCGCCAAACGGCAAACACCCGCGCACCGCACCGAACCGGTGCGTAGGCTGCCGAAGTGCACCTGCGCCGCCGTCTCCACGACATCCTGGAAGGCAACCAGCCGAACGACCGCACCGGCAACGCCGTGCGCCGGTTCCTGGTCGCCCTGATCGTCCTCAACGTCACCGCCACCGTGCTCGAGACCGTGCCGGCGGTGGCGGCCTACGCCGACAGCCACCTCCATTGGTTCGAACGTGGCTCGGTGGTGGTGTTCGCACTCGAGTACCTGCTGCGTCTGTGGGTGGTACCGCTCGGCGCGCCCGACCGCAGCCCGACCGTGGCCCGCCTGCGCTGGCTCGGCTCGCCGCTGGCGCTGGTGGACCTGCTGTCGGTGGCGCCGGCTTGCCTGCCGTGGCTCGGCATCGATTTGCGTTCGGTGCGGGCGCTGCGGTTGCTGCGCATCCTGCGGATCGCGCGGCTCGGCCGCTACTCCCAGGCGCTGCAGACGCTGCACAACGTGCTGCGCGACCGCGCCCCGGACCTGCTGTCGCTGCTGTTCCTGCTGCTGGCGATGCTGGTGGTGTCGGCGACGGTGATGTACCAGTTCGAACACGACGCGCAGCCGCAACAGTTCTCGAGCATCCCGGCGACCATGTGGTGGGGCATCGTGACCCTGACCACCATCGGCTATGGCGACATGTCGCCGGTGACCGACGCCGGCCGCGCGTTCGGCGGTGTGGTGGCGGTGCTCGGCATCGCCATGTTCGCCTTGCCGGCGGGCCTGCTCGGGGCGGCGTTCGTGGAGGAGCTGGGCAAGGCCAGGGCACGGGCGGCGGGGCCGCAGGCCCCAAGCGCGGCGTGTTGCCCGCACTGCGGCAAGGGCCTGCACGAGACGCCTGCGGCGTCCCCGCCCGCCTAGCCGGGCTGGCCCGGGCGGAGCAGCGGCGCCAGCACGGCCGCCAGCGCCGCCCGGCCGGATGCCCACAGCACGCAGGACACGCTGCCGCTGCGCCGGGCCAACGCCCCGAGCGACCACGTCGAGGCGCCGCCGCATCGTTGTGTGCCGGTGCGGCAGAGCCGCGTACGGCGTCGACTGCGGCCGGTTCGTCGGCCATCCAGCCGGCGCGAGCTCAGCGCATGAAGCCGCCGACCAGGGCCGAGGCACGCACGTTCGGCAGATCCAACTGCATCGCCTGGCACCAGAGTTGGGTTCCCACCAGCGAACCAACGTTCGGGAGCGCAATCGAAGACGGCACCGCCGCACCTGCGGCAGGCACCGAGAGGTCGAGCACGATCGCCTGCCCCGCCCCCCACACCCGCTCGAGCACCACGGGGTGTGTCGACGGGGCCAACGCAAACCAATAGGCGAACGCCAGGGCCTGCCCCGAAGTGCCCGCCGTGGCCGTTGCGGTCCAGGTGCTACCGAGCAGGAGCGCTCCGGAACTGCCGATCCCGACCATGGTCGGATCGACGAACGCATTGCCGGAGGTCGGTTGTGCCGAGCCAAAGGGGCCGGTTCCAGGCAGCAGGGTGCACCGCGCATGGCGGGCACTGCCCGAGAAGACGAAGATCGCGGGGGCGCCGTTCCATGGCGGTGGAACCGCCGAACCATTGGGCCAGTTGCCGCCACGGATCGTGCAATCCGCGGCCCGCACCGAACCGCCGCCCACGACCAGCCCAGCCTGGGGTCCAAGCGGATAGCTGTTGAACGATGCAACGGATGCGCCGGGAGTGAACGTACAACGGGAGGCGATGAGGGTCCCGCCCGTGACCCGTGCGCCTGGGCTCGGATACTGGTCGTTGGCGACCGAGCCGGACCAGCCGTTCGAGCCGGAGAATTGGCTGTCGACGGCACTGCACGTGCCGCCGGTGACCAAGAGCCCCATGGCGTCGACCGAACCACCGACTGTTCCAAGGTTCGGCTGGTGCGGACACCTGCTCAAAACGCGCCAAGGACCAGCCGCAGCCCGTTCGAACCGCTCAGCGCGCCGAGCTGGTTGCCGGACGAGATCTCGAACTGCAGGAACTGATGGTAGAGCGGCAGCCCCGCGAAGGCGACGGAGTTGGGGATCTCCCATGCGTATCCTGCGGTCCCATCCTGCGGCCATTGCAGCAGGATGGCCTCGCCGCTACTGACCTGGGCACAGCCTGGCGCGGTGTTCGGCCAAATCAGGCTCAGGGGCAGATTGGGCGCGGAGAGACCGACCAACGCAATACCGATGCTGCCTGGCGCGAAGCCGGTGGCGCGCGAACGGAAGGCGGATCCGATCCATGGCTGGCTCAGTGCCGTGAGAGTCACCGGCCCCAGCGTGCCCGTGCACGAGTTCGGCAGTGGTATCGCCTCGGCGGGGCAGGCTGCGGCCAGCGGCGCGAAATACGGCGACAGCACCGCGGCCCCCACCTGGGTGAAGGAGCCGCCGGCGAGCAGTGCCCCGCGCGGCTGCCAAGCAAGCGTGCGCACGCCGCCGGTGATCCCACCACCGAGCTGCTGCCAGCTGCCGGCGAACGAACGTGCCAGGCCATTGGCGGCCTGGCCGCCGATCGTCGAGAACGCGCCGCCGAGTACGACCGAGCGGTCCGGAAGGCTCGCGATCGCAGCGATCGATCCGTTCGCAGCGACCAAGCCCACCCACTGTGCGCCTTCGTACACATGCACGACCGGAACATTGGCGTTGCGCGCGACTGCAAGTCGGTCGCCAAGGATCATCGCCATGGCGCCGACCGGGTTGTTGATCATCGGCGCGCCCGTGTCGATCCAAGTGGCGCCGTTCCAGTGCAGGATGCCGTTGCAGGCGGCGAACAGGCTGCCGTCCGGCGCGACGACGAGGTGCGTGAAGGGTGCGGAGTAGAACGTCGGATTGCCCATTGCCGACCACGCGACGCCGTCCCAGCGCGCGATCCGCGTCACGGGGACGCCGCCAGCCTGCGTGAACACACCACCGGCGACCAGGTCGCCGCTGGGCAGAACGGCCAGCGTCAGGGCCGCGGCGTCGAGGCCGTTGCCGAGTGCACGCCAGGCGCTGCCGTCCCAGCGCGCGATGTGGTTCGCCGCGACGCCACCGATGGTCGTGAAGTCGCCTGCCGCGATCAGATCGCCGGCGGGCAGTTCGACCACGGCGCGGATCGGGGCGTTCGTGGCGCCGGGTAGCGAGGACCAGTGCTGACCGTCCCAGCGCAGTAGCGACGTCGCATTGGCCGCCAGCGCGACGACCTCGCCGTTCGCGCGCACTGTCATCGCCGCCATGGCACGATCGGGGCCCGAGCCGAGGGAACGCCACGTCGCACCGTCCCACTGTGCCGTCGAGCGCCCGCCGAGATCGCCAGCGGCGACCAAGTTGCCGTTGCCCAGCAGCGTCAACGCCCGGACGTAGCCACCCGGGGCCGCCAGGTTCTCGCTGCCTGCGACCGCGGCCCAGGCGCTGCCGTCCCACTCGACGACGCCGCCGGGGACTCCCGAGCCAGTGTCATTGGCTGCCGCGGCGAGCAGCCTGCCGCCGGGCAGCTGCTGCAAGTCGTAGACCGGCATTCGGATGCCCAGGCCGAACGGCGACCAAGTAGAGCCGTCCCAGCGCACGATGCTCGCCGCCTGGACCTGCGTACAGCTGTGGAACGAGCCAGCGACGACCAAGTCGCCGTTCGGCAGCACGTCGAGCGCGCGGACCAGGCTCGGATTGCCCCCGCTCAAGGTGGTCAACCAAGACCAGCTCGTGCCATCCCATCGCGACACGTAGCTGCGGTAGAAGCTCGGCTCCGGGCCCCAGCCCGCGACCAGTGCACCGCCAGGCAGGGTCGCGAACGCCATGGCCTTGTGCGGCAAGCCGGCGCCTAGCGGTGCCCAGGCCGAACCGTTCCATCGCGCGACGTGTGCGAGCGGCACACCATTGGCAGCCGTGAACGCGCCGCCGATGACGAGTTCGCCGCCCGGCTGCACGTGCAGCGCGAGTACGTCGCCGTCGAGCCCGCCGCCGAACGGGCTCCACGCACTGCCGTTCCAGCGCGCGACGCGGTCGACCGCGGCGCCGCCCGCGGCCGTCAGGCTACCGGCGGCCACGAGTTCGCCACTGGCCAGCGTCGCCAGCGCGAACACTTCGCCGGTGAGGCCGGTGCCGAGAGGCGACCAAGCCCCGGTGGCGGGATCCCACTGCGCGATGCCGCGCACCGGCTGGTTGCCAGCTGCAGTGATCGCGCCGCCGGCGACCAGCACCGGCGTGGCCGGGCCCGCGCCATCGGGGTCCCACTCCAGGGTGGCGTGGACCGCGCCGACGACGCCGGCGACCTCGGCGCCGGCCTGCCACTGCGGAGTGCACTGAGCGCGCAGCAGAGCCATTGCCGGGCCGAGAGCGAGCGTGACGGTCGGGATGAGCAACTGCCGGAGATCGGGTCGGTTCATGGCATCGATGGGGACAGTGAGGAGGCGTCGGCGAGGTGCCACGGCACCCGGGCCACGAGCGGGCAACTCCTGTGCCACGCAGTCTAACGGCTGGGCGAAGCTCGGTGTGGGGCATTCGGCGTCGAGATTCCGGCGCTCGCCGACAATCCGCCGCCACCGCTGCGTCTTCGGCGCCCTTCCGGCCCCGGGACGAACTGGAGGTTGCCGGCGGGCGCCGCAGCAGCGCAGCCCGCGGCAGGCGGCGCCGCGCGCGCCGCGCGTGGGATGGCCGAGGCTCCGCGGGCCCCTCAGTTCTCGCTGCTGCGAGCAGGCGTCAGGGCACGATGCGCTCGTGGACGGCGGGCGTGAACGCCGCCGCCGTCCCCAGCACCAAGCCTTGCGCATGCAGGTCGATGCCCAGGAAAGCTGGCTGTAGTGGGATTGGCATGCTCAGCTCGGCGGTGCCTGTGGGAGCCGGCAGGTTCAGCAGCGGCAGCACCATCGCCGAGCTCGGGTCGAGTTGCCAGGTGCCGCGGATCCCAGCCACCGCCAACGGGCTCGACCGCGGAGCGAACGCGAGGATCGGCAGGCACGCCGTGTTGGCGGCGGCGAAGCCCGGCTCGCTGGCGAAGCGGATTCGCAGGTGGCTGCCGAGCGCAGGCGCCTGCAGCGAAGTCGCCGAGCGCAGGTGGTTCTGTCGGTGTGCCTGGAAGGTGCCGAAGAACCCCACGGGATCGACGTCGCCGTCGCCGTCGAGATCGGCGGCGACCGTGGCTTGGAACGTCACGTGACCGATGCGCTGTGCGGTCGCGTCCACAAACGTGCCGTTGCCCACGTTGAGCCACAGCTGGGCTGTGCCGCCGAGTTGCAGGATGTCGACATCGCCGTCGTCGTCCCAGTCGGCCAGCAGGGGCTTCCACAGCGAAGAGCCCGTTGCCCCCTGCAGAACTTGCACCGGGACGAAGGTCCCAGCCAGATCGAGCAGGATCGTGCCACCACCGTAGCTGTACAGGAACAAGTCGGCGTCGCCGTCGCCGTCGAAGTCGGCGATCTGCATCTGCAGCACCGCGCCCCAGCCAAGCGGTGGAGCAAACGTGCAGGACGCCGCTGTGCTGAAGTTGCCAGCACCGTCGTTGGTGAGCAGGAGGCCGCAGTAAGGGAAGCCGGTGACCACCAGGATGTCGAGGTCGCCGTCGCCTTCCCAATCCCAGATGCCGGGCCGAGCGCTGCTGTGCATGCCCACGAACAGCGTCGACGGCGTGGCGAACGCGCCGGTGCCGCTGCTGCGCAACAGCTGCACCGAGTTGTCGCTGGCGATCACCAGCACGTCGTCGCGGCCATCGCCGTCGAAATCGCCAACGTCGATCGAGCGGCCCGTGAGGCCGAACTGCAGGGGCAGTGGCGTGAACTGAAAGCCCGGATCGTGACGAAACACTTGGATGCCACCGGGTTGGCTGCTGGCGAGGCACACCAGGTCGAGGTCGCCATCGCCGTCGAGGTCGGCAGGACAGGCCATCGCTCGTTGCCTCGCGGTTTGCAGTTGCGTGGTCGACCAGTTGCCCGCGCCGTGGTTGCGACGCACCAACACCCCGTAGTCGATGGACTGGATCCAGTCGACCCGGCCGTCGCGATCGAGGTCGGCGGCGGCCTCGGTCGTGCCGCTGGTGGCGAGGGCGACGTGGTTGCGGCTTTGCAGGGCTGCATCGTATGCCATGCGGCCAGCAGCTCCCCGAGCGATGGCGATGCCGCCGCTGCCGTCGGTGCCCAGTGCCAACAACACGTCGTCCCGTCCATCCAGATCGGCGTCGCCAATCGAAAAGCCGGTTGCGCCGCAGAGCCTCTCCGCGGTGAAGTTCCCGGCCCCGTCGTTGCGCAGGATCCGGAGTTCGCCGTCGACCAACATGCCGAGGTCCGTCGCACCATCCCCGTCGAAGTCGGCGGGCTCTGGCCGCTGGCCGGCGGTCGTGCCGCCGGTCGTCACGGTTTGTGCCGAGAAGGTGCCGCCCAGGTTGCGCAACAGGGTGATCGCACCGGTCGAGCTCTGCGCGATCAGGTCCACATCGAGATCGCCGTCGCAATCCGCCCCGAACACGGTCCGCGCGGGGCCTGCCCACAGGAGCCCGCCACCGAAGTTGCCGGCAGTGTTGTACCAGGCGAGGACCTGCGCCGACGCGTCGACGACCACCAGGTCGAGATCGCCGTCGCCTTCCAGATCGGCAAGCGCCACGTCCTTCGCCGCCGTGCCGGGTGTGGTGGCGGCGGCCGGCTGGAACCCGAAGTTCCCGTCGTGGCTCAGCACGAGCAGAGGAAGCGGTTGGTTGGCGGCGTCGTGCCTGGCGGCGACGAGATCGAGGTCGCCATCACCATCGAGATCTCCCACGACAGCACGAGCGTCGACGATTGCAGGCCAGACCAAGGTCGCAGCAGCCGTGAAGGTGCCCGTACCGTCGTTGCGCAACAACCGCACTTCGATGTCTCGGGGCGCAGCCTGTCGGGCCAGCGTCACCAGCAGGTCCAGGTCGCCGTCGACGTCGAGGTCGGCGAGCTGGACGGCCAGCGCACGCGGGGCGGCAGCGGGCGGCACACTGAGGGCCTGCACCACCTGTTGTTGCCAAGTCGCCCCTTGGCGTCGATACACGACCACATTGGCTCCCGAGAACCCAACCGCGGCGGTCACGCCCGCGACGTCGAGATCGCCGTCACCGTCGAGGTCGCCGCAGGCATGGGCCGCAAGGCCCGCAGCAAGGTAGAGTGAAGAGCTGCGCTGGCCGAGCGGGTCGAACTGGCGAGCCTGAGCGCGGCTCGCTTCGGACAGAGCCATTACGAGGCCAGCCATGGCGGCGGCATGGGCAAGGTGCATCAGTGATTTCCTTGGGGACTTGCCACAGAATAGCAAACAACGTGCCGAGCGGAACGGGCCGGCCAACGGAGGCGCGCGAGCGCGAGGATGCCCGCGCGTTCCCGGGACTTCCGTCGCCAATCTCGCCCGCCGCGGCCATCCATGTCAGGAATCGGACAGCACCGCCGTCGCGCCACCGTCATCGAGTGTGGGGCAAACTCCAGTTGCCGATGGCGGCCGCGCTGCCGCAGCAAGCGCTCGTCGGCCAGGATCGGGCGCTGCGTCCTCGCGATGCCGACTCCGTGCCAGAGGCCGGCCAACCACAGCTTGCGAACGAATCGTCCGGGTGGATGCGTCGTGGGTGGCGGCGAACGCCACCGCGCCATCCCGCGCCCACGGCGCACCGACCGGACGATCCGTTCCGCGGGCTCCTCAGTTCTCGCGCCAGACGAAGCCGCGGCGCAACGCATCGGCCCGGTACGCCGCGCGCGCTGCGCGCTCGGCCAGCGCCCGTCCGGCCTCGGCGCGGCGGTACTCCTCGTCCTGGCGGCGGAAGCGTTCGAACTGCTCCTTGCGCTGCGCGGCGACCATGTCGAGCCATTGGCTGTGGTGCGCCGCTTGCAGCCGCGCCCGCTGCTCCGGGGTCGCGGCGCGGTCGCGGGCGATGCGCAGCAGGGCCTCGAGTTCGTGTTCTGGCAAGCGACCCTTGGCTGGACCCAGCAGGTGTTCGACCCAGCCCTCGAAGCCGAGTTTGTAGGCCATGTCGTGCGCATCCTGGAAACGGCCGGCGGCGAGGTGGGCGCGGTAGCGTTCGCCCGCTTCGAACTGCTCGAGAGTCTCCAGAAGGCGGCGCAGCTCGGCCTTCGTCGCCGCGTCGAAGCCGTAGGAGGTCTGCATCAGGCGGTCGTAGGTCGGGCGCGGCAGACCCTGGCGCACGGCCACCAGGCGGCCCACCTCGCGCACGTAGCGCGCATACAAAGCACCGCCTTGGGCAAGGTACTGCGGCCCCCACTGCGCAATGCGCTCGATCGAGCGGTCGTCGCGGCGCAGTTCCCAATCGAGTCGGTAGGCGATCGCCAGCGCTTGGTCGCGGCGCAACGCCTCGCTGTCGGCGTGACCGGCTGGGATGGCCACGTTGGCGATGCGATGGTCGATCGCCGTCACCGCGCGATCCGCGGCGTTCGCATCGCCGGCTTGCAGGGCCTCGAAGTAGGCATCCTGCAGGCGGGCAACCTCGGCGAGCTGTGCCTTGGCGGTGTCGACGGCCTGCTGCAGGGCAGCACGCTGACGTTCGGCGGCCGCGGCGAGCGCGGCGCGCTGCTGGGCCAGATCGGCGCGGCGAACCTCTACGACCGGCAGCAGTCCCGCCCACATTGCGGCGGTGGCGGCCTCCGAAGTCGCAGCAGGGAACGGACCGTGCGTGCGACCGGCCAGGCGCACGAACAGCGTGTAACCGGCCTCCTGCTGCGCCTGGCCGACGAGCAACACCACCAGCGCACTGCCGAGTTCGGCATCGGCATAGACGGGCGGGACGTCGCGCTTCTGCAGCAGCACGAACGTCGCATCGCGCAACAGGACGCGGCAGCCCGGCCAATCCGGCTCGACGAGCGTCAGGCCGCCATCCGGCTCGAGCAGCACCACGACGACGCAATCCCGATCCGCCAACGCCCAGGCTTTCTGCCAAGGGCCGGGCAACACGGTGCCCTGCGGGGAGACCAGGTTGCGCTCTACGGAGAGTCCGAACAGGGTGGCCGTGCTGTGCCCCGGAGCGCCGACGCGGAAGAACTCACCCGGTGCACTCGCCTGCTCGACGAGCTTGCCCTGCTCCGCGAGGTCGGCATCGAGCAGCAACGTACCGCCGCCGTTGGGCAGTTCGGCAAGCCAATGCGCGTCGTCGACCGCGCGCAGGCTGCCCGCGAGCACGGTGCGTTCGCCCCGCAGGCGATCGTCGGCAGCATGGCGGCGCACCCGTTCGTGGGCGCCGTCCTTGGCGAAGGTGAGGACCCCGCCGTCGGCGAGGACCTCGACCTTGGTGAACACGTCCCCGTCCGGACCATGGCGGCCGATGCGATACCAACCGGTCGGGAGGTGGCGCTGCTGGTCGCGGCTGTCGATGGCGACGCCGGGTTCGAATGCGTACACCGCGCCGCCGCGGCCGACACGCACCTGCAATCGCTCCTGCGAGTCGACCAAGGGCGTGGTCGTCAACCACGGGCTCAGCGGCTTGCCCTGCGTCGTTTCGACGCGCCAGGCGCGGTGCACGCCGCCTGTGTGTTCGCCGACCTGTCCACGCCGCATGTTCACGACCACCGGCCCGTGGTCGGTGACCACGTAGGGGGTTGGCCAGGCCTGCGAGCCGACCACGAGATCGTCGGCGTCCGGGTCGAACGTCGAGGCGCAGCTGGCCGAGAGCATGACGCCAGCCAGGAACAGGGTCGTACGGAAGAGGACGGGCATGGTCTGGTGCAATCGTGGGCAATCCTCTTTCGGTCGATCGGGCCCTTGCCCCTGATGCCGTGCGTGGGCATCGCGAGACAAACTGCGGTTCCGGACCACTCCTGAGGTGCTGGAGCGCCAACTGCCGCCAGAGTTGCGCCATCACCGCCCGGTGTCCGACGCGACGACGATCCGAAGTGCGCCCTCCCAACTCACGGGCCGATGCGCACTTGCCCAGCGGGACCGAGCCACAGCGAGGCGCCGATGGACGGCAATGGCGCACCAACCGGATCGAGGCATGCCCACTGCGCGTAGAAGCGCAAGCCTGCCAACGACGGCGTCGACGGAATCGGCACCGGATACTGCACCGTGCCGCTGGCGCCTACCAGTGCGAACAGTGACGCCGGCCACAGACGGTTCAGGTCGAGGTAGAGTTCGCACCCACGCACCAGCTCGAGCCGGTCGAGGCCGTCGGCGAAGGCGAGCACCGCGGGCAGGCCCGGCGTCAGGCGATTGGCGCCGAGTGCGAACGTGCTGTTGCCGAGCCGCGGCAGGCTGTTGTGCAGCAGGCCGACCACGCCGCGCGGCGTCGTGCAGCCGCTGCCGATCGGCAAGACGGCGGGGATCGGCACCCCGCTGCCACCGAGATACCAGGACACCGCGGTCGGTTCGCTGCGGAAGAACGCGTCCAACAGCAGCGCCACCTTGTGTCGCCCATACGGCTTCGGGTGAATGCCGTCGTCCTGGTAGTCGGCGCAGTACCAGGCGAGCCCGTCGGCGCGCGGCACGACGCCATCGGCCCACAGGTAGGGGCCCCACGCCAACCACGGCGCCATGACGGAGCCCTGCGCCGGATCGTGGTTCAAGGCCGGATCGCCCGCGATCTGCGCAGCGATCAGCCGCTGCACCGCGAAGCCCGTTTCGAACGACAGCGGCTCCTTGCGGTCGGGATGGAACGCGTAGCCACCGTAGGTGCGGCTCGACAGGTAGCAGATGCGCAGGTTCGGGAAGCGGGCGCGCAGGTTCTGTGCGATCGCCTGCAGGTCGGACTGCAGGGCCAGCACGTGAGCCGGGAAGCCCGCCGGCGGCGCCATCAGGGCCTGCTTCAGCCACACCACCTGCACCTGCGCAGCGGTCACTCCGGAGGCTGCCAGCCGCTGATCGACCACGGTCCAGGCCTGAGCGTTCGGATTCGCGAACACGGCGGCGTCCTGGCTGCCCTGCGCGCCGTCGACGACGACGAGTCGCGGGTTGCGGTCGCCGTCGATGGCACTGATGCGCTGCCAAGCACTGAACTCCTGCGTCGTGTTCGACATGCCGATCGACAACAGCACCATGCTGCCATTCGGACTCAGTTGGCCGTTGCCGTCGCGCGGTTGCACCGCGGCGGCCGCGAGGAGGCCGGCCTGAAGATGGGCGGCGGGCGGCACATTGCTGCCGCCTGGATAGAGCCCGCCGGTCCAGCCCTGGTAGGTGCCCGTGCCGAGTTCGGGGAGTGGCAAGAGGCCGATCGAGGTGAAACCGCAATCCTGGGCGCTGGCCTGGACGGCGAAGGTGAGGACGCAACCGCGGAGCAGGTGACGCAGCATGGAAGGCAGAGGGAGAACGTAGCCAGTGCGCCGCAACCCACGGCGAATCGTCGCAGGAACGATGGTGCCGAGTCTGGTCCAGTGCGCCGTCGGGGGCACCGATCCCCGAAGTGAACCGATGCTCGACGCTGACGGATCCCCGGGGCGGGCTGGTCGCGCTGTTCCGACTCGATCCGAGCGCGTTCTGGAACTGCTGAGCCGCGCGACGATCCGGAGCCGGACGGACCCTGGGTCGCCCCGCGCGGCGGGCCAGCGTCTGCCGCACCCAGCGCTACTTCTTGCGCGCGGGGTTCTCGATGCGGACCACGTCGTCCCGGTGCACGAGGCGCGAACCGAACAGGCGCGCAACCTCGTCGGGATGCACGTACCAGTCACCGCCCGAACTGGGCTGCACCTTGCCGCGCACCAGGCGCAGCGAGCGCGCACGCGCCTCGCCGCCATAGCTGACGACGACCTCGATCGTCCATGCGGCAGGCCGGCGGCGCCGCGGCTTCGTCGCGTCGGCCGCTCCGGTCCCCGGCGCAGCAGCCTGCGGCTCGCCCGCGTCCTCGCCCTTCTGCGGCAGTTCGAGCGTCCACTCCTTCGCGTCCTTCGGCACTCCGAGCGCGGCGAAGGCCTCGGTCGGCGCGTAGGCCAGCGTGCCGAGCTGGTAGTCCCACACCGCATCGACGTCGGGGCGGCCGTCGTCGCTGGCCGAGCCGCGCAGGATCACTTCGCCGTCGAGGCGGATCTCGGCAGGGACGTAGCGCGCGCTGGGCCGAACGGGCTCGGTACCGCGACCTTCGCCCCGCGCAGCGGCGGCGGCGAGGCAGGACAGGACGACGACGATCGCGATCGAGGAGCGGAACTTCATGAGCGGGTCTCGGCGGCGAAGAGGAAGGAGGCGAAGGGACCGGCATCGCCGGCGGGGGCAGCAGCGACCGAGCTGGGACGCAGCACAGTGCCGATTCCTTCCAACCGGATCGCGGCCATGTTCGCGGTTCAGGGGATAGCGGTGCCGCCCGCAACCGCGGGCGGGGCGACTCACAACGGCGTGGCGACGCAGTTCGTGAGGCCGTTCCACGCCCCGATCTGCAGTGCCTGCCAGTGCAGCGTGACGCCGAGCAGTCCTGCGGGCACGGGCCAGGCGAACGGCCCGCTGCCGAGGCGGTCGCCCGTGGGCAGCACGGTGGAGCCGACCGTCAGCACCAGGTCGTTCGGATTCAAGCAGAACGTGCCGAGCTCGGGCACCGTCGTGTTGGCTGTCCCGAAGCCGAGTGCCAGCAGCACGAAGTCGCCGCCGAGGCCGCCGTGGTCGAACGTCGCCGTGCCGGGACTCGCTGCCCCGGGCCGCACGGCAAGGCCTTCGAGGGCGGCGAGGTCGAGGTGCTGCCACAGGAATGCCTGGGTGTCGTCGAAGAACGATGTGAAGTAGTCGGTCCACGGCGCGTGGCCGGCGCCGACCATCGGGTGGAACTCGTGCGGCAGGCCGATCGCCTGCGCCCGCGCCTGCAGGGCCAACGCCTGCGCGTACGGCACCGTGCCGTCGAGCGTGCCGTGCACGATCTGCAGTGGCGCTTCGCCGGCGTCGATCGTGTTCGGGTCGAGCAACGCACCCCAGAGGTCGACCACCGCCGCGACCCGCGACGAGAACCCCGGATTGCCCGACGTGCCCTCGCCCGGGAACGCGTAGGCGGAGTGGAGCGCCGTGTAAGAGCCCGCCGACGAGCCGATCGCCGCGATGCGGCCCTCGTCGAGGCGTCGCGCCGTCGCATTGGCCCGGAGCCATCGCACCGCGGCCTGGAAGTCGTGGGCCGCGTCCTCGACCACCTGCTGGGTGATCGGACTGCCCGACGTCGTCAGTCGGTAGTCGATCGAGACCGCCGTGTAGCCGGAGCGCGCGAGCCGGCTGCACAGCGCCACCATCTGCGACGTGCCGCGGCCGCCGCCGACGAACCCGCCGCCGTGCACGACGACGCACACCGGCCGCGAGGCGGCGGGGTCACCGTTCGGTTCGTACCAGTCGAGCAGCAGCTGCTGCTGCTGCCCGGTCGCGCGGTTGAAGGCCGAGCCGTAGGCGATCGCGTTCTGGCGC
The DNA here is from genome assembly GCA_016795295.1 of Planctomycetota bacterium. Classification (GTDB taxonomy): domain Bacteria; phylum Planctomycetota; class UBA1135; order UBA1135; family UBA2386; genus JAEUHP01. Next base: position 6,884 of record JAEUHP010000283.1, on the reverse strand, counting down.
GTCACCTGGGCGAACACGGGGTCGCGGTAGCGGAACTGCTGTTGCGCGGGCGCCAGCGCCGTGCTGAGGCAGGCGGCGAGGCTGGTGGCCAGGCAGGTCGGAAGCAGTGCGGCGGAAAGCAGGCGCATGGGGCGTGGTTGCCTTGTGCCCACCAGCGACGGGCGCATGGGAGGTTCAAGCTGCAGTCCCGGACCACCCGGTCTGCTCACGGGCAGGCTAACGCCGCCTCACTCCCCCCGACAGTCCCTCGCGACGGACTGAGATCCGCCCCCTCGGCGCAGTCTCTGGCCCAGCGAATCCACCGCTCCCCCGCCGCAGCCCCCTAGCTGCCACCGCACCGCGCCTTGCCGACACTCCGGCCCGCCGGACTCGCCGTCCGCACCACCCGCCGCGCCCCGGCGCACTGTGGGCAGACCAGCACCGAGTAGCCGAACGACCATGACACCCGCCAACCCGCGCTGTTGGCTGGTTGCCCCGCGACGCCGCCAGTAGGCTTGCCGAGCATGGATGCCTGGGCGCGGTTCTTGGAACTGGTCGACGAGGCGGTTGCCGGTCTGCGGTTCGGGTCCCACGAGGAACCCTGGTACCGGGGGCAGGAGGACGCCACCTGGGGACTGTTGCCAAGCTTGATGCGCAACCGTCGCGCCGACGTCGAGGACCTCGAGGCGGACCTGTTCTACGAGTTCTCGGCCAAGGCCTGGTCGCTGCACGCGTCGCGATTGGACTCGTGGGAGACACTGTTCGTGATGCGCCACCACGGCGTGGCCACGCGTTTGCTCGACTGGACGGAGCAGTTCGGCGTCGCCCTCTACTTCGCGCTGCGGAAGTTCGCGCGTTGCCAGGAGATCCCCCGCAGTTCGCCGGTCGACCCGGCGTTGTGGATCCTCAATCCGTTCCGACTCAACGCAATGGACGCCAGCTGGGGACACCCCTATCTGGTGGGCCCCCAGAGCCTGTTCGATCGCGATGACCTCTTCGAGGGCCAGGATCACATACGGGACTATCTCGACTTCCTCAGCCTCCGAGAGGTGTGGCCATACAGCGCGCCGGTCGCCATCTACCCGCGTCAGATCAGTTCACGCCAGCAGGCGCAGGGCGGGTGGTTCACGCTGCACGGGCGCAACGTCAGTGGCCTCGAGAAGATCGCGCCGGCAGCCGCCCGCAAGCTCTCCATACCCGCCAAGGCGATCGAGGGTGGAATCGACTTCCTGCGCCGCGCCGGGCTGCACGAGTACATGCTGTTCCCCGACCTCGACGGGTTGGCGCGCAGCCTGCACGACAAATACGGCCTCGGCTGAGGCCGACCGATGCCAGGCTCTGGCGGGAGTGCGGGCCTGGCGCTTGGAAGGCGACCGCTTGACTTCCAAGCGGTCCGGACCGGCCTTGCTCCAGCGCAGACGGGCACTTCGACGACACCACCTGTTCGCGAACACCCACCGCAACCAGCTGCGCTGGGACCCCGGCGCCGACCAGGCCGAAGGTCGCACCGACCGCCGACCCCACCCTGCCGCCCCTGCAGGCGCGCAACTGCACCGATTGCCGGCGGCACCCGCGACCGCACCAAGCACTCAACGCTTCAACTCGACGAAGCTCTCGAGCAAGCCGCGCCAGTCGCATTTGTCGAGCGCGCAGTCGACGGTCCGCGCGAAGTCGCGCTCGAGCACACGCTCGAACTTCTCTTCGCCGTTCCAAACCAGCTTCACCGGCTTGGCGAGGTCGACCAGTTCGCTCGACAGCCCCACCGTGATGCGCTTCACGCCTACGCTCGTGAGCTCGACGGTCTGGCCGTCGACCTTCACGCCGAGCTTCGCGCTGGGCGGCTTGCCCGCCTCGCCCGAGCCGACGCGCTCGAGTTCGTCGACGCGCACCCAGTAGCACCAGGGTTGTGCGAGGGTCTGCAGGCAGCGAGTGAAGGTTTTGGGGAACGGATCACGCGGCCGCTCCGCGAGCCAACGCAGACCTTGGTCGAGGTGTTGCCACGTGCTGTAGTCGTGCGCACCGCCAGCGATCTCGCGGTACTCGACGCGCGCGCCGAGTTCGGCCAGCGCCTTGGTCGTCTGCCGCGGCTGCGCCACCGGGCAGACCTTGTCGGCGTCGCCGTGCAGCACCCAAACGGCGAGGTGCGCGAGGTTCGGCAAGTACTGGTTCGTGTTCCATGTCACCGCACCCATCGGCGCGATCCCCGCGAAGCGATCGGGGCGCGTCAGACCGAGTTGCCACGACCAAAAGCCCGTCTGCGACAGACCGCTGACCCACACGCGATCGAGATCGATCGCAAAGCGCGAAGCGAGATCCTTGAAGCATGCGTCGAACACGGCGCAGACCTGGTCCTCGGGACGTTTGCCAGCGACACCGTCGGCCCCAATCTGCTCGACGATCTCGGTGCGCACGATGAGCGCGTTCGCGAGCCCGGCCGCATCGGCGCGGTGGCGGAAGTAGCCGAGGTAGCCAGCCTTGCCCTTCTGGTCTTCCTTCGCGCCGACCCCGTGGCCGGGGTCGAGCACGAGCGGGGCGGGCTTGGTCGGCGAGTAGTTCGCCGGCGCGTGCACGGCGTAGCGGTGCACCGCGTCGCCGACGCGGAACGTGAATCCCGTCGTCACGCCGTCGAACACTTCGAACTTCTCCGCGTCCTTGCCCTTGCCGCGCGGTTTGGGGTCGCCCTTGGGCAGCAGCGGTCCCGCGCGCAGAGCTTCGACCAGCGAGCCGTGCTCGTACTTCGCGGCAAGCGCCCTGGCAGTCGCGCCGATCTGCTTCGCGCTCTTGGCATCGCCCGCGAGCACCAGCGCGAACTGCTCACGCAGCTTGTCGGTTTCCGCCTGCGGCGCAGCTGGGCGCGCCGACTGGGCGGCCGCAACGCTCGCCATGGCGGCGAGCAGCGCCACGGTTGCGACGAGCCTCATTGGTTCGCCCCTCGGGCGGCAGCACATGGGGTGCATGGGAACAACAAAGCGCGGTCCCGGACCGCCCGGGCTCGGGCGTCCCCAGTCTAATGCCGCCCCGAGCCCTCCAGCAAGCCGGCGCAACGGGCTGCAATCCGCCCCCTCGGCCAGATTCTCGGCCGAGCGGATGCGCCCCTCCTACGCTGCCACCGCACCGCGCCTTGCTGGCACTCCGGCCCGCCATCGGCACGCCTGCTGCCGCGAGGCATGCCATGACGCGGCGCGCGAAACCGACACGGAAGGAGTCGATCAGTGGGAACCGACGACCAGAGCGACCACGTTCGTGCTCGTCACCGCGGTGAGCGCGCCGCCGAGCCCGGTCTCGCAGGCGACCACCTGGTGGCGCAGCGACAGGCCGGCGACCGCGACCGTGTTCGGCAGCACGAGGGACGAACGGGCGACGCCGGCCACCGGCAGCACGAGCTGCGTGAACTCGGTCGTCGTCCGCAGCGTGCAGCCGACCACCCCCTGCGGCACCACGCTGGCGAGCGGCAGCGACGCCGCCGCGAAGCCCGTGACCGCGGCCGCGAAGCCGGTGGCAGGCAGCCCGGAGGCCTCGGCGCGGAACGTGGTCCCGGCCCACGGCCAGGCCCGCGCGGCGAGCTGGTTCGCGCCGCCGCTGCTGGCACAACCGCCGCCGAGCGACACGGCACTCGCCGGACACGTGCTCGTCATGCCGGCGAGGTAGGGCGAGGCGACACCGCCGATACGCACGAAGTTGCCGCCAACCATCAGGCTGCCGTCCTGCAGGACCGCCAGCGCCACCACCCACGAGCTCGGCGCGCCCAACGCGGACCACGCCGAACCGTCCCACTGCGCGAGGTACGGCGCCGGCAGTCCACCGGCCGCCGTGAAGGTGCCGCCGACGACCAGCCGGCCGCCGGGCAGCCCCACGGCCGCGTGTGCCGACGAGCCCGGTCCGACGCCCGTGCCGAGGGCCTGCCACTGGCTGCCGTCCCAGCGCGCGATGCCGTTCACGGTCTGGGTGCCGGCCCGCGAGAAGAACCCGAGGGCGAACAGGGTCCCGTCCCCGGTGACGCTGAGGCGCCCGACGGACGACGAGAACCCCGTGCCCATCGGGTGCCAGTTCGTGCCGTCGAACCGAGCCACGTGGTTCGCGGCGATGCCGCCGATGGAAGTGAAGCCGCCGCCCGCGACCAAGTCGCCGTTCGGCAGGACCGCGAGCCCGCTCACGAGGCCGTTGCACGGCAGCAGCGACCACGTGGCGCCGTCCCAGACGCCGAGGTAGGTGGAGCTGCCACCACTATGGAAGTAACCGCCGGTGTAGACGTGACCGTTCGGCCGCACCGCCACGCAGACGACCCCGCCCGCGGTGCCGACGCCGGGACCGAGTGCGGACCAAGCGGCACCGTTCCAGCGGGCGATGCCCTGCGCTGGGACCCCGCCCGCGGTCTGGAACCCGCCGGTGACGACGAGGTCGCCGTTGGCCAGCGTCGCAGCCCCGGTGACGATGCCGTCGATGCCGGTGCCGAGCGGGTGCCAGCCGGCCGCGTCGCGACGCGCGACGCCCGCGGCCGCCACACCGTCGATCCCCCGGAAGTCACCGCCGGCGATCACGTCGCCGTTCGGCTGCACGTGCAGCACCCGCACCACGCTTTCGAGCCCGGCGCCGAGCGCCGACCACGACGTGCCGTCCCAGGCCCCCACGTTCAGGGCCGGAGCGCCACCGGCCCGCGTGAACTCCCCGGCCGCGACGATGCGACTGCCGACCTCCGCCAGCGCGAACCCCACCGGCGACACCCAGGACGACGAGTGGCTGATCCCGCCACCGAGTGGCGACCACGTGGCACCGTTCCAGCGGGCGACGCTGGCGGCGGGCGCACCCCCCGCAGTGGCGAACGTGCCGCCGGCGACGAGGTCGCCGTTGGCGAGTTCGAGCAGCGAGCGCACGCTCGGCTGGAAGGCGTCGGCCACGCCGGCGCCGAGGGCCGACCACGACACGCCGTTCCAGCGCGCGATGTGGTTCGCCGGCAGACCACCGGCGGTGGTGAACTCGCCGCCGACCAGCAGGTCGCCGTTCTGCAGCGTGCGCAGCACCCGCACCTCGCCGCTGATGCCGCCGCCGAGGGCCGACCACGACGTGCCGTCCCAGCGCGCGATGCGCGGGAGCAACTGGCCGTTGACGTAGGTGAACCAGCCGCCCGCGACGACGTCGCCGTTGGGCAGCGCGGCGACTGCCTGCACCGCCTGGTTCATGCCGGAGCCCATCGGCACCCAAGCGGCTCCGTTCCAGCGCGCGATGCCGCCGAACAGCTGCGTGCCGACGTACGTGAACGCACCGCCGGCGATCAGGTCGCCGTTCGGTCGCACCGCCAGCGACATCACGCCGGAGTCGAAGCCGGCCCCGAGGCGCACCCAGGTGGATCCGGTCCACCGATGCACGTCGATGCCACCTGCGACGAGGTCGCCATTGGGCAGCACCACCAGCGCGCTCACGGCGGCGAGGCCGTCGCCGAACGCCGACCAGCGCCCGTCGGCGAAGTCGTAGGCGACGATGCCAGTGGTCGCGAGGTCGCCGGCCACGTCGAACAGACCGCCGAGCACGAGCACGGGGCCGCGAGGCCCAGCGCCGTCGGGATCCCAGGACACCGCAGCGCGGACGATGCCCTGCACCCCAGACAGTGCCTGCTGCGGCAGGAAGGTGGGAGTGCACTGGGCGGGAGCAGCGCCCGCGACCAGTGCGGCCGCGAGCAGGGTGGGGAGGAGAGCGGCAGTTCGGTCCATGGGGCCTTGGGCTGCGAACGGTGGCCGCAGCCAAAGCGACCCGCGTTCGTGAGCGGCGCCGATCGTAGGCGATTTCCGACCGCCGCGCTTGCCGCGGGCGCACCGGAACCACGAACTGCAGTCCAGGACCACCCGTCACCGACCTCGTCGCCCCTCTTCCAGCTGGCAGGGCTGCCACCCCCGCCCGCAGCTTCGCGCTCCCATGGCCGGCGCGATCCACACTGCCGCTCGGTCCGCGGCAGGGAGTTCGGCGATCACCCATCGCGCCTGTGTACTGGTGCCGGACGAGCGCGCGGCGTAGGAAGGTCGCGCGCGGTCCCCGACCTCGCGCCCTCCACATGCCCCCGCTCCGCTGGACCGCTCCAGAAGGCCTTCGCGGCCTGATCTTCGACTGCGACGGCACGCTCGCCGACACGATGCCCGCGCACCATCGCGCCTGGGTGGCGATGCTCGCACCGCACGGCATCGCCTTCCCCGAGCCGCGCTTCTACGCGATGGGCGGCATGCCGACCGCGCAGATCATTCGCGTGCTGGCGAAGGATGCCGGCGTCGAAGTCCGCCACGTCGAGGCCATGGTGCAGGAGAAGGAGCGCCGTTTCCTGCTCGAACTCGACGCAGTGCAGCCGATCGCACCCGTGATCGCGATCGCGAACGCCTACCGCAGTGTCTTGCCGATGGCGGTCGCGAGCGGGGGGCAGCGCGACGTCGTGCTGCGCACCCTCGATCGCCTCGCGGTGCGTTCGTGGTTCCAGACCGTGGTCGCTGCCGAGGACACGACCCGGCACAAGCCCGAGCCCGACGTGTTCCTCGAGGCCGCGCGGCGACTCGGTGTCGCCCCGGCCGCGTGCGCGGTCTTCGAGGACACGGAGCTCGGCCTGGAAGCCGCGCGGCGCGCGGGCATGCTCGGCATCGACGTGCGGCCGTGGGGCAAGACCTGACGCGCTGCGAACCGATCGGTCAGCGGGTGCTGGGCAAGGCCGGGGCACGGGCCGCGGCGACGGTCACCGCCCGGCGAACGCCCCCAGCACCACCATCCGCAGCGCCCCGCACCCGAACTCAGCCCGCCGCACCGCGCGCGCCACCACTTCCCCATCGACCATCGCCGCCACCGGCTCGTCCAGCTCCAGAGCGAACCCCGCGCGCGCGCCATGCCAGACGCGCCGATCGCCGAGATGCCGCCCCACCAGCAACTTGCCGAGC
>JAEUHP010000271.1 GCA_016795295.1 Planctomycetota bacterium | reverse complement strand
GAAGCGGTCGAGGTAAGGGTTCGGTCGCTGCTCGTGGGGCAGCATGATGTTGCAGCCGACCGACAGGCCGCCGGCGTCGCGCGCGCCGCGGTTGGCCGCCTCCATGATGCCGGGGCCGCCGCCGGTCATGATGGTGAAGCCGCTGCGGGACAGTTCGGCGGCCACCTGGCGAGCCATGCCATACCACCGATTGCTCTCCGGGAACCGCGCCGAGCCGAACACCGTGACGCACGGCGGCAAGAAGTGCAGGGCGCGGAAGCCCTTGATGAACTCGCCGAAGATGCGCACGGCGCGCAGGAACTCGGCGAAGCGGCCCCGGGGGCCGGCCAAGAAGCGCCGTTCGACCGGATCGCGGGATTCCTTGCCCCAGTCGGGGCCCAGGTCATGGGGGTGCAGTTTCATCGCGGATCACAGCTGCAGATGCGGTCGTCGCCGAACAGTTCCCGTGCCGCCGCGGCGCGCTCGGCTGCGCTGCCTTGCACGAGCCGGCGGGCGGCGAAGCGGTCGAGGCGGGCGGTGAACACCGGCGGGAACTCGAGCCGCGGCACCAGCGTCGCGAACGGGGTCAGTGCCGCGAGCCAGCCCAGGGGGCCATAGGCCACCGACTCTTCGTCGTCGAACAGGCTGCCGATCGCCACGTAGCTGCTGGCCAGCCAGTCGAACGGCTCGGCCAGGAGGCCGAACAAGGCATTGCGCACCGGATCGTGGTCGTCCTGCAGAAAACCGTCGGGAATCCGGTAGCCGACCCGCAATGGCTGCGCGTAGCCGTCGATGGTCTGCAGCTCGAACGAGCGCTCCAGCAGCAACAGGTTGGCGCCGCACCCGGGCAGCACCAGGAGGCCCAGCAGCGGCGCGGCCACGCGCACGGTCACGCCTCGGCCTTGGCCACGCGCACCAGTTCGCGGAACACCACCATGCCGTCGCCGTCTTCCGGCAGGGCCCCTTGTTCGAGCAAGGTGCGCCGCCAGTTCGGCATGTGGGTCGGCAGGTAGCTGCGGTCGGGATGCGGCATCATGCCGAGCACGCGGCCGCTGGCGTTGGTCAGGCCGGCCATGCCCAGCGGGGCGCCGTTCGGGTTCTGCGGGTAGCGTTCGGTGGCCTGGCCGTTGCCGTCCACGTAGAGCAGCGCGGCATACCCCTCGTCGAGCAGCAGACGCTGCAGGGCGGGGGTTTTGGCGCACAGCCGGCCTTCGCCGTGCGCCGCCGGCCAGCGCAGGGTGAGACCCGGCGGCAGGAACACGCAGCGCGACTTCTGGGTCTTCAGGGTCACCCAGCGGCATTCGTAGTGGTTGCTCAGGTTGTGCGTGAGCGTGACTTCCTCTTCGAGCCGGTGTTGCGTGCACGGCAACAGCCCCAGGCGCACCAGCACCTGGAAGCCGTTGCAGATGCCCAGCACCAGCCCGCCGCGGTCGACGAAGCGCAGCAGGCGATCGCCGAGGCGGTGCTTCATCTCCTGCGCCAGCACGCGGCCCGAACTGATGTCGTCGCCATAGGCGAAGCCGCCGGGCACCGCCAGGGCAGAGAACTGCTCGAGCCGCTGCGGCTCGGCCAGCAGTTGCTGGATGTGGACGAACTCCGGTGCGCCGCCGGCGCGCTGCAGCGCGTGCAGCGTCTCGCGTTCGCAGTTGATGCCGGGCGCGCGCAGGACCAGGATCTTCGGGGCGCTCATCGGGCCACCTCCTGGAGCAGGGTGCCGTCCAAGTCGAGCGGCGCCTTCCACGCCCGTTCCGCGGCGGCCAAGGCCACCGTGGCCACGGTGGTCGGGCCGTGCGTGAACACCAGCTCGGGGCTCGCCGCGACGCTGCCGACCACCGCGAACGGCACCTCGCGCAGGTTGGCGCGCAGGTCGGCGAGTCGATCGGGTGGCACTTCGAGCAGGAACCGGCTCTGCGATTCGCTGAACAGCACCTGTTCGGCGCGCAGGCCCTCGGCTCCGGGCACCGCGGCCAGGTCGAGGCGCACGCCGAGCTTGCCGCCGATCGCCATCTCGGCGACCGCGGCACCGAGGCCGCCTTCACTGAGGTCGTGCGCCGCCAGGGCGCAGCGGGCCTGCAGGGCGCGGTGCACACCGTGCAGCACCGCCTTGCCGAGGGTGTGGTCGACGCGTGGCACCGACGCGCCGAGGTGGCCCAGGTTCTTGTAGTAGACCGAGCCGCCGAGTTCGGCCTTGGTGGTGCCGACCAGCACCAGGAGCGAACCCGCGCGCTTCAGGTCGGAGGTCATGGTCCGGGTGACGTCCGGAATCACCGACAGGGCCGTGACCAGGATGCAGCCGGGGATGCGGATGGTGCGGTCGGCGGCTTTGAATTCGTTGTGCAGCGAGTCCTTGCCCGAGACGAACGGCGTGCGGTAGGTGAGGGCCAGGGCACACAGCGCTTCGGTGGCGCGCACCAGCCCGCCGAACGACTCCGGATCGCGGGTGCTGCCCCAGCAGTAGTTGTCGAGCACGGCGGTGTAGTCGGGATCGCCACCGGCCGCCACCGAGTTGCGCAGCGCTTCGTCGAGTGCGCACTCGGCCATCGCGGCCGGGTCGATGTGGCTGTAGCGCGGCACCAGCCCCGAGCTGAGCACCACGCCGCGCCGGCTGCCGAGCTTCGGCGCCAGCACCGCGGCATCGGCCGGGCCGTCTTCGCGCAGGCCGCACAGCGGCTTGCCGGCGGAGGCGGCCTGCACTTCGTGGTCGTACTGGCGCACGATCCATTCCTTGCTGCACACGCCATGGTCGGCGAGCACGGCCAGCAGCGCGGCACCGCAGTCGCGTTCGGGCGGCAGCTCGGGTTCGCGGTGCGGTCGTGGGCGCCACACCGCTTCGCGCTCCTGCACCGGCAGGCCGTGGTGCAGGAAGTCGAGGCTCAGGTCGGCGTGCACGGTGCCGTGGTGGCGCACCAGCAGCCGTTGGCTGTCGGTGAAGCGGCCCAGCACGGTGGCTTCGCAGGCTTCGTCGCGGCACACCTGCAGCAACCGTTCGACGCGCTCCTGTGGCACGGCCAGGACCATGCGTTCCTGGGCTTCGCTGATCCAGATCTCCCACGGCTGCAGGCCCTGGTACTTGAGTGGCGCGCCGGCCAGTTCGACCTCGGCGCCGAGGCCCTCGGCCATCTCGCCGATCGCCGAACTGAAGCCGCCGGCACCGCAGTCGGTGATCGCGGAGAACAGGTCCAGTTCGGCGGCGCGCAGGACCGCATCCATCACTTTGCGTTCGGTGATCGGATCGCCGATCTGCACCGCACCCGAACTCACCTTCTCGCTCTCGGTGTGCAGCTCCAGCGAGCTGAAGGTCGCACCGTGGATGCCGTCGCGGCCGGTGCGGCCGCCGAGCGCCACGATCGCGTCGCCGACCTGCACCTGCTTCTGGGCGCGGTGGGTCGGCAGGATGCCGACGTTGCCGACGTAGACCAGCGGATTGCCGATGAAGTCCGGGTCGAAGTGCACGCTGCCGTTCACCGTCGGGATGCCCATCGGGTTGCCGTAGTCGCGCACGCCGGCGACCACCCCCTTCAGCACCGACAGTGGGTGCAGGCAGCCGGGCGGCACCTGTTCGGGCGGCAGGTTGGGCGGGGCGAAGCAGAACACGTCGGTGTTGGCGATCGGCCGGGCCCCGAGCCCGGTGCCGAGCACGTCGCGGATCACGCCGCCGACGCCGGTGCCGGCCCCGCCGAACGGCTCGATCGCCGACGGCCGGTTGTGCGTCTCCACCTTGATGCACACCGAGTCTTCGTCGTCGAAGCGGATCACGCCGGCGTTGTCCTTGAACACGCTGACGCAGAAGTCGCGGTTCAGCGTGTGGGTGACGTGGGCGATGGTGCTCTTCAGCAGGTTCTTCACCACCCGCCCCTGCCAGCGCACGTCACCGGTCAGGGTCTTGTGCTTGCAGTGTTCGCTCCAGGTCTGCGCCAGGGTCTCCAGTTCGAGCCGCGTCGGTGCCCGGCCCAGATCGCCGTAATGGCGCTGGATGGCCAGCATCTCGACCCGGTCGAGTGCCAAGCCGCCGTCCTTGGACAGCCGCTCCAGGCCCGCGGCGTCGAGCCCGGCCAGTGGGATGGTCTGCACCGACAGGTCGGGTTGGCCACCTGGTCCCGGCAGTCCGGGCGGCAGCTGGTCTTGCAGCACGTCCTGCACCACGTCGTTGGCCAACACCTTCTTCGCCACCTGGGCGAGCCGCGGTGCGGCCACCGCGCCACGCACCAAGAACGCGCGGTAGGTGCCGGCCGCGACCACGGGCAGGTTCATGTCGGCGAGCGCCTTCTGCACCGAATGCGCCACCGGGTCGGTGACGCCCGGGCGCGGCACCACCGACACACGCTGCCAGCCGGCGGCCGGTGCGGTGTTCTGGCCCGGCGCGTAGACCCGCAGTTCGTCGACCACGGGATCCTGCAGCACGGCTTGGCCGAACGCGCGCACGGCCGCCTCCGGCAGTTCGGCGCCGAGCAGGTAGCCGCGCACACTCTGCACGGCTTCGAGGCCGTCGAGGCCCGCGCCGCGCAGGGCGCGCAGGGCCGCTTGGCCTGCGGGGTCGGGCTGATCGGTTCGGGTCAGGACTTCGAGGCGCCAAGCCAGCATGGGGCCACGATGCCGCAAGCGGCGGGGGGGTGCAAGCAAACCACGTGGGTGTGGCGCGCCGGCCGTCCGGTTAGAAGGGCCTCCATCCCCCATGACCCGCCAGCTCTGCCTGCCCGTCGACGCCGACGTGCGCCCGCGCTTCACCACCTGCTACCTGCGCCTGGCCGGCGACGCCGCGATGTTCGTCGAGGCGCACACCGTCCACGCCCTGCCCAGGCTGCTGGCCGCCCTGACGAGCGCCGGCGCCGACCCCGCGGCCGTGCGCTGGATCGTCGTCACGCACGCCCACCTCGACCACGCGGCGGGGGCCGCGGCACTGCTGGCCGCCTGCCCGAACGCCACCCTGCTGGCCCACCCGCGTGCGGCGAAGCACCTGATCGCGCCCGGGGCGCTGATCCAGGGGGCCACCGCGGTCTATGGCGCACAGCGCTTCGCCGAACTCTACGGCCGCATCGATCCGGTGCCGGCCGAACGGGTGCGCAGCCTCGGCGATGGCGAGGCGTTCGAACTCGGCCCGGCCACCTTCACGGCGTGGCACACCTACGGCCACGCGTTCCACCATCTGGTGCTCGACGATCCAGCCCTCGACACCGTCTACACCGGCGACACGTTCGGGCTCGTGTATCCCGACCTGCAAGCGCACGGTTGCTTCGCCCTGCCGTCGACCAGCCCGACCGGCTTCGACCGCGCCGAAGCGCAGAAAAGCCTGGCCAAAGTGCTGTCGCTCGGGCGGCGGTTCGTCTGCCCGACGCACTTCGGCGCCCATGGCGAGCCGCAGGCGATTGCCGCCCAGGTGGGGCAGTTCGTCGACGCGGCCGAGGGCTGGGTGCAGGAGGCCCTGCGCGCCGCCTGGCCTGCGGCCGAACTCGAGGCGCGGTTCGCCGCGCATTGGTGGCGGGCGATCGCGGCGGCCGCCCCTGGCCTGGGGGACGCGGCGCGCGAGCTGCTCGCGCTCGACGTCGAACTCAACGCACAGGGTCTGGCATGGGTGGTGCAGTCGCGGCGCGCGGCGGCCCAAGCCTGAGCCCTGGGGCTGGCCGGGACCCATGCCCTTGGTGGGGCAGCCGACCGGCAGGCGGGGCTCGCCCGCGGCCGCCAGATCGGCTTGTATGGCTCGCGCATGCCCTACATCCGCCAGGTCGAAGACCACGACGACGACCCGGAAGCCCAGCGCGAACTCGCCGCGGCGCGGCGCCGCGCCGGCCGGGTCTGGCACATCGTGCGCATCATGACGCCCAATCCAGCAGTGCTGCGCGCGTCGATGCAGCTCTATGCGGCGCTGATGCACGGTCCGTCGCCGCTGTCGCGCTTCCAGCGCGAACTGCTGGCGGTGGTCACCAGCGGCCACAACCACTGTGTCTATTGACTGCGGGCGCACGCTCACGACCTCCGTGCCGAGGTCGATTGGCTGGCCGAGGACGCGGCGCGGGACCAGTTCGTCGACGCACTGGCCCGCGATTGGCGCAGCGCGCCGCTGCGGCCTGCGGACCGCGCGTTGGCCGAATTCGCGGTGTCGTTCGCGGTGCTGCCGCTGGTCGGAGCCAAAGCGCACGTGCAGGCGCTGCGCGACGCGGGTTTCGCCGACCGCGCCATCCACGATGCCACCCAGGTGGTGGCCTACTTCCACTACATCAACCGCATCGCCGAGGGACTCGGCGTGCCGCTCGAGGACTTCGTGCTGCCGTGGGGCGCCCAACCGCACCGTGGCCCAGTCCAGCGATGACCAGTCCAGCGAAGACCGGTCCCGCCATGATTCGGGAAGCAATCCGCCGCATCCCGCGTCGGAGCGTGCCGTCGTGAGCTGCGTCCCCGCCGTGCCCCGAAGCGCCGCCTGCCTGCTGCTCTGGCTCGCCGGCTGTGCCGCCGCGCCTCTCGGCCCGCGGCCGGCCCCGGCGTGGCTCGAGATCGACAATCCCCACGGCTTTGCGCTGCGCGTCGAGGCGGTGGTGGGCGATGGCTGCGAACCACTGTGCGAACTCGGCACCGAACGGTCGGTGCGGCTCGGGGTCGTGCCCGGGTGTTATGTGGTGGCCGTGCACACGCCGAACGCCAAGTTCGCCCTGCCGGCACCGCTCTGCGCCGAGGTTCTACCGGCGGATCGCACGGTGCGGCTGTCGCTCGGCGGGTTGCTGCAGGGTGGTTGCCGGTCGGCTGCCTTTCGGTCCAGGGACCTCCAACCGGTTGGTTTCCAACCCATTGGCTTCCAGCCCGTCGGCAGTCCACCCAGCGCATCGCATGAGGCCGATCCGGAGTTCGCGCTGGTGCCGGCCGGGCCCGCCCTGATCGGCGACGTGCTCGGCATCGGCCAGGAGGACGAACGGCCCGCGCGCCTCGAGTACGTGCCGGCGTTCTGGATCGGCCGGCGGGAAGTGACGAACCGCGACTACGCGCAGTTCTTGAACCAGCTCGGTCGCGCGCCGGATCCGGCCTGGGCCAGCTTCGAGTCGCGCAAGTGCCGGCTGCAGCGCGGTGCCGACGGCATCTGGCACAGTGACGCCCCGGACTTGCCGATGGTCACGGTCAGCCTCGCGGGCGCCAAAGCCTACTGCCAATGGCGGACCGAGGTCGGTGGCGCGCTGCACCGGCTGCCCAGCGAAGTCGAGTGGGAGAAAGCCGCGCGGGGGCCCGGCTCGTTCGTCTACGCCTACGGCAACGTCTACCAACGTGCGCGGGCGAACCAGGAATCGGGCACACTGCAGCCGGTTGGGCAGTATCCGGCCACCGGCTTCGGCACCTGGGACCTGACCGGCAATGCGTTCGAGTGGACGCAGGACGGCTATCCGAGCGCGGTGCCGGGCACATTCCAAGTGCTGCGCGGCGGCTCGTTCGTGCTCGACGGCATGTACCTGCGCAACTCGTTTCGCATGCGGCAACGACCCGATACACGCACCGACGACTTCGGCTTCCGCCTGGTGCGCGAAGTCCTCCCGCCAACCGACCCACCATGAACCCACGCTGCCTGCGCTCCGGTCTGCTCGCGCTCTGCACCGCCGCCGCCACGGCGCAGATGGAGAAGCGCGAACTGGACCTCTACGCCGACGTGCAGTTTCGCGAGGCGGCACCGGCCGAAGGCTCGTTCGCCCCGGACCTGGTGCTGGCCGATCTCGAGGGGCGGCCGCAAGCGCTGTCGGCCTTCACTGGCCGCCATCTGGTGCTGATCAAAGCCGGTTTCACTTGACCCCCGTTCCGGCGCGCGGCCGCAGGTCTGCGGCAGCTCCACGCGCGCTTCGCCAACTCGGCCGACGTGGCGTTCGCGGTGGTGGCACAGAAAGAACCCCACGCCGGGCGCATGGCGTTCGCCGACATCGAGCAGCCGGCGACGTTCGCCGCCCGCCTTGGACTCGCCAAGCGGCTGCGCGACGAGCTGGAAGTGCCGCTGCCGATCTATGTGGATGGCATGGACGATGCGTCGCGGGCGCTGTTCTCCGATCTGCCGAGCCCGGCGTTCGTGATCGACCGGTATGGGCAGATCGCGAAGAAGTTCGCCTGGGCCGATCCGGAGCCGCTGGGGCAGGCGCTCGATGCGTTGCTGCGGGCGGAACGGGAGTCGGGAGTGCCGGAGGTGGTGGCGATGGACTGGGTGCTCGACCGGCGGTGGTTCGACCACCGGCTGGTCCGCGCGCGGCAGTTCCTGGCGCATGGGCGGCCCGGGGTGGCACTCGAGTGGCTGGCGGTGCCGACCGAGGCCCAGCTCGAGGCGTCGGCACGGGACACGCTGCGGCCGCTGGGCGGGGAGCCGCGCGCGCAGGCGCTGGCGGCGCTGACGCGGCTGCAGGCACTCGCGGCACAGCCGGCGGAACTGCGCGCGGGGGCGGTCGCGGCGGCGCAGGCGGCGGTTGCGGTGGCGTTCGCCGGGGACGGGCTGCGGCTCGCGGCGGCGCGGGTCGAGATCGCGGAGGCGGCGGTGGGGCTGCCGGTGCAGGGGCCGTTGTGGCAGGAGGCGTTGGCGGCGCTGCCGGCGGGGGCGCCGGAGGGGATGCGGGCGTGGTTGGCAGGGCGGCAGCGCAAGGCGCGGTAGGCGGTGGCGTGGGGCCATTGCCGCTGGATGTGGCCCTCGCGTTCCACACCGCGCTGCTGATGTCGCCGATAGCCGCGTTGCTCGGTGTCGCGACCCATGTGCCAAAGACCGAGGCAAAGGGTTTGGCCACTGCAGCCGGCCTTGCCCTTGCCTCGCTCAGTCTGGTTGCCTCTGCTGGCTCAGGCTGCCGCGCCCTGTCCGAGCCCTGGCGGTTGGCATCCTGCTGCTGTCAGGCAGTTCCCTGGCGCTGATCGTCGGGCTGAGCCGCTCTCAGGCTACGATCCACGGCGAACACGACGCAGCAGCCGACCTGGGCCCCAAGCGGCGCACGCGGCTTGCACCCACGACGCGAGGCCTTCCATGTCTGCATGTGAACTGACGGACGCAGTCAAGGCAGCTGTGGTGCGGCTGTTCCCGGAGCACACCGCAGAGGTCGAGGCAGCTCTGCTGCATGCAAGCGGCAGCAAGCGTGTGCATGCAGTCCTTCTCGCCGTGTCGTACGGCGACTTCGCCGGTCTCGTGCGGCTGTGTGAGGAGGCCAAGCTGGACTCGCGTGACATCCTGATCGCGGAGGAGTGTCCCGAGCAGTTCTTGGGCATCGCGAACCGGTCCGGCGCTGCAGCGGAGTTGGCGCAGAGATTCCGGGCCCTGCAATTCCAGGTTCCCCCGAGCACCGCATACTGGGCAAGACTCAGCGGTTCTGGATAGATTGGGCGGCTGGCTGGGCATGGAAGCCCGGGCACCTGGCAAGGGCACTGCCTCCTGGATGGCTGATCCTTGGGTCGCACGAGCATGCGAGACCGGCTGAGAGCGTTGGGGATCCCCCTGGTTGCCTGTGCGACTGAGGCCACTCAGCAGCACTTGTCGGCCTTCCTTGACGCCTTCCTCCTGGAGAGTTCTCGAGCTCGAGTGCGGCACCTGCTGCGGCGCACCGGGTGGCGCGCCGCTACCTCGGGGCTGGTGGAGGCACGCCTGGATCCACGCGTGTGCAAGTGGGAGGTCCAGCAGAGTCGTCCGCGGGTGTGGGATCCCCGCTTCCGCAGCGCTGGCGTGTACATCGCCGACACCAAGGTTGGGCTGGCGATGACCCTGGAGCAGGCTTCCGCTGCGTCGCTGGCCACCTGCCGCGATGCGATCTTCTCGATCGTACCTGGCGCTCTCGCCGTGTTCCTGAATCACGAGTGGGGAGTCTGTTACTGTTCGGTGGCGAGTCCAGCGTAGGCGCCGACCCGCGGCCGAGCCGCAGCGCCGCCAGGCTAGAGACGCAGGGCAGACCACACGCCATGGCAACCAACAACAGACAACCGCTGCCTCACCCGACGGGAAACTTCAAGCTGGCAGCCGTCGCGTTCTACACGTCGGCTGCGTGCTTCTTCCTGTTGGCTGTACTCAAGCGGGAGTGGGCCCCCTGGTTTGCCCTGGTCGGCGGTCTGCAAGCGCTGAGTGGCAGCTTGATGCTGGTTCGCCTGCGGAAGGCTGCTGCCCAGCAGGCGGCAGCAGCCAGGGATCGCTTCGAAGAGAGCCGTCGCCGTTGATGCCCAAGGACCGTGGGTGGGCAACGTGCTCCAGCGGCCAAGTCGCGCGGTACACCCCACGGATCCGTGTTGCATCCAGGGTCCCAAGCTCAGCGAAAATGCCGGCATGCTCGATGGACCGATTGCGATCGTGGGCGCCACCGGCGCGGTGGGCAGCGCCCTGGCCCGCCGCCTCTGCCGCCGCGCCATCCGCGTCCTCGCCATCGGCCGCGATCCCGAACGCCTCCAGAGCCTCGGCGCCGAACTCGGCATCGCCACCATCCCGCTTGCCGGTGCGGCTCCGGCCCAGGTGGCCGCGGCCCTCGAACAAGCCGCTGCCGAGACCAAACTCGCCGGCATCGCCCACTGCGTAGGTTCCCTGCTGCTCAAACCAGCGCGCACCACCAGCGATGCCGAATGGGCGGCAGTCCTGGAGACCAACCTGTCCTCGGCGTTCGGCGTGGCGCGCGTCGTCCCCCAAGTGGTGGCGAACGGCGGCAGCGTGGCGTTCGTCAGTTCGGTGGCGGCCCAACTCGGTCTCGCCAACCACGAAGCCATCGCCGCAGCCAAAGCCGGGGTCGAAGGCCTGATGCGTGCCCTGGCCGCCGGCAACCTGCGCCGCGGCATCCGGTGCAACTGCGTGGCACCGGCGCTGGTGCAGAGCCGCATGACCGAGGCCATGCTGGCGCGCCCAGGCGTGCTCGAGACGTGCAACCAGCGCAATCCCCTGGGCCGCATCGGCACCCCGGACGACGTCGCCCGCGCGCTCGAGTTCTTGCTCGATCCCGAACAGTCCTGGCTCACCGGCCAAGTGCTCGCCGTCGACGGCGGCTTTGGCGCAGTGCAGGCGCCGTGATGGCCGGCGCTTGGTGGGAACAATCGCTTGGCAATGCCAAGGGAATCGCTGCCGAGTTCTGGCTTTCCGAACGCCGCTCTTGACGGCACGATGAGTAGCTACCGATTTGCAATGAGAACCTTGCTCGCCCTGTGGCTCTCCGTTTCCGCCCTGCTGGCCCAGTTCGCAGTCGGCACGCGCGACGTGGCCTGGCCGAACACCACCGGCCAGGGCACTGCGTCCCTCACCGCGCGGGTCTACTACCCGGCCGCCACCGCGGGCAGCGGGGCGCCGCTGCTGCCGCGCAGCGGCGGCTGGCCGGTGCTGGTGTTCCTGCACGGGTTCGCCACCTCGGGCACCCTCTACACCGCCTTCGGTCAGGCGTTCGCGGCGCGCGGTTTCGCAGTGGTGGTGAGCACCACCACCACCTTCGACAACCAGGGGCAGGAGTACGACGGCCGGGCGCTGTATCCCGCGGTGCTCGCGGCCAACCTGACCGGGCCGTTCGCGGGTGGCTTCGACGTGCAACGCATCGCGCTGGCTGGGCACTCGATGGGCGGTGGCAACGTGGCGAACGTGTTCGCCAACAACCCAGGATATCGGTGTGGCTTCGCCGTGGCGCCGGTGGAGCCGCGGCCGGGCAATGCCGCGCGGGTGGTGGCGCCGGTGGCGATCGTCGCCGGGCAGGGCGATGCGATTGCACCCTGGCAGACGTTTGCGCAGCCCTACTACCAGGGACTCACGGCGGTGGACGGCGTGCGTTCGCTCTACCTCATGAACGGCGATGCCAGCCACACCAACCTCGCGGGGCTGTTCGTCTCCGGGGGGGCTGGGGCGCAGGTGTTTGCGCGGGTGGTCGACGTCGGCGTGGGCTGGTGCCAGCATTGGCTCGGCCTGTCGCCGCAAGGCTTGGAGCAGGCGCTCGGACCGGCGGCGCGCGCGGAGCCGCGTCTGGTGTCGCTTTCGAGCGCGGTCACGGCACCCCAGGTGTGGTTGGCGGGGCCGTTGGCGCTCGGCACCAGCGTGCGCACTTCGGTGGCTGCCGAGCCGGGCCTCGCCGGGGTCGTCGCGGCATTGGCGCCGGGCCAGCCGACGGCGACGCCTTTTGGTTGGTTCCGGCTCGATGCGGGCACGGCCTATGTGGCGCTGGTGGGCAGTGCCGGCAGCGAAGTGCGCTTCGACGGGCAGACGGTGGTGCCGGCGGCACCCGGGTTCCTGGGCCTCGGCCTGTGGCTGCAGGCGTTCGGCACGGGGGCCGGTGGCGCGCTGCGGTTGGGCAATGCGGTGGGGGTGGTCGTCGGCAGTTGACGGGCGGTCACCCTTGGGGGGCGGGTTCATGGTAGGCTCGCTGTCCCATGAGGGCATTTCGGACCGCAGGCGTGGTGGCATGGTTGGCGGTGGCACTCGCGGCGCAGCGGCCGGCCGAGCCGAAGCCGCTCGATCCCAAACAGGCGGAATACCAAAAGCGCCTGTACCGCCATCGTGTCGACGCGGCGCAGGCCTATGTCGAGATTGCGTGGTGGGGGCGCAAGGTCGGCTTGGTTGCCCAGGCGTCGACGCTGTTCCTGCGCGCCAAGGAAGCGGGCCACGGCCAGCACCAGATGGCCGACAACCTGGCGCAGTGGATGGAGCAGTATGGCGAGGGGTTCTGGCAGGTGCGGCCCAAACGTCCGGCCAAGTACTTGGTCAACGAAGCGGCGCGCCGGGTGCGGACGGCCGACAAGGCGGTGCGCAAGAGCCACGTGGAAGTGGCGAAGCTGGCGCTCGCCGCGGGCCTGCTCGCCGACGCCCAGGAGCACTGTGGCGAAGCCCTGCAACTCGGCGCCGAGCTGGTGGTGGGCAAGGACGGGGTCACCAAACTCGAGGGCCTTCTGGTGCCGGAGCCGTTGGCCGGTTGGTTGCAAGAGCGCCTGCTCACCACCGCCACGGGCCAACGCGTCTACGACGTGGCGGCCAAGGCAGCCGATCCCAAGCTCGCCTGCCACGAAGAGCGCAGTGCCGAACTGGTGGTGCGCACCGATCTGGGGGCCGAGGCCGCGCGGCGCCTGCACGCGTTGGGCATGGCGCTGCTGCCGCACCTCGAAGACCGCCTGGACGGCGCGCCGGCGCGGGCGCTGCAGTTGTGGGTGTTCGCCGCGCGCTCGACGTATGACGCCTACCTGCGCAGCTTGGGCGTGCCGGCTGCGGCCGCTGGGCTCGCCGAGTACGGCAGCTTCCAGACCATCGTCTGTGCCGAGGGCAAGGGCGAGCCCGAGCTGCACGCGCTGGTGTTGCACGAACTGAGCCACTTGTTCTTCTTCGGCGCGGCGC
This sequence comes from Planctomycetota bacterium, assembly GCA_016795295.1. Lineage (GTDB taxonomy): Bacteria > Planctomycetota > UBA1135 > UBA1135 > UBA2386 > JAEUHP01. The sequence goes on along the minus strand of JAEUHP010000271.1, from coordinate 18,427 downwards.
CGGCCACGATGCCCGACTGGTACGCCGAGGGCTTCGCCGAGTCGTTCGGCGGCCAGGGCACGTTCCAGTTCGACGGCAAGGCGCTGCAGCTCGGCGGCCTGATGGCCAAGGAGCGCCTTCTGGCGTTGCAGCAGGCGCCGGTGCCGCTGGCCGAGTTGCTCGCGGGGGACGCCGAAGCGTTGTGGCAGGCCGACCCGGCCAAGGCGCTGCGCTTCTACACGGCGGCCTGGGCGTTCCAGCGCTTCCTGCTGCAGCCTGGTGGTCCGTACCGCGAGGACTTCCTGCGCTGGGAAGCGCGTTGCCGCGGCACCGTGGCGGGGTCCGGTGGGGGGGCACCGGGGCGCAGTCCGCTGCGCAGTTTCGGCGACCGGCGGCCGGCGCAAGCGTGGTTCGACGCCCAGTTCGGCAAGCAACTGCCGGCGATGGATGGGGCGTTCCAGAAGTTCGTGCAGGGCTTGTGACCACGGTGCGGCCGTCCGCACCGGTCGCGGCGTCGAATCGCGGGTTTTCGGCCACGGCGAACCGCGGCTCCGGATGACCCGAGGTGCGGCTCGGCCTGCCAACGCCAAGGGCCGCCCTCCACCATGGCCGCCCCTCGACTCGCCCCGTTGCCCAAGCCGGCGCCTCCGTCCCAACCGTTGACCACCTGGTCGCAGCCGGCCGAACCAGAGCACGCCTTCTGGCGACGCCACCGCGCGCTGCGCACCATGGTGGCGCTGTGGCTGCTCGGCTTGAGCCTGCTGGCCGCAGCGGTGCTGTGGCTTTTGCAGCGCTGGTTCGCCGTGCAGCCGGGCCTGGGGGCCCCGGTTGGCCACGTCGTGCGCACCGAACGGCACCTCGCCACCTGGATCCAGACCCTCGAACCCTACCTGCCGAGCCTGCACCGCAGCGGCGGCGACGACCGCTTCACGCTGTCGGTGCTGCTGGTGCCGCTCGCGGGCGGCGAACCGCAGTTGGTGCGCGTGCACCGCGGCTGCCGCGCCCAGGACGGCCTGCACGCGCAGATCCTCGGCAGTGACGGCCAGCACTTGTGGGTCCAGGCGCTGGAGCTCTCGGCGATCGACCTGAGCACAGGGGCGGTGCGCACGGTCCCGAGTGCTCCGGCGGGCCTGCGTGGTGCGCCGACCGGGCGCATGCTGCCGCGTCCTGGCGAACACCTGCTGGCCGGCTTTCGCAAGGAGCAACGCTGGTTCGGCCTGCACTCCGCTGCGGAGCTGGCGCGCGACTACGCGGTGGGGCGGTTCGTGCGCGACCTCGCGCCGGCTGCGGATGGCCGGCACGAACGGCGCTTCTGCGTGGGGGAGCTGGCGCCCGCCGGCGCCCCCATGCTGCACAAGATCGAAGCGCTGGGGCCGGTCCGCGCTGGGGCGTTCGCCCAGGGCGCGCTGCTACGGGCCGCTCCGGGCGCTGGGCCGCTGCAACTCGCAGGGCCCGATGGGGTGCTGGCGATCGCCGCCAGGGACCTGGGGCTCGCCGCGACCTTGCAGGTGGTGCGTCTGGACGAAGCGGGCCAAGTGGTCTGGCAGGTGGACACCGGCCTCGACCACTTCCGCCTCGAGCAGATTCTGGGCGGGGAGGCGGTGACGGCGTTCGTCGGCACCCGGCCTTCGGTGCCGGGTCGGGTGCCCGAGCCGATCGTGGCGTTGGTCGACCATGCCGCCGGCACCTTGGTGGTGCATTCGCTGTGGCGGTGAGCGCGCTCGCCCACAGCTGGAATCTCGGCCACGACGCGCCACACCCGGAGCGGACTCCGGCTGACTCGGGCAGCCATCCCATGATGCTCCGCACCACCTCGTTGTTGGCGCTCGCGGCAGTCGCCGCGGCCCAGTCCCCGTCTCTCGTTCCTGGCAAACCCGGCCCCGCCGCGCGCGCCGTGGCCGTGGCCAACGCACCCGCGTCTGGCCCGGTGTTCATGGGCCCGATCGTCGATCGGGCCGAGGACGGCCGTCTATGGGTCGCCGGCCCGAGCTACAAGGCCTGCTTCCGGCCGCAGGGGGTGCAGTTCCAGCCGTTCTTCGGCTCGGACCTGCCGAGCAACGTGACCCTCGACCTCACCCTCGAGTCGGTGCGGTTGGCCGGTGCGGAGTTGCAGCTCGGGGCGGCCGCGCCGAAGCAGCAGGACCAGGCCGTCGTCTACGACCGCGGCAGCTGGTGCGAAGGGTATCGCCTCGCGACGACGGGCATCGAGCAGGTGTTCACGTTCGCCGAACTGCCGCAGCGCGGCGATCTGGCGTTCACCGTGCACGTCGCGACCAACCTGCGCGGGCGGCTGGCTGCCGACGGCCTCGAGTTCGTGCACGAACGGGGGGCGGTGCGGTACAGCGGGGCCGTGGCGATCGATGCCAAGGGCCGGCGCCTGGCGTTGCCGACCACGCTGGACGGCGACCGCATCCACTTCGCGGTGCCCGCCGCGTTCGTCGCCGCGGCGGCGTTGCCGTTGGTGGTCGATCCGGTGGTCGGCACGACCTACTTCGGCCCGACGCCCGGCTACCAGATCACCGGCAAGGACCTCGCCTACGACGACAGCGCGAACGAGTGGCAGGTGGCGTGGAGCTATCCGTTCAGCCAGACCGACACGGACCTGGTGGTGCAGCGCTTCGACGCGGCGTTCCAGCCGGTTGGCGGCGCGTTCGCGATCGACCTCACCAACGACAGCTGGTTCGACCCGGCGATCGCCAACCTGGCGCTCTACGACAAGTTCTTGGTGGTCGCGCACAAGGTCACCGGCGGCGCGTCGCGGGTGGCTGGCCGCGTCACGCAAGCCGGTAGCAGCACGCCGCTCACCGGCCAGTTCGAGATCGAAGGTCCGGGGGTGACCGGCAACCTCGGTCGGCCGGCCCTGCATCCGGACGTCGGTGGCGACACTTCGGCCGCGGCACCCACGTACTGGACCGTGGTGTTCGAATCCCGCAACGGCGGCGACGGGGACATCTATGCGCGCCAGGTGACGGATGCCGGGGTGCTGCGCGGGGCCGCGCCGATCGCCATCGCCGCGACGGGGGTCGACGAGATCCAGCCGCGCATTGCCAAGTCGAGCGGGCGCGGGGCGTTCCAGAGCCAGGCCTGGGGCATCGTCTACAACCACAATTTCTGGCAGATCCACGGCCGCTCGCTGACCTGGAACGGTGCCCTGATCGGGCCGAGCCAGCTGCTGTTCTCGGGCATCGACAACCTGACCCGTTTCGACGTGTCGTCGCCGACCGACGACCAGAACGGCCAGCGCCAGATGCTGCTCACGTTCGAGTATGCGGTGTCGCAGCAGAGTGGCATGGACGTGTGTGGCGTGCTCGTGGACCGCACCATGACGCCGAATGCCCTGCCGATCAGCCTGTCGGCGCTGGCCTTGTCGGCGCCGACGAACTCGCTGGCGCAAGACCAGCCGAGTGTCGACTGCGACGGCCGGCGCTTCGTGGTCGCCTACCGGCATGAGTTCGCGCCTTTGGACCACGACGTCTACGCCGGGGTGTTCCAGCCGATGGCTGGCGTGCAGGGTGGCCTGCGTGCCGTGCAAACGGACATCCTCGCTCAGTCGTTCGACGAAGAGGACCAAGCCGTGGTCTGTTCCCGCGCCGCTGGCGGCGGTGGGCGCCTCGTGTATGGCATGCTCTGGCAGCGGGCCGTGACGGCGAGCACCGACCGGCTCGAAGCCTGCAGCTACGAAGGTCGCCAGGACGGCAGCCAGGTGGCGGTGCGCAGCACCGGCTGCGGCGGCCTCGGCATCAGCACGACGGGCGCGTCGCTCGCCGGAGAGTCGCTCGCTCTGCAGATCGGCAATGGCGGCGGCCTGCTCGGGTTCGTGGTCGGTTTCCCGGCCCAGGCCGCGGTGCCGGGTTGCCCGGGCTGCGTCCAGGGCGTCCAAGGCAATGTGGTGATCGGCAACCAGTATGCACTGACCATGCCGCTGAACGGTGCCTTCGTCGGCCTCACCCTGTCGTTCCAGGGCTTCGCCATCGGCACCGGACCGTGCCTCGCCCAGGTGAGCCTCAGCGACACGGTCGACGCGACGATCCGCTGAGGCATGCTGCCGGCGGCAGCGGACTGCGGCTGGTACGCCCGGGAGGACTTGAACCTCCAACCCTCAGATCCGAAGTCTGATGCTCTGTCCAATTGAGCTACGGGCGCAGGCTTGGTCACGCTAGCCAGCTCGGGTGTGGAAGCCAAGGGCGCGGCTGCGACCGCCCTGGCCCAGGCTTGTATCTGCCACGCCAAGTGGTAGCCCTGTTCCGCCATGTCCGACCACGAGCCCAAGGCGACGCCAGAAGCCTCCAGCTCGCGTGGTCTCGGCCCGCAGGATCCCGTGCGGCGCGCCGCTGCCGCGGAGCAGGAATGGCTGGCCGGCGTGGCGGGGCTGCCGTTCGCCAAGCGGCACTGGGCCTACCTGCGGCGCGGTGGCCCGGGCTACTTGCAGAGTGCCTTGACCTTGGGTGGTGGCACGGCTTCGGCGTGCCTGTTGTCGGGAGCCGCGTTCGGCACGCAACTGCTGTGGGTGATGCCGCTCGGCATGCTGCTCGGCGCGGTGGTGTTCGCGGCGATCGCCCACCAGACCCTGTCGAGCGAGTGTCCGCCGTATGCCGCGATGCAGCGCTACGCCGGCCGTGGTTTCGCCCGGTGCTGGGCGTTCGGCACCATCCTCGCATCCCTGGTGTGGCACTTCGCCCAGTACTCCTTGGCCTCGGCGGTGCTGCAGGACCTGCTGCGGCTGTTCGGCTGGGAAGTGCCGCGCTTCGCCATGGGCCTGTTGGTCCTGGGCTGGGCGGTGCCGACGGCCCTCGGCTATGGCCGTGCCGGCCGCCTGCAACGTGTGGTCGAAGCCGTCATGCGCTGGCTGGTGTGGGGGGTGGTGCTGTTGTTCGCCGTGGTGGCCTTGCGCGTCGGCAGCCGCGATCCAGCCGCAGTGGCCGCCGGGTTCCTGCCGAGCCTGCCGCCCGACCGTGGGGACGTCGCGGCCTTGCCGGTGGTGCTCGCCGGACTCGCCACGGCGGTGGGGGTGAACATGACCTTCCTCTATCCGTACTCGCTGCGTGCCCGCGGCTTCGGCCGCGCCCACCGCGAGTACGCCCGCGCCGACCTGGTGTTCGGCATGGTGCTGCCCTACGTGCTCGCGACGGTGCTGATGGTGGTGGTCGCGGCCGGGACTCTGCACGCCGGTTTCTCGGGTCGCCAGATCGGTCCGCTGGAGGCCGCGGCGACGCTCGAAGGGTTGCTCGGGCCGTGGTTCGGGCGGTTCTTGTTCGACCTCGGCATCTTGGGCATGGTGCTGACCACCATCACGATGCACATGGTGAGTGCGGGCCTCGCCGCAGCCGAACTGGCGGCCGTGCCGCTGGGCTCGCGTCGGCACCAGTGGCTCACGCTGCTGCCGGTGCCCGGGGTGTTGGGCAGCGTCTATTGGGGTTCGCTCTCGGTGTGGCTCGCGGTGCCGACCAGCATCGTGGCCGGGGCGCTGTTGCCCGTGGTCTACGCCGGCTTCTGGAAGCTGCTGCGCAGCCGCGCCTACTTGGGGGCAGATCGTCCGAGTGGACTCGTGGGCGCCGTGTGGCAAACGGCGATCGCTTTGGCGATCGTGGTGCTGGCTGCGTTCTTGGCGCTCTATCTGTACCAGCAGTTCACCACCTGACCATGGTCCACGCCCTTTCCCTCGCGATCCTCGGCACCGGCTTCCTGGCGCGCACGCGGGCTCGTTGCTGGGCGCGCGTGCACGGCGGGCCGGTGCAGATCCTGGTGGCCAGCCGCGAACGGGCGCGGGCGGTTGCGTTCGCGGCGCAGCACCCGGGCGTGGTGCCGATGGAGCTGGAGCAGGTGTTCGCCGATCGCGCGGTGCAGCTCGTCGATGTGTGTGTGCCGAACCACCGGCATCGCGAACTCTGCGAACGCGCGGCGCAGGCGGGCAAAGCGGTGCTCTGCACCAAGCCGCTGGCCGCGTGGCACGGCCAGGAATTGCCCGAAGGCGCCGATCCGGCGCAGTTCGACCGGCTGGCGATGCTGCGCCTGGCCGTGGCCGAAGCCGAGGCGATGGTGCAGGCTTGCCGGGCCGCGCGGGTGCCGCTGTTCTACGGCGAGAACTGGCTGTTCGCGCCCGCGGTGCAGAGGGCCGCTGCGCTGTCGGCGGCGAGTGGTGGCATGCTGCTCGAAATGCGCGGCGGCGAGAGCCATTCGGGTTCGCACGCCGCCTATGCACGCGATTGGCGCACCGCCGGCGGCGGGGCGCTGCTGCGCCTTGGCGCGCACGCGATCGGCGCGATGCTCTGGCTCAAGCACCGCGAAGGCCTGCGCCTCTGCGGCGCGCCGACGCGGCTCGTGGCGGTGGCTGGCGAAGTGGCCGACCTGTCGGCCGCGGCCCGCGCGGCCGGGGTGCCGAGCGACCTGGCGCAGGGCTGGAACGGAGTCGAGAACTGGGGCAGTTGCGTGCTGCACTTCAGCGATGGCACGCGCGGCGTGGCGTTCGGCAGCGACAACCTGCTCGGCGGCATGGAGAGCCGGTTGTCGCTGTTCGGCAGCAACCATCGCTTGGAGTGCTCGCTGTCGCCGCACGACCAAGTGCGTGCCTATGCGGTGCGCGAGGGAGGCTTCGGTGGTGAGTACTTGATGGAGAAACTGCACGGGCAGGCCGGCTGGTCGACGCCGTTGCCCGACGAAGACTGGAGTTCCGGGCAACAGGGCCTGGTGCAGGCCGTGGCCGACGCCCTCCGGTCGGACCGGACCCTGGACGCCGATGGCGCGCTCGGCGTGGCGGTGGTGCGCGCGGTCTACGCGGCCTACTGCAGTGCGGCGTCCGGGCAGCGGGTGGCGGTGGGCTGAAGGTCCGGTGGCATGGCCGGCAGCCCGAGGGCTCAAGTCGGAGCACCGAGAACCGCCGCACGCCCCGCTTCGCGCAGGGCCGCCACCGCCGCCGGCACAGCATACTGCTCGCCGTGCCAGCCGGTCACGAACCGCCCACCGCGCACCAGCCCGCGCAGCTCCAGCGCCCGCAGCCCGCGCAGCAACAGCCGCCACGGCAGGGGCACCCGCTCCTCCTGCACCACGTTCAGCGCCAACACCCCGCAGCGGTGCACCAGCGCAAGGGCCGCGTGTTCGACCGCGGCGTCGCTGGCGCGCTCGTCGCCGCTGGGCCACGGCAACAAGCTCCAGCGCCCGACCGCGAACAACGGCATGCGCCGCTGGCTCGGCGGCACCGCGAGCTGCCGCAACGCGGCGAACGAGTCGCAGGTGGCGAGCCCGTGCCCGACCAGTTCGGCCAAGCCTTCCTCGAGTTGGCTCGGCAACAGCCGCGCCGCCGCCTGCAGATCGGTCGGGAACGACGCCCCGCGCGCGGCCAGCAGCGCGTGCAGGGTGCGCGCTGGCGCACCGAGGCCGGCCGGGTCGGGCCGTTCGGCGGGCAACTCGAGCCACAGCGGCAGAGTGGTGCGCGGCAGCACCGACACCGCGCAGCGGCGCAGCGGGCCGCGCCAGGGGCCCCACAGCCGCAGCCACACGAATTCGCCGCCGAGCGTGCCCTGGTCGAGCCATTCGCGGTGGTACCCCTGCACGCGCTGCGCCAGCACCTCCTCGTCCCAGGCTTCGGCGGGATGCGCAGCACCCTGCAGCTGTTCGAGCACTTCGCGCAAACCCTGCGGTCCGGCGCGGCGGTGGGCGCCGCGGCCTTGCCAGCGGTGCAGGAACGTCGCGTAGACCGCTTGGCTCACCGGCGCGCTGGCGGCGCGCAGCCGCTCGAGCATCGCCGTGCGCACCCGTGCGAGCAGCCGGCGGTGGGCCCACAGAGCGCGGCCCTGGCAGGTGGCGCGCATCGCCAGGCCTTCGGCCTCCAGTGCGCGCAGCACTTCGTCGTCCAGGGGGGACAGCGAGTCGGCCCAGACGGGCAGCACGGCTTCGAGCCGGCCTCGCCAGGCCGCGCGCGGTTCGGTGGGGGCCTCGGCGGCGCGGTAGCGGCTGCCCGTCTGCTGCACCCGGCCGTCGGCGCAGAGGGTCGCGAGCCAGGGTTGCCAGGCCGGTGTGGCTTCGTCGGCGTCGAGCCAGCCCATCCAGCCGAGCGCTTCGTGCAGCTCCTCCGCCGAACGCGGTTCGGGCCAGGCCTGCAGCGCGATGGCCTGCACCGCCAGGGGATCGAGTTCGGCGTCGTCGTCGCGCGCCCGAACGGCGCCGCGCTGGCGGCTGACCACGGCCTGGGTGCGCCGTTCTTCGAGCGGGGCATCGTCGAGGAACGCGTACGGCATCGCGTGCAGGATGCCCTGGGCGAACGGCGACGGCTCGCTGCGGTCGATGGCGCTGAGCGCGATCTGGCCGCTGCGCATGCGCACCAGCAGCTCCCGCAGCGCGTCGAAGTCCATCGCTTCCTGCAGGCAGTCGTGCACGGTCTGGCCGACCAGCGGATGTTCCTCCGGCACCGGGATCGGGCCTGGCGGCAGCGTTTCGGGGCAGGCTTGGGCGGCGGGAAACGCCGCGGCCAGCGCGTCGTCGGCGCGGAAGCGCAGCAGCGGGGCCGGCACCTTGCGGCCGCCGCGCTGGCGCGGCACCAACAGGGCGCGCTGCACGTTCCAGCGCCAGCGCGTCTGGAACATGGGGGCCGGCAGCAGCGCCTGCACCAGCACGTCGCGCACCGTGTTCGGGTGCAGATACTGGAACACGGCGGCCAGTTCGAAGCTGTGCATCGGCCCGAGCGAGATCAGCAGCGCCTCTTCGTTGGCGGCCGCCTGCAGTTCGTAGCCGAAGCCGACGCAGAAGCGCTTGCGCAGCGCGAGGCCAAAGGCACGGTTCAAGCGGCTGCCGAACGGACTGTGCAGCACCAGCTGCTGGCCGTCGGTTTCGTCGAAGAACCGTTCCAGCACCAAGTGCTGCTGGCTCGGCATCGCCCCCAGCGCGGCGGCGCCTTCCTGCAGGTAGCTGGCGAGCTGCTCGGCGGCTGCGGCCGAGAGCCCCACTGCGCTCTGCAGCCACTGCGGGTCGCGGCCGTTGGTGCGCACGACCGACACCGCCTGGCACAGCGCATCGCTGCGGGACGGGCCTTCGGCGATCCAGAACGGCAGGCTCGGCGGCACCCCCTGCGCGTCGGCGACGCGCAGCACGCCGCTGCCGATGCGACGGATCTGCCAACTCTGCGCCCCGAGCTGGAACACGTCGCCGACCGAAGACTCGATGGCGAAGTCCTCGTGCACGGTGCCGATCGGCGTGTCGTCGTGGTCGAGCCGCACCTGCCAGTCCGCGACGTCGGGGATGGCGCCGCCGCTGGTGATCGCGAGCAGGCGGGCGGCGCGCGTGCCGCGTACCGTGCCGTGGACCGAGTCGCGGTGCAGCAGGGCCGCGCGGCCGCCGCTGTGCAGGGCCAGCACCGCGTCGAACGATGCGCGCGGCAGGTCGTGGTAGGGGGCGGTGCGGCGCACCAGCGCGAACAGTTCGGCTTCGGGCAAGGTCTCGTCCGCCGCGATCGCCACCACCTGCTGCGCCAGGATGTCGAGGGGGGCCCGGGGCGGGCTGATGACGTCGAGGTCGCCGTGGCGCACCGCGTGCAACAACCCGGCGCAAGCGACCAGTTCGTCGCGGGTGAGCGGTACGAGGCGGCCCTTCGGCAGTTTGCCGAGCGCGTGGCCGGCGCGGCCGATGCGCTGCAAGAACGCGGCGATGGTGGGCGTGGGGCCGATCTGCACGACCAGCTCGACATCGCCGATGTCGATCCCGAGTTCGAGCGAGCTGGTGGCGACCAGGGCACGCAGCTCGCCGCGCTTCAGTCGCTGCTCGGCCGCAAGGCGCCGCGCTTTGGCCAGCGAACCGTGGTGGCTGGTGACCGCTTCGGCGCCGAGTCGTTCGGCGAGCCGGGCGGCGGTGCGTTCGGCCAGTTTGCGGGTGTTGGTGAACACCAGCGTGGTGCGGTGCTCCAAGACCAGCGCGGCGATCTGGTCGAACAGCTCGTTCCACACCTCGGTGGCACACACCGTGCCGAGCGGCGCGCCCGGCAACAGCAGGTCGAGGTCGAGTGCGCGGCGGTGGCCGATGTCGACGATGGTGCAGGGCGCAGCACCGCACAGAAGCCGCGCCGTGGCCGCGATCGGCCGCTGTGTCGCCGACAGGCCGATGCGCTGCAGGTGCCCACCCTGCTGCCCGACGAGTCGGTCCAGCCGTTCGGCGGTCAAGGCGAAGTGGCTGCCGCGTTTGCTCGGCAGCAGGGCGTGGATCTCGTCGACCACCAGCGTGCGCGCGGTGCCGAGCAGGGCCCGGCCGCGGCGGCTGGTCAGCAGGATGTAGAGCGACTCCGGCGTGGTGACCAGGATGTGCGGTGGCTGCCGCAGCATCGCGGTGCGTTCCGCGGCCGGGGTGTCGCCCGAACGCACCAAGACACGCACTTCGGGCAGGCTCGGATCGCGCGCACGCAGCTGGTCGAGCGGCTCCTGCAGGTTCTTCTGCACGTCGTTCGCCAGCGCGCGCAGCGGCGAGACGTAGACGACTTGCAGGGTGTCCGGCAGGCCCTGGCCCTGGCGCAACAGGCCGTCGAGCGCGTGCAGGAACGCCGCCAGCGTCTTGCCCGAACCGGTCGGCGCGGCGATCAGCACGTGTTCGCCGCCGTGGATGCGCGGCCAGCCCTGCTCCTGGGGCGGCGACGGCGCGCCGAAGCGCTCGCGGAACCACGCCGCGACGGTGGGGTGGAAACGGTCGAGCACCGCGCCAGTCTAACGCACGTCGAGGCGGCGCACCTGGTCGAGCGGCAGGCCGATGAGACCCTTGGTGGTGCGCACCACCACCCAGCCGCCTGGTCCCTGGGGCAGCGGCGCAGCGAGTTCGCCGTCGAGCAGCATGGCCTCGGGGTCGACCGGGTACACGCGCACCTGGGTGCCCAGCGCGGGCGGCCAGCGCGCCTCCCCCAGGGCACGGGCTGCCCCGCCGGCCTGGGCTGCGGGCGCCTCCGGCCGCAGCGCCACCGGCAGCCGCCGTTCGGGCGCCGCTGGGCGGAACCCCGCGTCCGGGTCGGTGTCGCGGTCGGCCTGCACCGTCACCGTGACCGGGAAGTGGTCGCTGTAGGTCTGCCGCCACTGCTCCTTGCTCAGCCCGCCCAGGTCGTGGTGCACGCGGAACGACGTGCGCGGGATCTCGGTGAAGCCGGCACTGAGCACGATCTGGTCGATCGGCTCCGGGAAGTGCTGGATGGTCGGCACCGGAATCTCGGGGATCACGTACTGCAAGCCGCCGCCGCGCTCGAACACGCGCTGTGGCTCCGCGCCGTAGGTGCTGTTGAAGTCGCCGAGCAGGATCAGGTCCTGGTCCTGGTTCGGCTCCGCGAGCACGCTCTGCAGCCACTCGGCCAGGTGGCTGGCCTCCAGGCGGCGTTTCTGTTCGTCGGCGGGCTTCTGGCCGGCCTTCAGGTGCACGGTCACGGCGCGGAAGTCGAAGCCGGTGCGCCGGTCGCGGAAACACGCCGTCACCGGAATGCGGTGGAAGATCGGCACGCCGTCGACCTTCTGCGGCAACTGCAGCAGTTCTTCGGCCTGCAGCAGTTCGACGCGCGCGTCGTCGTAGAGGAAGCCGATCTGCTGGCTGGTCACGCCGTCGTCCCAGGAGCCGCTGGTGCCGAGCAGGATCCGCCAAGTCGGACCGGCCGCGGTGGCGACCTTCTGCAGCGGTGCGGCACCGCAGATCTCCTGCACCGCCAGCACCGCGACGCCGAGTTCGCGCACCTTCGCGCCGAGCTTCTGGAAGTCGACGTCGGTGCGCGGCGGCAGGTGGTTGCGGAAGTCGCCCGCGGCGCCGAGGAACTCGAGGTTCCAGGTGCCGAGGCACAGATCCTGGGTCTGCGCCGCGAGCGGCTGAAGGCAGAAGCACAGGGTCAGGGATGCGAGGCGGCTGCGGCTCATGCGGTTGCTCCGAGTGGGACTTCGGCGCGGATCGTGCGCATCAGGTCCTGCAGGAAGTGGATGTTGTGGATCGACAGCAGGATGCCGGCCAGCATCTCGTCGGCGACCGCGAGGTGGCGCAGGTAGGCGCGCGAGTATTTGCGGCAGCAGACGCACGCACAGCCAGCGACCAGCGGCTCGGGGTCGTCCTTGTACTGGGCGTTGCGCAGCTTCAGCACTTCGCCTCCAGGACCGAACGCACTGTGGTTGCGGCCGTGGCGGGTCGGCACCACACAGTCGAACAGGTCGACTCCGGCCGCGGTCGCCGCCACCAGGTCCTCCGGGTAGCCGACGCCCATCATGTACCGCAGTTTGCCGGTGGGCAGTTCGCGCACGCAGGCGTCCAGGGCCACCGCCATCTGCTGCTTGGTCTCGCCGACCGACAGTCCGCCGATCGCGTAGCCGTCGAAGTCGAGTGCGGCGAGCGCCTGGGCACTCTCGGCGCGCAGGTCACTGTGTACGCCGCCCTGGCAGATGCCGAACACCGCCTGGCCGCGGTTGCTGCCGCCCCAGCGGTCGTGCACGTCGCGTGCTTGCCGCGCCCAGCGCAGGGTGCGTTCGTGGGCCTCGCGCTGCGCTGCGTGCGGCGCGTCCCCGGGCGGGCAGTGGTCGAGCACCATGGCGATGTCCGGACCGAGCTGGCGCTGGAACGTGAGCACCGATTCGGGCGTGCAGCGGTGCGTGCTGCCGTCGATCACCGACTGGAACGTGACGCCGTCGTCGTCGATCGCCACCTTGCCGCCGAGCGAGAACACCTGGTAGCCGCCGCTGTCGGTCAGGATCGGCCCGTCCCAGCCCATGAAGCGGTGCAGTCCGCCGAGCCGCTCGATCCGTTCGGCGCCGGGGCGCACGTGCAGGTGGTAGCTGTTGGCCAGGATCAGTTCGGCGCCGGTGGCCCGCACCTGCTCGGGCAGGAGGCCCTTCAGCGTCGCGTAGGTGCCGACCGGCGCGAAGCACGGTGTCTCGAAGGTGCCGTGCGGGGTGTGGTAGCGGCCGCGGCGCAGCGTGCCGCCGTGGGCGGTCTGCTTGGTGCCGAGCAATTCGAAGCGGAACGCGGTCATGGGGCGAACGGCAGTTCGCCGGGGCGCGGGCCCGGCGGCTCGGGCAGGCCGAGGTGGCGGTAGGCGGCCGCGGTGGCCACGCGGCCGCGCGGCGTGCGCGCCAACAGGCCACAGCGGATCAAGTGCGGTTCGAGCACGTCTTCGAGCGTGTCCTCGGCTTCGTCGACCATCGCCGCGAGCGTCTTCAGACCCACGGCATCGCCGCGCTGGATCAGGGCGCGCAGCAGCTTGCGATCGACCTCCTCGAGGCCGAGTGCGTCGATGCGCAGCCGTTCGAGGCCTTGCTGGGCGGTGCCTGCGTCGATGGCCGGCTTCTGTTGCACCTGGGCCAGATCGCGCACGCGCCGCAGGATGCGCAGCGCCATGCGCGGGGTGCCGCGGCTGCGTTCGGCGCACAGGTGGGCCGCCGCCGGTTCCAGGGTCACCTGCAGCCGCACCGCCGCGCGCAGCAGGATCTGTTCGATGTCGGTGGTGGGGTAGGGTTCGAGGCGCTCGACGATGCCAAAGCGCGAGCGGAACGCCGCGGTGAGCAGCCCTTCGCGGGTGGTGGCGCCGACCAACGTGAACGGCTGCACGCCGAGGCGCACCGAACGGCCCGATGGCCCGGGGTCGAGCACCACGTCGATGGCGTGGTCCTCCATCGCCGAATAGAGGTACTCTTCGAGCACCTTGGGCAACCGGTGGATCTCGTCGATGAACAGCACCTGGTCCCGCTGCAAGCGGGTCAGGGTGCCGGCGAGGTCCTTCGGCGCGCCGAGGGCGGGCCCCGACGTGATCACCAGGTCGGTGCCCATGCCGGCGGCGATCAGGTGCGCCAGGGTGGTCTTGCCGAGGCCCGGCGGGCCGCACAGCAGCACGTGGTCCAGGGGTTCGCGGCGCCCGCGGGCGGCCTGGATGGCGATCCCGAGGTTGTCGCGGATCTGCTGCTGGCCCACGAATTCGGCGAAGGAGCCGGGGCGGAGGCTGCGGTCGAACTCGCGCTCCTTCGGATCGGGCTGGTCGTGGAACACCATCAGGCCTGGCCATCCTAGGAGTCCGGGGCGGTGGGCGGCCAGTGCAAAGGGCGGTTCGGCTGCGGCCGGGAGATGGTCGATTCCCCTTGACCAGAACCGGCACTTCCGTAGCCTGTTCGCCCCTTGTACGCGAATGTACGTCCGGGGCCCGCCTGCGGGGTTCGCCCGGCCGGACCACTTCGCATTCCACGACTTCCAACCCCGGGCAGTGCCCGGACCTACCGGGAACCCCGGAAACGGGCGACTCGGAACATGGAGCAGCGATGACTGGCAGCAAGACCCTCGGCATCCTCGGCAAGAAGCTCGGGATGACCCAGATCTTCCAGGCGGATGGCACCTGCGTGCCCGTGACGATCCTACAGGCCGGACCGTGCAAGGTCCTGCAGGTCAAGATGAAGGCCGCCGCCGAACACCCCGAAGGCCACCGCGCCAGCACGCGCAACGCCGGCAAGAAGCGCGGCAAGCAGTCGGCGCCACGCGCGGCCGACGGCTACTACGCCGTGCAGCTCGGCTTCGGCGACAAGCCGGCCCGGGTGTCGACCAAGGCCGAGCTCGGCCATGCCAAGAAGGCGGGCGTCGAAGGCAGCAAGCGCCTCGTGCGCGAGTTCCGCCTCGAAGCCGCTCCGACCCAGAAGCCTGGGGACGACGTGACGGTTGCGGTCCTGGACGGCGTGAAGTTCGTCGACGTCACCGGCACCACCAAGGGCCGTGGCTGGGCGGGCACCATCAAGCGCTACAGCTTCAGCCGGCAGCCGACTTCCCACGGCAACTCGCTGAACCACCGCACCGGGGGTGGCCTCGGTCGTCAGCACTCGATCAGCAGCGGTGTGCCGAAGGGCAAGCGCATGGCCGGTCACTACGGTGTCGAGCGCGTCACCGTGCAGCGCCTGCCGGTGGTCAAGATCGATGCCGAGCGCAACCTGATCTACGTGAACGGCGCGGTGCCGGGCCACCGCAACGGCTTCGTCGAGATCCGCCGCACGGTCAAGAAGGAGCGCGTGATCATCGGCTCGATGCCGGCGGAGAAGTTCGCCGCGCAGAAGGCGATGCTCGCCAAGGGCAAGAAGTAACCCACTCACGATGACCAGGTCGCGGCGTCCTGGGTGGTTTGACCCGCCCGACGCCGCAGGACCGCTCTCCAAACCCCAAGCATACCCAAGGAGTTTTCCATGGCTCGTTCACGACGCAAGAACGGTGGTCCCACGCGCGACACGTTCAAGAAGAAGAAGCTCGGCAAGGGCTACACCAAGAACCGCAAGCAGCCGGTCGGCAGCCGACCGGTGCTGCGCATCACCGAACCGGTGGCCGATGGCGGCGCGCCGGCAGCGAAGGGCTGAGGTGAGCTGCGCCGCCCGCGATTGCTGGCGAATACGGCGGTGAAGGCCGCCGCCGCGGACCAAGCGGCGCCCGTGGGTGCCTCTGCGCCGGGCCATGACGTGGTCGTTGTCGGGGCCGGTCCTGCGGGCATGATGGCGGCGCTGTGTGCCGCGCGCCGCGGTCGCTCGGTGTTGCTGCTGGAGAAGAACCGGCAGCCTGGGCTGAAGATCCTGATCAGCGGTGGTGGACGGTGCAACCTGACCACCACCCGTTCCGGTGCCGACCTGGAAGCCCAGTACGGTGCCGTGCGCGGCCGATTCCTGCGCCACGCCCTGCGCAGTTTCCCGCCGCAGGCTCTGCGCGAACTGGTCGAAGCGGCGGGCTTGCCGCTGCGCGAAGAAGACCTGGAGAAGCTGTTCCCCGTGTCGCAATCGGCGCGCGACGTGCGCGACCTGTTCGTGCGCCTGTGCCAGGAGGCTGGGGTCGCCTTGCGCACCGGATGTCCCGTGCGGGAGGTGGTGCAGGCGGCCGGGCCGCGGCGGTTCGCCGTGCGCACGGTAGACGGCATGGTGGTTTCCGACAGTGTGGTCCTGGCCACGGGGGGGCTCAGTTACCCGAAAACCGGCGCCACCGGCGACGGCTATGCCATGGCGGCCGCGTTCGGCCATGGTCTGGTGCCCACCGTGCCGGCGTTGGCACCGTTGTGGCTCGAGACACCGTGGCTGCGGGAGTTGCAAGGCATCGTCTTGCACGGCGTGCAGATCGCCGTGCTCGATCCGGCCGGGCGGATCCTGCTGAACCGCACGCGGCCGATCCTGATCACGCACCGCGGTCTGTCGGGCCCCGCCCCGATGGACCTGGCTGGCGACCTCGAAGAACTGCACGGGGCGGGCCGGGTGTCGTTCGACTTTGCGCCTGGCCAGTCGCGCGAAGAGCTCGACCGGATGCTGCAAGCCGCCGCGGCGGCGCACGGCGCGCGCGCGGTGGTGGGCGCCCTGCCGGAGCACCTGCCCGAACGGTTGCGCGCCGCCCTGGTCGCGTTGGTCGGGGCCGCCGGACCGCTGGCGGCGTTGACGCGGGTGCAGCGGCAGGGCTTGGTCGCGGCGCTCAAGGATCTGCGGTTGCCGGTGCCCAAGAGCCTCGGTTTCGACCACGCCGAGGTCACGCGCGGCGGTGTGCCGCTCGCGGAGGTCGATCCGCGCACCATGCAGAGCCGGCGGGTCCCGGGGCTGTTCGTGTGCGGCGAACTGCTCGACGTCGACGGGCCGATCGGCGGCTTCAACTTCCAGGCGGCGTTCGCCACTGGCCGGCTGGCAGGCCTCACTGCCTGAGGTCCAAGGGGGCTCTGCTGGTGAGGTGCCGACGCCGACCCGGTCACCCGCCCTTCAACTTCAGCTTCGACAGTTGCGCCGCCAGCGGGTTCGCCGCGGGCGTGGTGGCGGGGCCGTAGTCGCGCGGGGCCGCGGGGCTCGGGCGGCGATCCGGCGCCGGACGTTGCCCGGGGTGGCCGCCAGAGCGAGGACCCGGAGCGCCACCGTGCCGCGGGCCGTTTGCGGCACTGCCAGAACCACTGCCAGAACCCCCGCCCGTCCCGCCGCCGGACGGTACGGCCGCCCCAGACTTCATGGTCAGCGCAATGCGCTGGCGGGGCACGTCGACCGAGAGCACTTTGACTTTGACGACTTGGCCGGCTTTGACCACTTCGCGCGGATCCTCGACGAAGCGATCGGCGAGTTGGCTGATGTGCACCAGACCGTCCTGGTGCACGCCGATGTCGACGAAGGCACCGAAGGCCGTGACGTTCGACACCACGCCCTCGAGCTGCATGCCCGGCTGCAGGTCGGTGATCGCGTCGATGCCCTCTTGGAAGGTCGCCGTCTTGAACTCGGGCCGCGGGTCGCGGCCCGGTTTCTCCAGTTCGGCCAGGATGTCGGTGACGGTCGGCAGGCCGAAGCGTTCGTCGGTGAAGTCGGCGGGCCGCAGGGTGCGCAGCAGTGCGCGGTCGCCGAGCAGGGCCCGCACTTCCTTGCCGGTGCGCTGCAGGATGCGTTCGACCACCGGGTAGGCCTCGGGGTGCACGGCGCTGGCGTCCAGTGGATTCTCGCCGCCCTGGATGCGCAAGAAACCGGCGGCTTGCTCGAACGCCTTCGGCCCGAGCCGGCTGACCTTGAGCAGTTCCTTGCGGGTCAGGAACGGGCCGTTCTGGTCGCGATGCGCCACGATGTTCTTGGCCAGGGTCGGCGACAGGCCGGCGACGCGGCCGAGCAGGGCTTCGCTGGCGGTGTTGAGGTCGACGCCGACGTGGTTCACGCAGTCTTCGACCACGGCGTCGAGCGTGCGCGCCAACTTGCTCTGGTTCACGTCGTGCTGGTACTGGCCCACCCCGATCGCCTTGGGATCGATCTTGACCAGCTCGGCCAGGGGATCCTGCAGCCGCCGCGCGATCGACACCGCGCCGCGCAGCGACACGTCGAGATCCGGGAACTCGGCTGCCGCTCGTTCGCTGGCCGAATAGACCGAAGCGCCGGCTTCGCTGACCATCAGCTTCTGCATGCCGAGTTGCGGCACCTTCTGGATCAGCTCTTGCGCCAGCTTGTCGGTCTCGCGTGAGGCCGTGCCGTTGCCGATCGAAACCAGAGCCACCTGGTGCTGCTGGCAGAGCGCGGCCAACGTGCGCAGGGCGCCGTCCCAATCGTCCTTCGGCGCGTGTGGGTAGACGGTGCTGGTGGCCAGCAACTTGCCGGTGCGGTCGACCACCGCGACCTTGACGCCGGTGCGCAGCCCTGGGTCCAGCCCGAGGATCGCCTTCGGTCCGGCGGGGGCGGCCAGCAGCAGGTCGCGCAGGTTCGCCGCGAACACCGCGATCGCCTGTTCCTCGGCCTGTTCACGCAAGGTGCCGAACAGTTCGGTCTCCAGGTGCAGGGCGATCTTGGCCTTGAACGCGAGCCGCGCCGTGTCGGCGAGCCAGCCGTCGGCTTTGCGGTTCTGCAGTGCGATGCCGAAGCGTTCCATCACGAACGCTTGGCCGCGCTGCGTCGGATCGTCGGTGAGCGGCTGCGGTTCTTCCTGGTCCTGGGCGACCATCGCCACCTGCGCCTCGAGGAAACCCTCCTTGCGGGCGCGGAAGATCGCCAGGGCCCGGTGGCTCGGCACGGTGCCGAGC